>NZ_JBQSYJ010000001.1:0-311074 GCF_052379185.1 Corynebacterium sp. AOP12-C2-36 | reverse complement strand
GGCCGCCGGCACGCAGGCCGCCAACGCCGATGCGCCCGGGGGTGTCTGTCCCGGGCGCGACCGTGGCGGTCCCCGGGGTCGCGGCGTGAAGCCAGTAGAGTCAGGGACCGTGACTGCAAAGATGACCCCGGCCGGCTCCTCCTCCGGCAGCGCACGCCCCGGTGGCTCCGGAGACCCCGGCGACACCGGCGCCGCTACCACATCCGGCGGGACGACTTCCCGTATGGACGCCCTCCGGGACTCCCTGCGCACCCCGGCCGGTGTGCTCACCATGGCGGCCTGGCCGTTGGCCATATTCACGATGATCCACCGGGTGTTCCTCAGCCCGCAGAACAGCCACCCCACCGACGACTTCACCACCGTGTGGAACGCGCTGCACCGGTTCATCGACGGCGTCCCGGTGTACGACGAGAACTACACCTTCGTCGACCCGCACTACCTCTACTCCCCCGGCGGCACGCTGCTGCTCAGCCCGCTGTCCTACCTGCCGACCTGGGATTCCGGCCGGATCCTGTTCATCTTCGCCAACGGCGTCGCGGTCCTCGTGGCCCTGGCGATCCTGACGAAACTGGCCCGCCGGTCGCTGACCGGCCCGGTTCTGCCCGTGGCGGCCTTCCTGGTGTTCTCCACCGAGTCGATCACCAACACCCTGCTGTTCTCCAACATCAACGGTGTGCTGCTCTTCGTCGAGGTCGTCTTCCTGTGGTGGATCCTGGTCGGCGCCGGCGACGTCTCCTGGCGCTGCGGCGCCGGGACGGGGACGCGCAGCACGTGGGCCACCGTCCTGGCGGGCATCGCCGTGGGCCTGGCGATCACCGTGAAGCCGCAGTTCGCCGTCCTGCTCTTCCTGCCGTTCGTGCGTCGGCAGTGGTGGGCCGTGGTCACCGGACTCGCGGTGCCGGTGGCGTTCAACCTCGCCGCCTGGCCCCTGATGGCACGGCCCGGGGACTACCTGGACAAGCTCATGCCCTACCTCGGCGAGGTCCGGGACTACGCCAACTCCTCGGTCTCGGGGGTGGGCGTGTACTTCGGCATGTCCGACTGGTTCGTGCTGCTGATGCGCGCACTGTTCGCCATGGGTGTGGCTGTCGCGGTGCTGGGTCTGCTGCGCTGGCGCAACTCCGACCCGCTGATGTGGTCGGCGACGACGGCCGGCATCCTGATGACCGGGGTGTTCCTTGTCAGCTCGCTGGGCCAGATGTACTACTCGATGATGCTGATCCCGATGATCTTCACCGTGTTCTGCCGGTTCTCGGTGATGCACAACCCGGTCATCTGGGTCGGTATCTACTGGTGCATGTCGGGTGACTCCTGGAACTCCGACCGGTGGGAGTGGCCCGGGCGTATCGTCGAGTACACCCGCGGCACCGTCGGCTGGGGGCTGATCATCCTGGCCGCCGCGACGTCCGTGGTCGTCTGGCTCGTCACCGACTGGCGGCGCCAGCACCACGGTGCACCGGAAGAGGCATCAGAGAAGAACGAGCACGTAGAGCAGGAACAGAGGTAGCCACCATGACCGAGAACAACCCCGACGTCCGTCCCCTCGAGGACTTCTCCGCGCTGAGCGACGAGCAGTGGAAGCAGCGTCTCTCCCCGGACGAGTTCCAGGTGCTGCGCAACTCCGCCACGGAGCGGCCGTACACCAGTGAGTACACCGACTCCGAGGAGCAGGGCGTCTACGTGTGCCGTGGGTGCGGCAGCGAGCTGTTCCGCTCCACGGAGAAGTTCCACTCGCACTGCGGTTGGCCGTCGTTCTTCGACCCGGCGGACTCCGACGCGGTGGAGACCCGCGTGGACGATTCCCTCGGTACCCGACGTACCGAGGTCGTGTGCGCCACCTGCGGCGGACACCTGGGCCACGTCTTCGCCGGCGAGGGCTACGACACCCCCACCGACCTGCGTTACTGCATCAACGGCATCGCACTGCAGCTGCGCGAGGCCTGACGCCGCGCCGCGGCGCATCACAGACAGTAACCCCGTAGGACGCTCCGAGCGTCCTACGGGGTTACTGTCTGCGGTGAGGTGTCAGGGCAGCTCGGCGATGAAGCCGGCGAGGTCCTCCGCATCAGCGTTCACGCGGCGGCCGGTGAAGAACGGCACCTCCTCGCGGACGTGGCGACGGGCCTCGGTGTAGCGCATCTTGTACATCAGGTCCACGATGCGGTCCAGGGTGGGGCTCTCGAAGGCGAGGATCCACTCGTAGTCGCCGAGGGCGAAGGCGGGCACGGTGTTCGCGCGGACCTCGTCGAACCCGCGGGCGGCCATGCCGTGCTCGGCGAGGATCGTGCGACGCTCCTGGTCGGGAAGCAGGTACCACTCGAAGGAGCGCACGAACGGGTACACGGCGATCCATTCGGCCGGGTCCTCGCCCATGATGAAGGACGGCAGGTGGGACTTGTTGAACTCCGCCGGACGGTGCAGCGCGGAGTTCGACCAGTAGCCGTCGCAGGCACGGCCCAGGGTCGTCTCCTTCAGGAAGCGACGGTAGGCACGCTGCAGGTCCTCGAACTTCTCGGCGTGCCACCAGATCATGATGTCGGCCTCGGCACGCTGGCCGGTGAGGTCGTACACGCCGCGGACGGTGAGCTCCTCGTCGTCGTAGGACGCCAGGAAGGACGCGAAGTCCTCGGCGACCGCGGCGCGGGCCTCCTCCCCCTCGGGCAGCTCACCGTTGCGGACCGTGAACACGGACCACATCGTGTACTGCAGCTTCTCGTTGAGCTCCCTGAAGTCGAGCTTGGCCATGCTGTCAACCACCTGTCCTGTGAAAGTTGTCGTTCGTCATCCCTGATTCTAGCCGCCCGCGGGACGCTCCCACCCCTTGACAGGGGAGCCGGGCGTCACAACTCCGCGGCGATCTTGCGTGCCGCGGCACGGCCGGTCTCGGCGCAGGCGGGTACGCCCACGCCGTGCAGGCTCGCGCCGGCCACCGCAACCCGCGGGCTCTCGGAGACGGCCGACTCTGCGATACCCATGAGTTCGGTGTGGCCGACGCCGTAGACCGGCAGCCCGCCCCACCAGCGCTGGACGAAGGTCTCGGCGGGCCTGGCGGTGACCCCGGCGACCTTCTCCAGGTCGGCGATGGCGTACTCGACCAGGGTCTCGTCGTCCACCTCGAGCAGGCTGGAGTCCTGGTAGGTGCCGAAGCTGGCGCGCACGAAACCACCACGGCCGCCGTCGCGCTCGCCCAGGTGCGGCCACTTGCGTGAGGAGAAGGTGAAGGCCTTGGCGTGGGTCGGGCCGTCCGCACCGATGAGGATCCCGGAGCGCTGCGGGATGCCGGGATCACCCTCAGTCCCGCTGTAGCTCATACCCACCACCGCGGAGCTGGCGAGCTTCACCCCGCCGAGGATGTCCGCGGCGTCCGGTGCGATGTCCTTGAGCAGGACGGACGCCGTGGGTGCGGGCGTCGCCACGACGACGGCGTCCACGGTGCCGACGGGTTCGAGGTAGATCCGCCCGTTGTAGCGTCCGATCTCCTCGACCTGCGTATTCACCCGGATGTCCGCGCCGGACGCCTCCGCCAGGCGGTTGATCAGCGTGCGGTAGCCGGAAGCCATGGTGTTGAACGCCGGCCCGGCGGAACCGTCCTTCGAGGACGCAGACGCGGCCGCGCGGTCCTCGAGGACCTGCGCCACCGCCGTCGACAGGTACACGTCGTCGCCGCGTCCTGCGAGGTCGTCCATCGCCTCGGCGATCTGCGGCACGGTCGCGCGCAGGCCCAGGTCGTCGGCGGAGCAGGAGTACACCCCGCCCAGCATCGGGGAGACCAGCCGGTCGACGACCTCGTCGCAGAAACGCCGCCGCACCAGTTCGCCCACGTTGACGTCGTCGCCGACGATCCACGGCAACGCCGGGCCGTCCAGCTCCGCGTCCACCGCGGCCTGGCCCTTCGCGGTGAGCACGTCGGCCACGTCCGCGCCGCGGGCGGGAACGCCCATCACCGTGGCGGACGGGATGTCGACCAGCTCACCGTCGACGAGGAAGGCGCTGCGTGCACCCGAGGGCGTGCGCAGCTCGGACTCCAGCCCAAGGTCAGCGACCAGCTGGGCCATGCCGGTGTGCCGGGTCAGGAACGCCTCGGCCCCCATGTCCACCGGCCCGGCGGCGAAGTCCACCGTCTTCAGCTTCCCGCCGAGACGCCCGTAGGCCTCCAGCACCAGGATCCGCGCGCCCGGGCCGAGCCGGCGGCGCAGCTCCCAGGCGGCGAACATGCCCGTCACTCCCCCGCCGATGACCGCCACGCTCGGGCCTGCCCCGGCACCCGCGGCCTCTCCGATACCGTCTCGCTGTCCGTCACTCACAGTTCATGCACCTCCGCGAAAGCCCGGGTGATCGCATCCGGGTCGGTCTCCGGCAGTACGCCGTGACCGAGGTTGAAGACGTGTCCCAGGGCGTTGCCCTCGGCGACCGCACGGTCACCCTCGGCGATGACGCGGGCGACCTGCTCGGCGATGACGTCCGGTCCGGCCAGCAGGATCGCCGGGTCCAGGTTGCCCTGCACCGCACGCACCGTCCGGCCCGCCGGCACCCGCGGATCGCCCGCATCGTGCGCGGCGGCGAGGTCGGCGGCCACGCGGCGCGCGGCGACGTCCATCGGCGTCTTCCAGTCCACGCCGATCATGTCCGGGCCCACGGCCGCCATCTCGCCGAGCAGCTCACCGGTGTTCACGCCGAAGTGGGTCACCGGCACACCGTAGGGACGCACCGCGGCGATGATGCGCTCGGTGTAGGGTGCGACGAACTCGCGGTAGTCGCGCAGGCTGAGGAAGCCCGCCCACGAGTCGAACAGCTGCACCGCGTCCGCCCCGGCCTCGATCTGCACCTGCAGGAACCGCACGACCGTGGGGGTCAGCTTCTCCATCAGCGCGTGCCACAGCTGCGGCTGCGAGTACATCATCGCCTTGGTCACGCCGTGGTTCTTCGACGGGCCACCCTCGATGAGGTAGGACGCCAGGGTGAACGGGGCGCCGGCGAAGCCGATGAGCACCTGGTCGTCGCGCAGCTCCTCGAGGATCCCGCCGATGCCCTCGACGACCGCCTCGAGCTGTGCGGCCTCCACCACCGGCAGGGCCTGGACAGCCTCAGCCGAGCGCACCGGCGACTCCAGCACCGGGCCGCGACCGGCGACGATGTCCACGGCCACCCCGGCGGCCTTCAGCGGCACCACGATGTCGGAGAACAGGATCGCCGCGTCCGCGTCGTGGCGGCGCACCGGTTGCATCGTGATCTCGGCGAGCAGGTCGGGACGGAAACACGAGTCGAGCATGCCGACCTCGCGGCGCAGCTCGCGGTACTCCGGCAGGGAGCGTCCCGCCTGACGCATCATCCACGCAGGACGCCGCGACGGCGTCTCCCCGCGCACCGCCGCCAGCAGCGGCGCGTCCTGCGAGGCACGGCGGGCGGCACGCGCCGTGGCGACCGCCTCTTCAGTCGGACGGAGATCGGCGACGCCGACCGGGGACGAGTTCAGGTCAACCATGTCCACGATTATGCCAGTTCCCGCGCGAACTACGGCAACGACGGCGCGCCTGCGCCACACACCCCCGCCCGCCCGTTATGTTGGCCGGTGTGAGCGTTGATTCAGAGATGACAGGTACAGCGGGTCAGGCCTTGGGCGCCGACACCGCGGCGACCGTCCCCGCGCCGTTCCGGGACGCGGTCACCTCCATGCACGCCGCCACGGTGCGCACCGGGATCACGGTGACCGACATCCGCCCGCCGCGGAAACTCGCCCCCTACAGCCACGCCATCGGACTGGAGGTCGACCGAATACAACCGGGGTCGCTCCCCGGGGACGGTGGGGACGACGGTGGGGAAGCCGCCGTCCCCACAGACTCCGACGGTGACGCCTTCGGCAGGTTGATCCTGCTCCACGACCCCAAGGGCTCCGAGGGCCCGGGCATGATGAAGCTGGTCGCCTACATCCAGGCCGACCTCGACGCCTCGGTCGCCGAGGACCCGCTGCTGCCCGAGGTCGCCTGGGACTGGCTGACCGAGGGGCTCCACGGCAGCACCTTCAGCGACCTCGGCGGCACCGTCACCGCCACCGCGTCCAGCAGGTTCGGTGACATCGGCGGACCGGCCCACGCCTTCCAGGTCGAGATGCGCGCCTCGTGGACGGCGTCGGGCACCGACCTGTCCGACCACGTCACCGCGTTCTCCAAGGTGCTCGCCAACGTGGCGGGCCTGCCGCCCGAAGGGGTGACCGCCCTGAAGGGTAGGTAAGGTGGCCCCCGTGGCAGAACACCTCACCTCGCCCCGCGACGGCGTCCCCGCCCTGTCCGACACGATCGAGACCGTGCGGGAGGCGACCGAATCGCTGGCCGCAGGGCACGGGCCCATCGCCGTGGACACTGAACGGGCCTCCGGCTTCCGCTTCGACGACCGTGCCTTCCTGGTGCAACTGCGACGCCAAGGCTCCGGCACCCACCTCGTCGACCCGGCGACCGTTCCGCAGGCCGGCGCCGTGCTGGCCCCGCTGATGGACTCCTCCCCCTGGATCCTGCACGCCGCGCACAGCGACCTGCCCGCCCTGACCTCCCTGGGCTGGCACACCCCGGAACTGCACGACACCCAGATCGCCGGACGCCTCCTCGGCTACGGGCAGATCGGCCTGGCCGGGATGCTCGAGGAGTTCCTCGGGGTCACCGTGGCCAAGGACAAGGGCCGGGAGGACTGGTCCGCCCGGCCGATCCCCGGGCCCATGCTCACCTACGCCGCGCTGGACGTGGAGATGCTCATCGAGCTGCGCGACGTCGCCCTCTCCCGGCTCGACGACCTGGGCCGCACCGACTGGTACCGCCAGGAGTGCGCCCACGTACGTGCGGCGTGGACGCACCCGGTGCCCGAACCCGACTGGCGCAAGCTACGCGGCCTCGGGCACGTGCGCGACCCCCGCGAGCTCGAGACCGCCCGCCGGCTCATCTACGCCCGCACCGCCATCGCCCGTGAGAGTGACGTCCCGCCCGAGCACGTGCTGCGCGGCTCCTCCATCCTGGAACTGGCCCAGGGCACCGGACGCGGCGGACGCGCAGGAAGCTCAGGACGCCAGATCGACCGCGAGATCGCCGGCGGCTCGCGCCTTGTGCGCTCCTCGCGCGGGTCAGTCGGCCGCGAGGTGAAGTCGACGCTGACCAGGGCAATGTCCGAGGCGCTGCGCCAGGCCGCCGAGGCCGACGCCTCCTCCCTGCCCGGACGCTTGAGCACCTCCGGCGGATTCCCCGACCACCGCACGTGGGAGCGCGACCACCCGATCGCCTTCCACCTGCTCGGCGAGTTCCGCGAGGCACTGTCGGACGTCTCGGAGTCCACCGGCATCAGGACCGAAGACCTGCTGACCGTGCGCTCACTGCGCTCGGTGGCCTGGGAGACCTCGCGCGCCGTCGCTGACGGTTTGCTGGCCGATGCGGCCTCGGAACACCTCGACGAGCCCGGTGACGATCAGGTTATTGACCTGGACACCGTTCTGGATGCCGACCCGGTCGGCGCAACGGTGGACGTTGCGGTCGCCGACCCGGTGGGTGCACTGGAGGACGCGCTGGGCCGCGCTCTCGAGTCGAGGGAATGCCGTGCCTGGCAGCGTGACCTCCTGGTCGACGCCTTCCTGCCCGTGCTCGCGGGGCAAGTCACCTGAGCCGGCTTCCCCCCCCCGGCACCCGACTCCCGACCTGCCCCCTATCCCCTGCCCTCTGCCCCTCGCACAGGGGCAAATAGTCGCCCCTCCAGGTAGCATTTCGGGTCGAAATCCTACCTGGAGGGGTGATCGCTCGACGGGGGCGGACCGGGGCGGACCGGGGCGGACGACTGCGCACAGTGGGGGACCTCAGCGTCGCACCGCCGACCCCCTCCACTCCAGCGTGTAGACACATCACCCCTCCAGGCAGCATTTCAGGCCGAAAGCCTGCCTGGAGGGGTGATCGCTCCACCGTGGAAAGGGCGAAGGAAGAGCGCGGGAAGGGGGCGGGGCGAAGAGCTAGCGCAAGTCGCTAGCTCAGGTCGCCGGCCTCGGCGCGGCGGTGGGCCTCCTGGGACGCCCAGTCGCGCACCTGCTCCACCACCGAATCGACGTCCAGGCCGACCTCGGCGAGGACCTCACCACGCGAACCGTGGGCGAGGTAGCGCTGGTCGACGCCCAGGTAGCGCACCGGGGTGGGCACCGAGGCCTCCGAGGCAGCGCGGGCGAGCATCTGGCCCGCACCGCCGTGCACGCCGTTGTCCTCGACGGTGATGACCAGGTCGTTGTCGCGAGCCAGTTCGACGACGGAGTCCGCGACCGGGGTGACCCACAGCGGGTCGATGACCGCCGCCGCGTGTCCGTCGGCCGAGAGTGCCTCCGCCGCGGCGAACGCCTGGGCGGTCAAGGGACCGTAGTTGACGATGAGGACGCGCAGTGACTTTCCACCGCCGAACACGCCACCGTCAGACCCGGCCGACCCGTCAGACCCAGCATCATCAGCACCCCCGGAGGTCTCGGCGAGCACGTCGTAGTCGGCGGTGGAGTACACCGCGTCGACGTCCTTCGGGACTGCTCCCTTGGAGAACCTGACCACCGAGGGCCCGTCGGAGATCCCGACACAGCGGTCGAGCGCCTCGACCAGGCGTGCACCGTCGCGCGGGGCGGCGACGTGGATCCCCGGGACGATGCCGGCGATGGAGAGGTCCCACATCCCGTTGTGGCTCGCCCCGTCCGACCCGGTGATCCCGGCCCGGTCGAGGACGAAGGTCACGGGCATGTGCAGCAGGCCGACGTCCATCAGCATCTGGTCGAAGGCCCGGTTGAGGAAGGTGGAGTACACCGCGACGACCGGGTGCAACCCGCCGAGGGCCAGCCCGGCGGCGGAGGTCACGGCGTGCTGCTCGGCGATGCCCACGTCGAAGGTGCGCTCCGGGAAGACCTCGCCGAAGCGGGCCAGACCGGTGGGCCCGGCCATCGCGGCGGTGATGGCGACGACGTCCTCGCGGCGCCTGCCGATCTCGATGAGCTCGTCGGCGAAGACGTCCGTCCAGCCGCGGGCGCTGACCTGCACGGCGCGTCCGGTGAGCGGGTCGATGACGCCGGTGGAGTGCATCTGGTCGGCCTCGTCGTTCTCCGCGGGGCCGTAGCCGTTGCCCTTCTTGGTGACGATGTGCACGATGATCGGTCCGCCGTAGTCGCGGGCGTAGGTCAGGGCGGCCTCGACCGAGCGCACGTCGTGGCCGTCGACGGGGCCGACGTACTTCAGCCCGAGGTTGCTGAACAGCTCCTGCGGGATGACGGCGTGCTTCACGCCCTCCTTGAAGCTGTGCAGCAGCTTGAAGGCGTGGTCGCCGACGGCACCGAGGCGGCCGAGGGAGTTCTTGCCCTGCTCCATGACCTTGTCGTAGGCCGGCTGCATGCGCATGCCGGCGAGGCTGTGGGCGAGCCCGCCGATCGTCGGCGAGTAGGACCGGCCGTTGTCGTTCACGATGACGGTCAAGGGCCTGTCCTTGCCCTCGGCAATGTTGTTCAAGGCCTCCCAGGCCATGCCACCGGTGAGTGCACCGTCGCCGATGACCGCGGCCACCCGGCGGTCGGACTGGCCGGTGAGCTCGAAGGCCTTCGCCAGCCCGTCCGCGTAGGACAGCGACGCCGAGGCGTGCGAGGACTCGGTCCAGTCGTGCGGGCTCTCGGCCCGGTCGGGGTAGCCGGACAGCCCGTCACGCTGCCGGAGGGTGTCGAACAGGTTGCGCCGCCCGGTGAGGATCTTGTGCACGTAGGACTGGTGTCCGGTGTCGAAGATGATCGGGTCCGACGGCGAGTCGAAGACCCGGTGCAGGGCGATCGTGAGCTCCACGACCCCGAGGTTGGGCCCCAGGTGCCCGCCGGTGGCCGAGACCTTGGCGATGAGGAACTCCCGGATCTCCCCGGCGAGGGTCTCCAGCTGGCCAGGCGTCAGCGTCCGGAGGTCCGCCGGTGACGATATCTTTTCGAGAATCGACATACCCGTTCTCACTTCTCCGTCCCAGTCGTCGGACGAACGACTACCTACGCTTCACACTTGCTGCCTGAGTCACAGGCACTGCGACCATCTTACGGGCAGTGCCCGGGTTCACATCATCGGACCTCAACAATTCCCGTGACCGGGGGTTCTGACGTACCTCACGAGGACCTCGACGTGGTGGGTGAGCCCGAACGCGTCGACCACCTCCACCGCCTCCGGCTCGTAGCCGTGGGCGAGGAAGGACGCCGCGTCGCGCGCGGCGGTCGCGGGGTCGCAGCCGATGTGCAGCACCACGGCGGGTTCCCTGGCGGCGATCGCCTCGACGACCTCGCGTCCGGCTCCGGTGCGCGGCGGGTCGAGGACCACGACCGACGGTGCGCGCAGCGTCCCGATGGCCGAGCCCACGTCGGCGGTGACGAAGGAGACGTCCCGCCCTGCGAGGCCGGTGCGTCCTGCGCCGGTCGCCGGCGAGGCGATGTCCACGCAGTCCACCGCGATCCCGGGCGCTGCCGACAGCATCGCCGCGGCCAGGACGCCGGCACCGCCGTAGAGGTCCCAGCCGACCGTGGCGTCCTGCGCGGTGTTGCGTGCGACCCAGGCGGCGTAGTGGGCGGACGCACCGGCGTGCGCCTGCCAGAACGACTCCACCGGCACCGGGCAGGCGCGGTCACCGATGGTGCGCGTCACGTTCCCGTCACCGGCCAGGACACTACGGGGTGCGGCGGCAGGACGCTTGGCGCCGCGACGCCGACGGCGTGTGTGTGCACGCGGCGGCCGCGGCGGGACCTCGACGATCCCGCGCACCCCGTCGTCACCGAGCGCGACGCAGACCTCCGCGCCCGGGGTCAGCTCGTGGGCGGCGAGTTCCTCAGCCAAGCCCTCGGCCAGGCCCGGGGCCCACTGGGCACAGACACCGGAACCGTCCGCCCCCAGGGCGACGACCCCGTTGCTGCCCCGGCGACGCAGCCCGACCTGGCCGGACGCGTCGACGCCGAGGCGCACGCGGGTGCGGTAGCCGGTGAACGGCGTGAGCGACCGGGACTCCAGCACCTGCGGGCCCAACTCGATCCCGCCGATGCGCTGGAACTGCTCGACGACCACCTGCCGCTTGAACTCCACCGAGCCCTGCGCGTCGACGAAGTCGAGGTCGCAGCAGCCCGCGCCGGCGGCCGCGGCGGCACACACCGGGGCGACCCGGTGCGGCGAGGGCACGGCGATCGCGTCGGCGTCGACGACCTCACCCGTGAGGAAACGTGCCTTGTCCTTCGCCTCGTCGAGGGCCACCGGGACGCCCTGCTCGCCCGGCAACGCACCGCGCACGAACACCGCGCGGCCGTCGACCCGGGCGACGGACGTCCCGCCGTGTGCCGGGCCGAGGACGTCGACCGTCTGCATGCCCCCGCTCATGCCGCACGCTCCGAGGCGTCGGCCTTCTTCACGGCCCACACCGTGACCAGCACGACCACCGCGGTCAGCGGCAGCCCCATGATGATGCGCGCCACGCCGAGGGCGCCGACCGCGTCATCCTGGACGTAGAGCCACTGCTGCACGACGAAACGTCCGAAGAACACCACCGACCAGGCCAGCGTGGCGATGCTGTACACGCGCACCGCCGTGCGGTTGCTGCGCCAGCGGTGCCCGGAACCGTTGACACCGTTCCAGATCACCGCGACCAGCGGCCAGCGCACCACGACCGAGCCCAGGAAGACGATCCCGGCGACCAGCGAGTACCAGATGCCGTAGGCGAAGTAGCCCTTGGCGTCGCCGAGCCACCAGGCGATCACCGCGCAGATGCCCACGCCCATCAGACCGGAGACCGCCGGCATCAGGGTCTCCTTGCGCGCCAGGCGCCACAGGAACACCACCACCGACACCGCGACGGCGGCGATCAGGGCGGCGGTCAGACCCCACCGGGAGTTCACCGGCACGAGCACCAGCACCGGCAGCACCGAGGCGACGAGCCCCGACAGTCCGCCGAGCTGCTCGAGGACGGTGGGTGTGGCGTCCTCGGTCTCCACCGTGTGCTCGGTGTCGACCGTGTCTTCTTCGGCCGGGGTGCGGCCGTCGTCGTGCGTCACTGTGTGTCCCCGTCGGCGGCGTCCTTCTGACGCTGTTCGACAACCTTGCGCAGTTCGGCGGCCATCGCCGCGGGGATCGTCACCGGCAGCGCCTGGCCGACCGGGTGCGGCTCGGTGCCGCGGTAGACGAACGTCCGGGAGATCACCTCGTAGGCGAGTTCCGCGAGTTGGTCTGCCTTGTCCGCCGGGCCGGCCAACGTCATCCGCAGCATCCACCGCGGACCGTCCACACCGATCACCCGCATGGTGCCGGCCTTCATCGTCCCGATGATCTCGGTGCCCCACAGGTTCCGGCCCCACTCGACCTGCAGGCCGTCGCCGTTCATGCCCGCAGTGACCTCGGAGATGTTCTCCTCCCACTGCCGGCCGGTGCGCGGGGCGGCGAGGGCGACGGGGGTGAGCCGTCCGAACGGGGTGAGGATGTGGATCATCTGCGGCCCCTTGGGCCCCATCTCCACCTGCACCTCCCCGTCGTGCGGCACCGGCACGCGCACAGAGCCGAGGTCCAGCCCGCTCTTGGCGAAGTCGGAGTAGTCGAAGGTGGTGTAGTCCACGCTGTCGCCGTCGAACGGGCCGAAGTCGCCGTTGACCGGGTCGTAGGACGCACTGGGGCCGGCGACGGCGGGGTCGCCGCCCGCCGGCGCGGCGTCCGGTGCGTCCTGCGCGTCCGGCACAGCGCCCGCAGCATCCGGCGCGTCCTGCGTCGGCGCCGTCGGCACCTGCGCGTCCGTCGCGGCGGTAGCGGTGGAATCTTCGTCACTCTTCTTGTTGAACGGCCACATGGCTCGGACTCTCCTCAAATCTCGACGTAACGGGTGTACAGCTCAGGACGTGGGAAAACGGGTCAGGCCCCGGTGGAACCGTGGCCCCCGGCGCCGCGGGCGGTCTCACCGAGGGCGTCGACGTCGGCGACCTCCTCGACGTCGCACAGCGACACCTCCTGGACGAGCAGCTGCGCGATGCGGTCTCCGCGGTGGATGACGACCGAGGTGTCCCGGTCCAGGTTGATCAGACAGACCTTCACCTCGCCACGGTAGTCCGCGTCGATGGTCCCGGGGGCGTTGACGATGGAAACCCCCTGCTTCCAGGCCAGTCCGCTACGCGGGTGCACCAGTCCCACGGTGCCCACCGGCAGGGCGAGGGCCACGCCGGTGCCCACCAGCGCCCGCTCACCCGGGGCAAGTGTGAGGTCCTCGGCGCTGGACAGGTCCAGGCCCGCGTCACTGGGGTGGGCGCGGCTCGGGAGGGGGAGGTCGGGGTCGAGTCGCGCGATGCGCAACGGTGCGTCGTGACTGTCGGTCATGCCCGTGAAGTCTACCGGCGCGGTCCGGTTACTGACCTAACGGCCCGCAGGATAGACTAAGGGATCGTGAGCGAGCCCGAGCCGACAGGAGATGACGTGCCACAGGAACCCGGAGAGAGCCGTGCCGGTCAGGCCGGCGATGCCGGCGAGGCAGGCAGGGTCCGTGCGGACGTCCTCTACCGCGAGCGTCAGCGCGTCCCGATGTCCTGGTGGCTCATCGGCCTCGGGGTGACCACCCTGGTCGGGTTCCAGGGGCAGATGGGCCGCGAGTGGTACTGGGGCGTCGTGGTCGGCGCGGTCGTCCTCGCGGCGGTCGTGTGGGCGCTCCTGCACCTGTCCAGCAATGAGCTCGTCGTGGAGCGCGACGAGAGCGGCGAGACCTGGCTGCACGCCGGGGAGGCGTCGCTGCCGATGTCGGTGGTCAGCCGCAGCCTCCCGGTGCCGCCCAGTGCCCGCAGTGCGGCGATGGGCCGGCAGCTCGACCCCGCCGCCTTCCTCTACCACCGCCCCTGGATCCCCTCCATGGCGATGCTGGTCCTCGACGACCCGGACGACCCCACCCCCTACTGGCTGGTCTCCACCAACGAGCCCGAGCAGCTGCTCGACGCCCTCGGCACCCCCCGCGCCTGACCGGGCGACCCCCGCCCGGTCACTCGCAGTCGATGCAGACGAGGTTGCCCTTGCCGTCGTCCTCGGCGATCCGGGTGCGGTGCTGCACGAGGAAGCAGACCGAACAGGTGAACTCGTCGTCCTGACGGGGCACCACCGACCCGCTGAGCTCCTCGCCGGACAGGTCCGCCATCGGCACGTCGATCGGCTCGACGATGTCGCCGTCGTCGTTGTCGTCGACGGCGGGCTCCGCCTTCTCCGCGGCCTTCAGCCCCTCGAGGGAGTCGGTCTCGATCTCGTCCTCCGAGCGGGTGCGGGGGGAATCGTAGTCAGTCGCCATGATGATGCTCCTAGGGTCGTCCGTTATCCGACCGTCACCGGTTGCGGCGGTGGATAAGGCTGTGCTGTTTCTTGGCTGTTGCTGGTGTGCAGTCGTGCAGGTGTCGTCTCACGTGTCGGCGAGGTTGCGGTGCCCGTCGAGTCACCGGCTCAGCCTCACCCAACGACCGGGGTTTACCCTGCCGGCAACGACGTGTCGGCGACGGATATTCCCGACGTTTGACGCGCATAGTAAAGCAGCGGGGAACCATTGTCACGTTGCCTATCGGCACGACCGGTGGAGCACCACCCGAGAACGCCTACCGTGCCCCCGGAAAAGGGGGCCGTACGGCCGTCCGTGCCCCCGTCAGGGAACGTCCACGGGCGCCGGGAAGATGGTCGCCAGGACGCGTTCAGCGAGGTCGTCGACGATTCCGGGGACCGCGGCAAGAACACCCACCCCCTCGTCGTACCCCCGCTCCAGCGGGGGCATGTGCACCACCGCCCCCGCACGCGCGGCGATGAGGCTCCCGGCGGCATGGTCCCAGGGCCCCAGCCCGTGCTCGTAGTAGGCGTCCAACGCACCGTCCGCCACCGCACACAGGTCCAGGGCGGCCGAACCGATGCGCCGGATGTCCCGGATCTCCGGCAGCAGGTCGCCGAGCAACCCGGCCTGGGCGCGACGGCGCGAGGCGAGGTAGGAGAACCCCGTGCCGACCAGCGCCGACGACAGCGACGACAGTTCCGGTAACGCCGACCGCTCGCGGTCTGCCGTGCCTGCCGTGCCTGCCGTGCCTGCCGTGTCCGCCTCGTCGATGACCAGGTCGCCGCCGGTGCACGCCGAGTACACCCGCTTACGGGCGATGTCGGCGACGGCGCCGGCGACCGGGACCCCGTCGACACACGCCGCCATGCTGACCGCACTGGCGGGGATGCCGTAGACGAGGTTGACCGTGCCGTCGACAGGGTCCACGACCCACGTCACACGGTCCTGCGCCAGCACGCCACCGTCCTCCTCCCCCAGCACGGCGTCGTACGGTGCGAGCTCGCCGAGGCGCCGGCGGATCAGCCGTTCACTCGACCGGTCGATGGCCGTCACCGGGTCGACCTCGGAGGACTTCGTCGCCTCGACCCGGATGCGCCCGTCGCCCCCGGCACTGCGTGTCCGCGCCTCGGCCACGTGCAGCGCCGCCTCGGACGCCACCGTCACCGCGACCCGACGCAGCTCGTCCGGCGTGCGTCCTGCAAGTGCGCGGCCCGCCGAGGGCGGGGGGACGTCCGTGGTGGTCCGGTCCAGTCTGATCTGTTCACCCATGGGCCCCATCCTGCCAGCAGGCCCGCGGGGCTGGCGGTGCACCCACGGCGTCGGTTCGGCGCACTGTCCGGTGTCCGCGGCTGCGGTAGCATGGGTACCCATGACAGACACAGCCAGCAATGGGCAGGAGTCGACCGCATTCGGGGTCGACATCGGGGGCAGTGGCATCAAGGGCGCACTGGTGGACCTGGGCACCGGAGAGTTCATCGGCGACCGCATCCGCATCGACACTCCCCGGCCCGCCACCCCGGAGGCCGTGGCGGACACGGTCGCCGACCTGCTCGACGAGGCCGGCTGGACGGGGCCCGTCGGCGTGACCGTGCCCGCCGTGGTGCGCGGCCAGGTCGCCCGGACGGCCGCGAACATCGACCCCGCGTGGATCGGCACGGACTGCCAGGAGCTCTTCGGCGGCCGGCTGACGGTCGACGGCTCGCCGCGCGCGGTCAGCGTCCTTAACGACGCCGACGCCGCCGGCATCGCCGAGACCGCCTACGGCAGCTCGGCGGATGGTGAGGACGGGACCGTCCTGTTCCTGACCTTCGGCACCGGCATCGGTTCGGCGTTGATCTACAACGGCACCCTGTTCCCCAACTCCGAGCTCGGCCACCTGAACTTCCCGGCCATGGACGCCGAGAAGTGGGCGTCGTCGGCGGTGCGCGACAACGAGAAGCTCAGCTACAAGGAGTGGGCCCGCCGGGTCGACCGGGTGCTCCACGAGTACGTGCGCATCCTCAACCCGTCGCGGATCATCGTCGGCGGCGGTATCTCCAAGAAGCACCACAAGTGGGTTCCTGAACTCACCGTGGACGTGGACGTGGTGCCCGCCACCCTGCTCAACCGGGCCGGGATCGTCGGGGCCGCGTTGGCCGTGACCCACGGAATGCGGCCCTGAACGCTGAAATTCAGCCCAACTGGGTTATAATGGGGGGTCGATTGTGCTCCTGACAAAGGACCACGCACTGCAAGTCCCCTGACCCCGCAAGAAAGGTCTTTCGTGGCGGCCCACACCAGTTCCACCTCCGGTAGCGACACCGAGGGCACCGACGCTCCCGGAACCCCGGCATCGTCGGCCGGTCGAAGGGTGGCCAAGAAGACCACCGCGAAGAAGGCCGTCCGTACGGCCACCCGCAAAGCAGCGTCGCCGGTGACTCCGGCGGCACAGCCGGCACCGGCCGCGAGCCCTGCCGCTGACGCCTCCCCCGCGGCGTCCACCGCCGGCGTCAACGCAGCGTCCCCGCAGGCCACGTCCGCCGAAGATGCGCCGAAGAAGACCGCCGCGAAGAAGGCGGCCACCAAGACCGCCAAGAAGACCGCGGCGAAGAAGACGGCCGCGAAGAAGACGACCCGCAAGTCCACGCGCAAGGCGGCGACCAAGACGGCCGCCCCCGCGTCCGGCGCCAAGGGTGCGTCCGCCACCAAGGACGCCGACCCGGCGGCCGGGGACGCGACCCTCGACAAGACCGCCACCGACGGCGTCACCGAGGACTCCGACGACGAGGACATCGACGGCCTCCCCGGCGACATCGAGATCGACGAGGACGACGTTGACGATGTCGATGACGTCGACGACGTCGAAGAGGCCTCGGACGGCGACGAGGACGCCGCCTCCCCCGCGGTCGTCACCCCCGCCGGCGCGGTCACCGACGGTGACGACGACGAGGAGGACGACAAGCCCGAGGCCGGCAGCTTCGTCTGGGACGAGGACGAGTCCGCCGCACTGCGCCAGGCCCGCAAGGACGCCGAGCTCACCGCCTCCGCCGACTCCGTGCGCGCCTACCTCAAGCAGATCGGCAAGGTCGCGCTGCTCAACGCCGAGCAGGAGGTCTCCCTGGCCAAGCGCATCGAGGCCGGCCTGTACGCCCACCACAAGATGGACGAGCTCAAGGCGAGCGGCGAGAAGGTGTCGCCGATGCAGCGCCGCGACTTCCGCGAGATCGAGCGCGACGGCCGCAAGGCCAAGAACCACCTGCTCGAGGCCAACCTGCGACTCGTGGTCTCCCTGGCCAAGCGCTACACCGGACGTGGCATGGCGTTCCTGGACCTCATCCAGGAGGGCAACCTCGGCCTGATCCGCGCGGTGGAGAAGTTCGACTACACCAAGGGCTACAAGTTCTCCACGTACGCCACCTGGTGGATCCGTCAGGCCATCACCCGTGCGATGGCCGACCAGGCCCGCACCATCCGCATCCCGGTGCACATGGTGGAGGTCATCAACAAGCTCGGCCGCATCCAGCGCGAGCTGCTGCAGGACCTCGGCCGCGAGCCCACCCCGGACGAGCTGGCCCGCGAGATGGACATCACCGTGGACAAGGTGCTGGAGATCCAGCAGTACGCCCGCGAGCCGATCTCCCTGGACCAGACCATCGGCGACGAGGGCGACAGCCAGCTCGGCGACTTCATCGAGGACTCCGAGGCCGTCATCGCCGTCGACGCGGTCAGTTTCACCCTGCTGCAGGACCAGCTGCAGGACGTGCTGCACACGCTCTCCGAGCGCGAGGCCGGCGTGGTCAAGCTGCGCTTCGGGCTCACCGACGGCATGCCGCGCACCCTCGACGAGATCGGGCAGGTCTACGGGGTCACCCGTGAGCGCATCCGTCAGATCGAGTCGAAGACGATGTCGAAGCTGCGCCACCCGTCGCGCTCCCAGGTGCTGCGCGACTACCTCGACTAGTCCGGCCGCGGCTCGGTCCGGACCGGCCCCGACACCACAGAACCCCTCCCGCCGTTCACGCGGCCGGAGGGGTTCGGTGTCTGTCCCGTCGGTGTCTGTCCCGTCGGGGTCTCTAGTCCTCGCCCCTGTTCTCCATGCAGGCGCGCACCTCGTCGGCGTCGTTCGACGAGCAGTCCTGCAACGTCTGCGCCGTGCTGTTGGTCACCACGCCGGACAGGGCCACCGCCACGATCGCCACGACCACCGCCGCCATCGGGTAGCCGCGCCCCAGACGCGGGGAACGTACCGCCACGATCAGCGCGACCAGGGCGATGGCCAGGACGACCACGCTGATGATCAGCCCGAGCCACGGGAACAGCGCGGCCGGCAGCGCGAGCACCGCCAGCACGATCGCCACCAGGCCGAGCCTCCCCTGTACCCGGGGCTGCTCCCCCGCCCCGTCTCGTCCGGTCGGTCGTGCTGCTCCCGTATTCTTCGCCATGCGGTCCAGCCTATCGGACGCCCCCTCGCGTCCCCACGCTCACCAGTCGCGCAGGTAGGCGATCCGGTCGTGCAGCTGCTCGGCGGTGCACAGCGCCGTCGGCGGGCCGCCGCAGTTACGGCGCACCTCGTTGTGGATCGCACCGTGCGGACGCCCGGTACGCTGCGACTTCGCGCCGACGAGGGCGTTGAGCTTCTTCCTCAGGCCCGGCAGCTCCTCGCTGGCGACCTTCTTCGTCTCGGCCTCCCCCGACTCCCCGGCGGAGTCCTTGCCGGAGTCCTTGCCGGCGGCGGCCGTCTCGGCCGCCTGCCTGGCCGCCTTGTCCCGGTTGTCCAGCTGGGAGGACTGCCGGGCACGCAGCAGCGTCCTCATCTGCTCGGCGTCCAGCAGGCCGGGCAGGCCGAGGTACTCCTGCTCCTCTGCGGAGCCGGTCATCGTGGCGGTGCCGTAGGTGGAGCCGTCGAAGATGAGGCTCTCCAGCTCCGCCTCGGCACCGAGGGTCTCGTAGCCGCCGAGCTCGTCCGGCTCGGACTCCTCCTTGTTGGCCTGGGCGAGCAGCTCGTCGTCCCAGCCCTCGTTGGGCCGGTCGGGCTTGCCGAGCACGTGGTTGCGCTGGCGTTCCATGTTGGACGCCAGGTCGAGCAGCACCGGCACGCTCGGCAGGAACACGCTGGCGGACTCGCCGGGGCGCCGCGAACGCACGAAACGTCCGATCGCCTGGGCGAAGAACAGCGGGGTGGACGCCGAGGTGGCGTACACGCCCACCGCCAGGCGTGGCACGTCCACGCCCTCGGAGACCATGCGCACCGCGACCATCCACAGGTCGGTGGAGTCGGAGAACTCCTTGATCCGGTCACTGGAGCCCTGCTCGTCGGAGAGCACCACGGTGACCTTCGTGCCGGTGAGCTTCTCCAGCATCGCGGCATAGGCGCGCGCGGTGGTGGTGTCGGTGGCGATGACCAGGCCGCCGGCGTCCGGGATCGACTCGCGCAGCTGCATCAGGCGGGTGTGCGCGGAGCTGAGCACCGCGGGGATCCACTCGCCCTTCGGGTCCAGGGCCGTCTTCCAGGCGCGCGCGGTCTGCTCCGCGTTCAACGGGGTGCCCAGGCGAGCCTCGTACTCCTCACCGGCGCTGTCTCGCCACCGGGCCTGCCCGGAGTAGGCCAGGAAGACCACCGGACGCACCACGCCGTCGGCCAGCGCGTCGGAGTAGCCGTAGGTGTAGTCGGACTGGGAGACCAACGACCCGTCGACGTCCTTGTACTCCACGAAGGGGATCACCGAGTCATCGGAGCGGAAGGGCGTACCGGTCAGCGCCAGCCGGCGTTCGGCCTGCTCGTAGGCGAACCGCACGCCGTCGCCCCAGCTCTTCGCGTCACCGGCGTGGTGGATCTCGTCGAGGATGACCAGGGTCTTGCGCGCGGTGGCGACCTGGTAGTGCTTGGTGGGCTTCATGCCGACCTGGGCGTAGGTCACCGCCACCCCGTCGTGGGCGTTGTTGACCGCCGAGGAGTTGGTGAACTCGGCGTCGATGGAGATGCCCTGGCGCGCCGCGGCCTGAGACCACTGCGTCTTGAGGTGCTCGGTGGGCACCACGATCACCACGCGCTGCACCGTGCGCGCGTCGAGCAGCATCCGCGCGACCGTCAGCGCGAACGTGGTCTTGCCCGCGCCCGGGGTCGCGACGGCGAGGAAGTCCTGCGGGGCGGTGTCGATGTAACGTCGGAGTGCGGCCTGCTGCCAGGCACGGAGCGTGCCGTATGCGGTGGCCCCACTCACTTCTTGCGGAGTCCCTGGTAGATGCTCTCGCAGTCGGGGCAGACCGGCGAGCCGGGCTTTGCCTGCTTGGTCACCGGAAAGGTCTCGCCGCAGAGTGCGACGACCATGCGTCCGTTGATCGCGGAGTCGACGATCTTGTCCTTCTTCACGTAGTGGAAGAACTTCGGGGTGTCGTCCGAGGTCTGGTCATCGGTCCGGACGTCGGGCCGCTCAATCGTTGTCGTTCCAGGAGTAGTCACGTCACCATAATGCCCCGCCCCTGCCGTGTTTTCCAGCCGTGCCGGTCGCGTGGCAGGTCGGGTGGCCGCACCGTTGGTTGTGGTTCGCGACGACAGGACTACGGTTGTCCCCATGTCCAACCACTCTGCCCGTCGCCGTCGTGGGGACGACGTCTCGGTGATCACCGACGCCCGGCGGTCCCCGTTGGACGACTGGCGTCACCGCCGTCGGCTCTACGCGGGCCTGCAACTGTCGCGTATCCCGTTGCTGGGTGCGGCGGTCGGCGCCTACGCGTGGTTGCACAGTCCCGCCCTCGCCGCGGTGTTCGCGGTGATCTCGCTCCCGCTGCCGTGGGTGGCGGTGCTGCTGGCCAACGAGAAGAGCGACGACCGGGAGAAGGGCGAGCCGAAGGTGTACAAGCCGGCGCTGGCCCGGCAGTACCGTGCCGCGGCCGCCGGACCACAGCTGGACGGCCCGGCCCGTGAGGAACTCGAGGGCCCGGCGGCGACGGGGTACACGGTGATCGAAGCCGAACCTGAAGACACAGTAGATAAGGAACAGACAGAGGATCATGACCGTTGACGCACACTCCCCGGCCCTCCGGGATCTCGTCCTGGCCCTGACCACCCTGGACTACGGCACGCCCCTGCTGTTGTCCGCCCTGGGACGCGAAGGCTACGCGGAGGCACTGGCCGGCAACCCCGGCGGCGCGGTATGGCACCTCAACGAGCGCGACCAGCGTGAGGTCTGCGACGCCCGCGGCGTCCTGCTCACGCGCGCGTTCTTCCTGCGCGAGCCGGTGCCGCGCACCGCGCTGGCGGACGTCCTGGGCGCCGCGCTCGTCGACGCCCTCATCGACGCCGGGGCCCTGTTGGCGCAAGACGCTCAGGACACACAGCCCACTGTGCGCGCGCACGTCGACGTGCGGCCCGTCACCCACGACGTCCACGGTGCCCACGGCGCCGAGGTGCTCGTGGTGTCCGATCCGGACGCCTCGCTGGAGGAGTTCACCCCCGGCGACGACCACGTCCCCGGCGTCGGGCAGGCTCCGTTGACCCTGTTCAACCAGGTCCCGTCCGGGCCGGTGGACAGGCTGCTCGACCTGGGCACCGGTTCCGGTGTGCTGGCGCTGATGCTGGACGCGCGGCACACCGTGGCCACCGACGTCCACGACCGTGCGCTCGGTTTCGCCCGGGCGTCGCTGCGCTCGAGCACCGGCAGGGAGGTCGACTGGCGTTGCGGCAGCTGGTTCGAGCCGGTCGAGGGCGAGGAATTCGACCGGATCGTCTCCAACCCACCGTTCGTCGTCGGGCCGGCGCAGGACGGCCAGATCTACCGTGACTCCGGCCTCGGGCTGGACGACGCCACCCGCACCGTGGTGCAGGGGGCCGCGGCCCACCTCTCCCCCGGTGGCACCGCGCACCTGCTCGGCGCGTGGGCCACCTCCCTGTCGGAGTCCGCGGCCAGCCGCGTCGCCGGCTGGATCCCCGCCGAGGGCGTCCGCGCCTGGGTCGTCCAGCGCGACGAGGTCTCCCCCTCCGTCTACGTGCGCACCTGGACCGCCGACGCCTCCCTCGACCTGCGCTCGCCGCAGGGGCGCAGGCGGGTGGCCGACTGGTTGTCCTACCTCAAGGAGCACGACATCGCCCGGATCGGGATGGGCTACGTGCACCTGCAGCGTATCGACGGGCCCTCCGAGGTCACCTTCGAGGCGCTGGACTCCCCCGACCTCGGTTTCTTCGGCGACGAGGTCGCCGAGTACTTCCTGCGCGCGGGGTGGCTGGCCGAACAGGACGGCGACGACCTCCTGGACGCCCGCTACCAGGTGCGTCCGGGCCTGGCCCGGGAATCCGTGGAGCTCTCCCGCAGCGGTGCCCAGGCCGACGACGGGTTCACCGAACCGGGTTTCGTCCCCGAGGTCGTCCGTGTCACCCGCACCGACGGTCCCGGTTTCAGCCATGACATCGACGCCCCGCTGTCGGCCGTGCTGGCCGGGCTCACGCCGGACGGGCTGACCCTGCGCGACACCGCCGAACTGTACTGCGCCGTCAACGACCTCGACGAGGAGGCGTTCACCGGGGCCCTGACCCCGCTCGTCGTGGACCTGGTGCGACACGGCGTGGTGCTGCCCGCCGAGTTGGTCGAGGTGCAGCGGTGAAGGCGGTCGTCAGCACGGTGAAGGACGCCAGCGTCACCGTGGACGGCGAGGTCGTCGGCGCGGTCGACGGCAACCGCGACGGCGCCGGGCGCGGCGCGTTGCTCGCGCTCGTCGGCGCCGGACGCGAGGACGGCCCGGACGCCTGGCGCACCGTGGCGCGCAAGATCGCCGAGCTGCGGCTGCTCGTCCCCGCCGGACAAACAGAAGACGCAGAAGACGCCGGTGCGTCCGGTACCGTGCGGCGCGATGCCGGCGCGCAGGACAACGGCGCCGAGGTCCTGGTGGTCAGCCAGTTCACGCTGATGGGGAGCACCGCCAAGGGCCGCAGGCCGTCCTGGTCGGCGGCCGCGCCCGGGCCGGACGCGGAGACCGCGATCAACCTGATCGTCGAGGAGCTGCGCCGGCGCGGACTGCGGGTGGAGACCGGCCGGTTCGGCGCGATGATGGACGTGGCGTCGACGAACGACGGGCCGTACACCGTGATCGTCGAAGCGTCCTGAGGACGGGCGACCTCCCCGCCCCACCACCCCCGGATGAGGGGTCCCGGAAGTACTTTTACCCGCGTACTCACCTGCGGTTTCCTGCGATCACACCGCGATCGTAATCTGCCCGTGACCAAGGACACGTAGCCCCGGAACATTTCGACGCGATCGCCCGTTGGACTGTGCAGAGCTTCCGACACCTAACCCAGGAGGTCAACCAGATGGGCACCCGCACGACGAAGAACTCCGGCACACCGGAGGAGAACGACATCCTGGAGACCACCCGTGACACCGGGGACGCCCCGGCGGAGATCGACGAGATCGGGGACACCACCACGTCACACGCAGATACCACGCCCGGGGAGACCTCCGGCGAGGCGAGCACCGAAGCGACCGACGAGACGTCCACCGAGGATACGGCCGAGGACACCACCGAGGTCACGGAGGACAAGGGCCGTCGACGGGGCAACAACGAGAACCCCTCGGCCGACCTGGTCCGCGTCTACCTCAACGGCATCGGCAAGACCGCACTGCTCACCGCGGACGACGAGGTTGAGCTGTCCAAGCGGATCGAGGTCGGCCTCTACGCGGAGCACCTCCTGGAGAACGGTGACAAGCTGACCCGTGCCGCCAAGCGCGACATGAAGGTCCTGGCCCGTGAGGGTCGCGCCGCCCGCACGCACCTGCTGGAGGCCAACCTGCGTCTGGTGGTGTCGCTGGCCAAGCGCTACACCGGTCGCGGCATGCCGCTGCTGGACCTGATCCAGGAGGGCAACCTGGGGCTGATCCGCGCGATGGAGAAGTTCGACTACGCCAAGGGCTTCAAGTTCTCCACCTACGCGACCTGGTGGATCCGCCAGGCGATCACCCGCGGCATGGCCGACCAGTCGCGGACCATCCGACTGCCCGTGCACCTAGTCGAGCAGGTCAACAAGCTCTCCCGGATCAAGCGCGAGATGTACCAGCACCTGGGCCGTGAGGCCACGAACGAGGAGCTGGCCGACGAGTCCGGCATCGACGAGTCGAAGATCGAGATGCTGCTCAAGCAGTCCCGTGACCCGGTGAGCCTGGACATGCCCGTCGGCTCGGACGAGGAGGCGCCGCTGGGCGACTTCATCGAGGACTCCGAGGCCACCGACGCCGAGGCCGCCGTGGTCGCCTCGCTGCGCCACTCCGACGTGCGCGCTGTGCTCGACACCCTCGAGGAGCGCGAGCAGGACGTCATCAAACTGCGCTACGGCCTGGACGACGGGATGCCGCGCACCCTGGACCAGATCGGCCGCAGCTTCGGGCTGTCCCGCGAGCGCGTCCGCCAGATCGAGCGCGAGGTCATGACCAAGCTGCGCGAGGGCGACCGGGCCGCCCGACTGCGCGAGTACGCGGTCTAGAAGCGGCGGGCCGTACACCCGCCGGACCGCGCTCCCACCTGCCCGGTGAACCGTGTACGTTATAGGGCACCACTGTGTGAACAAACCCCTGAACGCGCCCGTCGTACTGCACGGTCGTGTTAGTCAGAGAAAGGCCATGGTCGAGTGAAGGACCTCGTCGATACCACCGAGATGTACCTCCGGACGATCTACGAACTGGAGGAGGAGGGCATTCCCCCGCTCCGCGCACGCATCGCCGAGCGTCTTGAGCAGTCCGGCCCGACCGTGAGCCAGACCGTGGCCCGCATGGAGCGCGACAACCTCCTGTGGATCGCGGACGACCGCTCCCTGAAGCTCACCGAGGAAGGCCGCGACCACGCGACCGCCGTGATGCGCAAGCACCGTCTCGCCGAGCGACTGCTGGTCGACGTCATCGGACTGCCCTGGGAGTCCGTCCACGACGAGGCCTGCCGCTGGGAGCACGTGATGGGTGACGAGGTCGAGAAGCGGCTGCTGGCCGTCCTCGACGACCACAGCACCTCCCCGTTCGGCAACCCGGTCCCCGGCCTGGAGAAGCTGGGCGAGGCGTCCATCGCCGACCCCGCCGACTCCCATCGCGCCTCGGACATCGACCTGAGCTCGCCGCGCAAGGCGACGATCGTCAGCTTCAACGAGATCGTCCAGGTCGAGCACAAGGTGATCGGCAAGCTGGGCCAGTACGACATCCGCCCGGGGACCTCGGTCACCATCCAGGACACCCCGGACGGTCTCACCCTGGAGAACCCGGAAGGTGCCAGCGTGGTCGTCCCCGAGGAGCTCGGGCACGCCATCCGTATCGTCCTCGAAGGGAACTAGTCGCTGATGGGACTCATTGACGGCGGGCACGTGCTCGTCACCGGCGGCGCCGGCTACGTCGGAAGCGTCTGCGCCACCGTGCTGGTCGAGCAGGGCTACCGGGTGACCGTCATCGACGATCTGTCAACCGGCAACCGTGAGGCCGTCCCCGCCGGGGCGACCTTCCTGGAGGGCGACGTCCTGGACCGCGCCCCGGAGGTCCTGGCCGACGACTGCGCGGCGGTCTTCCACTTCGCGGCGAAGTCCCTGGTGGGCGAGTCCGTGCAGGCCCCCGATATCTACTGGCACGGCAACGTGGTCACCTCGTTGAAGCTGCTGGACCTGATGCGGGACAACGGTGTCGACAACCTGGTCTTCTCCTCCACCGCCGCCTGCTACGGCGAACCCGCCTCGGTGCCGATCACCGAGGACATGCCCACCGCACCGACGAACCCCTACGGGGCGTCGAAGCTGTCGATCGACCAGATCATCACCTCCTACGCCGACGCCTACGGGCTGGGCGCGACGAGCCTGCGCTACTTCAACGTCGCCGGCGCGTACGGCTCCACCGGTGAGAACCGTGCCGTGGAGACCCACCTGATCCCCCTGGTCCTGCAGGTCGCCCTGGAGGCCCGGGAGCAGATCATGATCTTCGGCGACGACTGGCCCACCCCGGACGGCACCTGTGTCCGCGACTACATCCACATCAGGGACCTCGCGGACGCCCACCTGTTGGCCGCCCGGTCGAACACCTCCGGTGAGCACCGCATCTTCAACCTGGGTTCCGGCGACGGCTACAGCGTGCAGCAGGTCATCGACACCTGCCGCGAGGTCACCGGCCACCCGATCCCCGCGGTGACCGCACCTCGTCGTGCCGGTGATCCCGCGACCCTGATCGCCTCGTCCGCCCGCGCGGTGGACGCGTTGGGGTGGACCCCGACGCGCAGCGACCTGGGCACGATCGTCCGGGACGCCTGGGACTTCACCTCCCAGCTCGGCGATCGAGCGCACTTCGCACGGCGCTGACCGCCCTGCGGTCCACCAGCGACGCCAGCGTGCCCGCCCGGTCGGTGTCCTTCCCACCGGAGCGGGCGATCTGCGCGTCGATGTGTTCCATTCCCTGACCGACCACGCCGCCCACGAGTCTGGCGGCGGTCCCGTCTGCCACGCCCTCCCACAGCACCCCTGCCAGTGAGAGGGTCAGCAGGTCGTTGCGCAGCGCGCCCGCGTCGGTCGTCGGCTCCGGCGCCGGAGACGCCCCACCGTCGCTCCACATCTCCTCCGTGCAGCGCCGCGCCGCCCGGTGCCCCAGGGCGCCGTGGTTGCCGCACCACCCCAGGAAGGCGATGAGCAGCAACGCCCGGCCCCGGAGCGAACCCCGACCCAGGGTCGCGGCCTCCAACAGGATTCCGAGCACCACCCCCGACTGCCCTGCGGCGCCGAGGGCGACCAGCGTCGGGAACAACGACGCACTGGTGCAGAACTCGAACAACCGCTCAGCCGTTCCAGGGCGCTCCGCCAGCATCCGGCGCACCTCCCGGCGGGTGAGGGTGACCCGCTGGCGGCCCACCGGCATCCACCGGTCCACCGTCACGGCGATCTGCGCGACCGTCTCGCACACGTCCGCGGAGTTCCAGGGTCCCCCGTCCGACTTCGCGGCCGCTCCCGTCGTCCAGCTCGCCGGCAGGAGTGCCGCGAGGTCCTCGTCGTCCTCGGGATCGAGCTCCCGGTCCATCGACTCCGAGGTGCGCTGGGGGTCTCGCACCGTGGAGCACCCCGACGCCACGACGGGGCCCTCGGCGGGATCGTCCACGGTGCCCTCATGGACCACCGTCCACCCGCAGGCGGCGCCGGACGGTTCGACCTGACGCCACCGGGCGCCGGCGGTGATGCCGTCGGTGACGAACATGGCGTTGATCTTCACCGCGGCGTCGCCGAGGGTCAGCGCGGCACCGGCCAGCACATCCACCACGGCGCTGCGCAGTGGCCACGACCGTCGAGTGGTCACCACGACCATGGCGGAGGCCCCGGGAATGTCGTAGAGCGAGCGCGCCAGCGCCTCGGCGCCGGTCCGGGCCGCCCCCTCGACGAGGTCGGTGCGCACGACCGGGCCGAGGGACTCGAGCTGCTCACCGTGACTGCTCAGACCGACGAGCACGATGCTTTCGGTAGGCGTGAAGCCCAGCAGGGCGGGGACGGCGCCGATGAGTCCGCCGGGACCGCCGTCGATCACGACGGGGCCGTCCGTGGCGCCCGGGCGTGCGGGAATGTCGCGGGTTCTCGGGGTGTTGTGGTGTGTGGAAGTCATGGAGACATCCTCCACCGGAGGGCCGGTCACGACCCCTCCGTGCGACTGGTCCGACCAGGAGCGTGTGGATAAACCGGACCCTGTGGATATCCGCCGGGTCGACAGGCGCGACTGGTAGAGTAGATCCACTGCGTCGCACGTCAGTGAAGGGAGTACGCGCACATGTCCGACAGCAACCGTATGTACGAACTCGAGTACCCGGGCCCCTCGGCCCACTCCGTCGACGGTGAGGACGGACTCTCGATGGTCGTCGCGCTCCAGGGCTACGCCGATGCCGGTCGGGGCGTGCAACAGGCCAGCCAGCACCTGCTGCAGGCACTCGACCACGCCACCGTGGCAACCTTCAACGTCGACGAACTCATCGACTACCGCTCCCGGCGTCCCGGCGTCACCCTCGACAACGGGCGCGTCGTGGGCCGCGAGAGCCTGGCACTGACCCTGCACCGCATGGAGGACTCCGACGGTCGGCCGTTCATGCTCCTCTCCGGCCCCGAGCCGGACCTCCGCTGGGAGGCCTTCAGCCGGGCGGTGGCAGAACTCGCCGCACGTTCCGGTGTGGACCGGGTGGTGTCGATGTACGCCGCGCCGATGACGGTGCCGCACACCCGGCCGCTGATCGTCTCGGCGCACTCCTCCGACCCCTCGCTGACCGAAGGGCTGCACACCTGGGACTCGCGGATGATGGTCCCCGGGGCGGCGATGCTCGACGTGGAGCTGCTGCTGTCGCGCAAGGGACTGACCACCGTGGGGCTCACCGCGCACGTGCCCCACTACATCGCGGCCTCCGACTACCCGGAGGCGGCGTACGGTCTGCTGCACGCGCTGGAGTCCGTCAGCGACCTCAACCTCCCGCTGCGTGCCCTGGAAGCCGACATGGACACGGTCCGCCAGCAGCTCGCCGACCAGGTCGACGACTCCACGGAGATCGCGTCCGTGGTCGGGGCCCTGGAGCGCCAGTACGACGAGGAGCAGTCGCGCCTGCGTCAACGCGACGACCGCCGCCGTGGCCTCGACAACGCCGGTGACGACGGCGACGCAGGTCAGAACGCCCTGCTGGCACCCGGTCAGGAGGTGCCGTCCGGCGAAGAGATCAGCGCCGAGGTCGAGCGCTTCCTCGCCGGCACCACCGACGATTTCGACGGCGACGACACCGGCGACGGCGAAGACCCCGACGACTCCGACGACCCCGACTCCGACTCCGACAGGTAACTACCCAGGTGACGACCCCCGTATCCGACCCCACGCTCTCCGGACTCCTCCCCGATCTCGCCGAGGTTCCGGAGAGTCTCGTCGACGACGCCGTCCTCGAGTCCTTCCTCGCCTGGGCTCGCGACCGGGGGTTGAGCCCCTACCCCGCCCAGGAGGAGGCGGCGATGGCGCTGGCCTCCGGCGACAACGTCATCCTGGCGACACCGACCGGCTCGGGCAAGTCCCTCGTGGCGACCGCGGCACACTTCATCGCCCTGGCCCACGGGAAGCGCACCTTCTACACCGCGCCGATCAAGGCCCTGGTCAGTGAGAAGTTCTTCTCCCTGTGCGAGATCTTCGGCCCCGCCAACGTCGGCATGATGACCGGTGACGCCACCGTCAACGGCAAGGCACCGGTCATCTGCGCCACCGCCGAGGTCGTGGCGAACATCGCCCTGCGTGACGGTGCTGCGGCCGAGATCGACCAGGTGGTGATGGACGAGTTCCACTACTACTCCGAACCGGACCGCGGCTGGGCCTGGCAGGTCCCGCTGCTGAGCCTGCCCAAGGCACAGTTCCTGCTGATGAGCGCCACCCTGGGCGACACCGCCTGGCTGGAGAAGGACCTCACCCGCCGTACCGGACGGCCCACCACCCCGGTGACCGGCACCGTGCGCCCGGTGCCGCTGGACTTCGACTTCGTCTACACACCCGTCCACGAGACCCTCGAGGAGCTCGTCGACAAGGGCCGGGCGCCCGTCTACATCGTGCACTTCTCACAGCGTGAGGCCGTGGAACGCGCCCAGGCGCTGACGAGCATGAACTTCGTCGACAAGGAGCGCAAGGCCGCGATCGCCGAGGCGATCGGCGGCTTCCGGTTCACCTCCGCCTTCGGCAAGACGCTGTCCGGTCTGCTGCGCAAGGGCATCGGCATCCACCACGCCGGCATGCTGCCGAAGTACCGACGGCTCGTCGAGAAACTCGCCCAGCAGGGGCTGCTCACCGTGATCTCCGGGACCGACACACTGGGTGTGGGCATCAACGTGCCGATCCGCACGGTCCTGATGACCGGGCTGGCGAAGTACGACGGGATCAAGCACCGCATCCTGAAGTCCCGGGAGTTCCACCAGATCGCCGGACGAGCCGGACGCGCCGGCTACGACACCGAGGGCACGGTCATCGTCGAGGCCCCGGAACACGAGATCGAGAACTTCCGCCTCCGCGAGCGCGCCGGCTCGGACCCGAAGAAGCTGAAGAAGCTCCGCAAGAAGTCCGCCCCCGAGGGTCGGGCCACGTGGTCGAAGTCGACGTTCGAGCGTCTGACCACCGCCGAGCCGGAAGAACTCGTCAGCCAGTTCCAGATGTCGCACTCCATGCTGATCAACGTGATCGCCCGCGACCAGTGGACGTATGACGCGCTGAAGGGCCTGCTGCGCGACAACCACGACACGCGAGCGAAGCAGAACCGCGACATCCTGACCACCATCGACCTCTACCGGGGCCTGCTGCGCACCGACATCGTCGAGGAGTACGACGCCGACACCCCGTCCGGCAAGGACGCCAGGCTCACCCGCGAGTTGCAGCGTGACTTCGCGCTGAACCAGCCGCTGTCCCCTTTCGCCCTGGCGGCGTTCGACCTGCTGGACCCGGAGTCGGACAGCTACACCCTCGACGTGATCAGCACGGTCGAGGCGATCCTGGACAACCCGAACCAGATCCTGTCCGCCCAGCAGCGCGAAGCCCGCGGCCAGGAGATCGCGGCGCTGAAGGCCGAGGGCGTCGACTACACCGAACGCATGGCCCTCGTCGAGGACATCACCTGGCCGAAGCCGCTGGAGGAGGAACTCGAGCAGGCCTACGACATCTTCTGCGAGTCCAACCCGTGGGCGTCCGAGTTCGACCTCTCCCCGAAGTCGGTGGTCCGCGAGATGATCGAGAAGGCGATGACCTTCTCCGACCTCGTGGCGACCTACAACCTGGCGCGGTCGGAGGGAGTCGTGCTGCGGTACCTCACGGACGCCTGGCACACGCTGTCGCACACCGTACCCCCGGAGCACCGCAGCGAGGAGCTCGAGGACATCGTGGTGTGGTTGGGCGAGCTCATCCGCCAGGTGGACTCCTCCCTGGTCGACGAGTGGTCGGCGATGGCCGACCCGGACGCCCCGGCGACCGAGGAACAGGTCGCCGAGCACGCCTTCGGCGTCGACGACCCCTCCCTGCTCAGCTCCAACCCCCGCGCGCTGCGGCGCATGGTGCGCAACCACTTCTTCCGCCACGTGGAGCTCTTCGCCTTCGAGAAGGAGGGCCAGCTGGCGGAGATGGACGACTACCTCACCGCCGCCCCCGACTGGCCGGCGGAGCTGGACGCGTACTTCGACGAGTACTCCGACATCGGCGTCGACGCCGCCGCCCGCTCACCCGAACTCATCCTGGTCAAGGAAGAGGGACGGCACTGGACGGTGCGGCAGATCCTGGACGATCCGGAGGGCGACCACGGGTGGGCCTTCGAGGGTGTGGTGGACCTCGACGCCTCCGACGAGGCCGGTGACGTGCGGCTCAGCGAGTTGCGCGTGGTCCGCGGCTAGCTTCTGGGTCCCAGGTTCGACTCCAGCACCTCACGGTTGCGGGCCAGCGCCGACTCGTAGGCCGACGCAACGACCGCCCCGATGGCGTGGAAGGCATCGGCACGGTTGGAGCTGGTGCGGTGGCTCAACGTCACCGTGCGTCCGGCGGTGGCCGCGCCTCCCTCGAAGGTGGCCAAGGTTAATCCGGGCCGGTCGCACTCTGCGGACACCGCGCTCAACGGAACCAGGGTCGATCCCAGGCCACCGATCACGCACTGCACCACCGTGGACAGGCTTGCCGCCCTGGTCACCGAGTGCGCCGGGTCGACCGTCAACGACACCGAGCGGCACAGGTCCAGGACCTGGTCGCGCAGGCAGTGGCCGTCGTCCAGCAGCAGGAAGTCCAGGTCCTGGAGGTCGTCGAGCGAGAGGTCGCGCCGCCCGGCGAGCGGGTGTCCCTCGGGCAGGACAACCACGAACTCCTCGCGGTACAGCTCGATCTGTTCGACTCCCGCACCGGAGACCGGCGACGCCACGACGACGGCGTCCAGTCCCCCGTTCTTCAGCGAGTCGATCAGGTTGGTCGTCTTGTCCTCGACGATCTTCGGTTCCAGATCCGGTGCCGTCGTCGGCAAGGACCGGAGGAACGCCGGCAGGACGAACGGGGCGATCGTGGGGATCATGCCCAGCGACATCGAGCCCGACAGCCCGCCCTGGGCCCCGCGCGCGTGGCCGGTGAAGCTGTCCATGCTGTCCAGCGTGGCTTGGGCGAACGGCAGCAGCTCGCGTCCGATCTCCGTGACGATGACCCGCCGGGTCGAGCGCTCGATGAGCTGGACACCCAGGCCGCTCTCGAGTGCCGCGAGCCCCTGCGACAGCGACGGCTGGGAGATCCCCAACTGTTGGGCGGCGACGCCGAAGTGTCCGTGCTCGGCAACGGTGGCGAAGGTCCTGAGTTGAGCGATCGTCGGCCGGTAATCCTTATTGACCATGCCTATGACTCTACATCACGATCCTTGCAGGACCCTATCTACGAGCGACCATAAGGCCTCCCTATCAAGCTCTCCCAATAAATCAGTTATACCTTTGCATCAGTTCTGATTTCATGGCATAATCGTTGTTGCTCAAGACGAAGCACGAGCGTCATATTTTCACGAAACCAGGAGGCATTCACCGTGTCCATTCTCACCGTCGGCGACCAGTTCCCCGAGTTCAACCTCACCGCCCTCAAGGGCGGGGACCTGCACGAGGCCAACGCCCAGCAGCCGGACGACTACTTCGAGGACGTGAACCTCGGCAAGTACCAGGGCAAGTGGAAGGTCGTCTTCTTCTACCCGAAGGACTTCACCTTCGTCTGCCCCACCGAGATCGCTGCATTCGGCAAGCTCGATGAGGAGTTCCAGGACCGCGACACCCAGATCCTCGGTGGCTCCACGGACAACGAGTTCGCGCACTTCAACTGGCGCGCGACCCACCCGGAGCTCAAGGGTGTCCCCTTCCCGATGTTCGCTGACGTCCGCCACGACCTGATCCGCGCCCTGGGCGTGGAGAACGCCGGCGGCGTGGCCGACCGCGCGACCTACATCGTCGACCCGGACAACGTGATCCAGTTCGTCTCCGTCACCCCGGACGCCGTCGGCCGCAACGTCGACGAGGTCCTGCGTGTGCTCGACGCCCTGCAGTCCGAGGAGGTCTGCGCCTGCAACTGGCAGGCCAACGACCCGACCAAGAACATCAACAAGATGGACGTCGTCCAGGAGGCGCTGAACTAATATGTCGATCGACAACCTGAAGTCGGGTCTCCCCGACTACGCCAAGGACCTGAAGCTCAACCTCAGCTCCCTCGCCCGCTCGACCGAGCTCACCGAGCAGCAGCTCTGGGGCACCTTCGTTGCCGCGGCCGCCGCGTCGCGCAACGACCAGGTTCTCTCCGAGATCTCCGACGAGGCCAAGGCGCACCTCTCCGACGAGGCGTACGACGCCGCGCTGGCCGCCGCCTCGATCATGGCGATGAACAACGTCGCCTACCGCGCCCGTGGCTGGCTCGGTGACGACTACGCCCAGGTCCGGATGGGCCTGCGGATGAACGTCATCAGCAAGCCGGGCATCGAGAAGGTCGACTTCGAGCTCTTCTCCCTCGCCGTGTCCACCATCAACGGATGTGACCACTGCACCATCGCTCACGAGAAGACCGTGCGCGACGAGGGACTGACCAAGGAGCAGGTCTTCGAGGCGGTCAAGGTCGCCGCCGTCGTCCAGGGCGTCGCCCAGGCGATCGAGATCGAGGACGCACGCTAGGACGCATCAGTCCGCCTGCGGATCCTCCGCTCTGCCGCGGCCCCGCCCCCTGGTGACAGGGGGCGGGGCCGCAGTCATGTCAGTGGTAGGATCACCGGGTGGTTTCCGAGGACAAGAACGCAAGTGGCACCCCACGTTCGGGCAGGAAGCGCGGACGCGGTAAGGGACGGGGACGAGGGTCGGGACGAGGTTCCGGCCGTCCCCCGCGCCAGACCCCACGGGCGAACCTGACGCAGAACCTCAACTTCCCGGAGTCCCTGCCCGTCTCCACGCGCCGCGACGAGATCATGGAGGCCGTGCGCGACAACCAGGTCGTGATCGTCGCCGGTGAGACCGGTTCCGGCAAGACGACCCAGCTGCCGAAGATGTGCCTGGAGCTCGGCCGGGGCGAGACCCGTCGAATCGGTCACACCCAGCCGCGACGTATCGCCGCGCGCAGTGTCGCCGACCGTATCGCCGACGAGTTGGGTGAGAAGGTCGGCGAACCCGGTAGCCGTGTGGGCTACAAGATCCGGTTCGACGACCACGTCAACGACTCCACCGCGGTGAAGTTGATGACCGACGGTATCCTGCTCGCCGAGATCCAACGCGACCGGATGCTGCGCGCCTACGACACGATCATCGTGGACGAGGCGCACGAGCGCAGCCTCAACATCGACTTCCTGCTCGGTTACCTGCGCGAGATCCTCCCGAAGCGACCCGACCTCAAGGTCATCATCACCTCGGCGACGATCGACCCGGAGTCCTTCGCCCGCCACTTCGCCGACGCCGACGGCAACCCTGCCCCGGTCATCGAGGTGTCCGGACGCACCTTCCCCGTCGAAGTGCGCTACCGCCCGCTCACCCGTACCGAGGACCGCACCGAGTCCGGCGGTGGGGTGCGTGAGATCGAGACGGACCCGTTGGACGGTCTTCTCGACGCCGCCCGCGAACTCATCGCCGAGGGGCCCGGCGACATCCTCTGCTTCTTCTCCGGGGAGCGGGAGATCCGCGACGCCGCGGACGCGCTGTCGGACCAGCAGTGGCGCGGGGTCGACGTCCTGCCCCTGTACGGACGTCTCTCCTCTGCAGAACAGCACCGGGTCTTCAGTACCGGGTCACGGCGTCGGATCGTCCTCGCCACGAACATCGCCGAGACGTCGCTGACGGTGCCGGGGATCAAGTACGTGATCGACACCGGCTACGCCCGGATCTCGCGTTACTCGCACCGCACGAAGGTGCAGCGCCTGCCCGTCGAGGAGATCAGCCAGGCGTCGGCGAAACAGCGATCGGGCCGTTGCGGACGTACCTCCGACGGCATCGCCGTGCGCCTGTACTCCGAGGAGAACTTCGAGGCACGGCCCGAGTTCACCGACCCGGAGATCCTGCGTACCCACCTCGCCAGCGTGATCCTGTCGATGACCGCCCTGGACCTCGGCGACATCCGGGAGTTCCCCTTCCTCCAGCCTCCGGACTCCAAGTCGGTGCGCGACGGCGTCCAGCTGTTGCGCGAACTCGGCGCACTGGCCAACGAGCCCAAGGAGAAGGACAAAGAGAAGGAGAAGGGCAAGGACGGCGGCCCGACTCTCACCGACATCGGGCGCGACATGGCGCGCATCCCCACCGATCCCCGTCTGGCGCGCATGTTGTCGGCCGCCCACGCCAACGGCGTTCTGGAACAGGTCGCCGTCATCGTGGCGGCACTGAGCATCCAGGACGTCCGCGAACGTCCTGCCGAGCACCAGGCCCGCGCCGACCAGCTCCACGCCCGGTTCGCCGCGAACTCCGACTTCATCTCGGTGCTGAAGCTCTGGAACTACCTCCAGGCCCAGCGCCGGGAGCTCTCCGGCAACAAGTTCCGCCGGCTCTGCCGCGACGAGTTCATCCACTACGTCCGCGTCCTGGAGTGGATGGATCTGGTCCGTCAGCTGCTCACGGTCATCCAGGAGCTGCGGTGGAAGATCCCCAACGTGCGCCACTTCCGTGAGCTGACCTTCGACCTCGGCGACCAGGACGCCGAGACGGCCACGAGTGGTCTCGGGAAGCGCGAGGCGACGTCCGTCGACGAGACCGAGGTCCACAAGTCGCTGCTGACGGGTCTGCTGACCAACGTCGGTATGCGCCAGGGCAACTCCCGCCAGTTCACCGGCACCCGCAACACCACATTCGTGATCCACCCGTCCTCGCATCTGTCGAAGAAACCGCCGCAGTGGGTCATGGCCGCTGAACTGGTGGAGACCTCCCAGGTGTTCGCCCGCACGGTCGCCCCGGTCGTCCCCGAGTGGCTCGAGGAGGTCGCCCCACACCTGATGCGCTACTCCTACGCGGAGCCGTTCTGGTCCAGCAAGCAGGGTGCGGCTCTGGCCATCGAGAAGGCGTCGATGCTCGGCCTGCCGGTCATCGCCGACCGCCGGGTCAACCTGTCGAAGACCGATCCGGAGGCAGCGCGCGACATGTTCATCCGCCACGCGCTCGTGGAGGGAGACTGGCGCAGCAACCACCGCTTCTTCCGCCACAACAGTGAGCTGCTGGACGAGGTCGGGCAGCTCGAGGACAAGGCACGACGCCGGGACATCGTCGTCGACGACGACACCCTCTACAGCTTCTACGATGCCCGCCTCCCGTCCTCGGTGGTGTCGGCCGCCCACTTCGACTCCTGGTGGAAGAAGGCCCGGCAAAACGACCCACACCTGCTCGACATGACCCCGGAGGCGCTCATCGGCTCCGACGGTGCCGCGGCAGAGGCCCGGGAGTTCCCGGACACGTGGCGCCAGGGGGCGATGCAGTTCGACCTCACGTACGTCTTCAGTCCCGGCGATCCAGCCGACGGCATCACGATGCGCATCCCGTTACCGTTGCTCGCCGGTGTCACCGACACCGACACCCGGTGGCTGGTGTCAGGCATGCGCGAGGAACTGTGCATCGCACTGATCCGCACGCTCCCCAAGCCGTTACGCACCTCGGTCGTGCCGGCCGGGCAGTTCGCCCGGGCCGCGCTGGAGCGCATGACCCCCTATGACGGCCCCGTCGACCAGGCGTTGGCTGATGCGTTGCGCTCGCTCGGCGGCACGGGGATCAGCCCCTCCGACTTCGACTGGGACCGGGTCCCGGGCCACCTGCGGATGACCTATGCCGCGGTGGACCGTCGGGGCAAGGTCATCGCGACCTCGAAGGACCTCGGTGAACTGCAGGACGACCTGGCCGGCGAGATCACCCAGTCCATCGCCTCCGCCACGGCACGCTCCTCCCGCGGGTCGAACGGCGCGTCCGGGGGCGCCGCCCCCACCCCGCAGGACTCCGCCTCCCATGGCCCGACGAAGAAGAAGGGCCGGGGACGACGCGGCGGAAACGGTGCAGGGGGTACCGGTGGTGTGCTCGCCCGTTCCGCGAGCTGGAGCAGCGACGGCATCGGGGTCATCCCCGAGTCCGTCGAGACCGTGGTGGACGGCCAGACCACGTCGGCCTACCCCGCGCTGGTCTCGGCGGGCAAGGACGGCGTCGTGCTGAAGGCCTTCCCCACCCCGCAGGCGGCGGCGGGCCAGCAGTTCTCCACGGTCCTGGAGATGATGGTGGCGGCCTGCCAGGTCTCCACGAAGCAGATGGTCAAGGGACTGCAGTTGCGCCAGCGTGTGGCGGTGGATACCTATCCGCACGGCGGCGCGGACGCTCTGGTGGACGACTGCCGGGTACTGGCCTGTCGAAACCTGCTCGAACAGTACGGTCCGGTGATCCGCGATCCGGAACGGTGCGCCGAGGCGGTCAGCGCCGCGAGGGACCGCGGCCCGGGACTGGTCCGCCAGATCTTCGTGGCGATCACCCCGGCGGTCCTTGCCGTGGCGGACATGTCGCAGGAGCTCTCGGCGTGGGACGGGGCTGCCATCGAGGACATGAAGGCGCAGCTGGAGTTCTTCCTCGGACCCCACCAGGTGGCCAAGAACGGCGTGGAACATCTTCGTCACGTACCCCGGTACGTTGCAGCGATGCAGTCGCGCCTGGAGATGATGGAGTCTGACCCGGACCGGGAGGAGGACCTCGACGACCAGGTCAGGGAGTGCCTCGAGGCGGTCGAGGAGGCCCGGCGCCGCCTGCCGGCGATTCGGGCGGCCTCGTCGCAGTTCAAGGATGTCCTCTGGCTGGTCGAGGAGTTCCGGGTGTCGCTGTACGCCCAGAACCTGGGTACGTCGCGTCCGGCGAGTGTCGCCCGGGTGCGTAAGGCACTGGCGAAGATCAGGTAGCCCCGGGGGAGGGCTACCCGGTCGCGTCGCTTCGCCGCTCCTGGAGCGCCCGGATCTCCTTCTCGAAATCCTCGGTCGACCGGAAGGACTTGTAGACCGAGGCGAACCGGAGGTAGGCGACCTCGTTGAGGTTGCGAAGGGGCTCCAGGATCGCCAGGCCGATGTCGTCGGCGGCGACCTGCGAGCCGTGGGAGGCACGCAGTGACTGCTCGACGTCGTGGGCCAGGATCTTCAGGTCGTCCCCGGAGACCTCGAGGCCCTGGCAGGCGCGACCGACTCCCCTGATCACCTTGTCGCGGCGGAACTCCTCGGTGACGCCACTTCGTTTGGTGACCAGCAGCACGGAACGTTCCAGGGTGGTGAACCGGGTCTTGCAGGAGAGGCATTCGCGGCGGCGGCGGATAGCGGAGCCTGATTCCACCGTGCGGGAGTCCACGACCCGGGAGTCCTCGGAACGGCAGGCTGGACAGAGCACGGTGTTCTCCCTTGCGGAGGTCGTCAGGACGGTAGGTGTTCCCACATGCTACCCCCGCCCCCGGGCGGAACCACCGTCGGCCGACGGGGCCGGTCAGTAGACCGGGATGACCACGTCCCGGTTGCTCACCCGGGAGTCCCCGTGGTCGCCGTCGCCACCCAGCTCGCTGACGTCGTTGAGCGAGGCGATCCTCGCCACCGCATCGCCGACGCTGGCCCCGTGCACGTGCTGCTCGGCGATCTCCGCCAGACTCTGGCCCTCGCTCACCGTGACGGTGGTCGTCCCAGTCGGGGTCACGGTGTCCTCCTGCGGGCCGGTGACCGCCGGCGAGACGGCGAGGAAAGCCACCAGTGTGGCCAGCGACAACACGGTCATGCCCGGGGAACCCACGACCATCGACGCACGACGCCGCATTCTTGCGTACCGGGAGGTCGGCTCGAACGGACGTTCAGCAATTCTGCCCTGACGGAGGTACCGCTGCCGTTGCACGACCGAGGGGGTCCGGACCGATCCTTCCCCCCAGGTGTTCGAGAAACCATCCATCTCCGACCCGGACCACTCCGGACGCCGATAGACGGGACGGCGGAGACCGGACCGACGACTTTCAACCGACATCGTGCTCATGACAACCCTCTTTCCGTGGAAGCAGACCGGATTCCCGGCTTCAGACAAGGACCATGACAGCACCGCGGACGGACATCGACTGATTCCGACGGCACATTCTTCGTCCGTGTGTTCGAAGTTCTGTATCTGCACCCGAAGGTAGCACGGGTGTTCGATGATGTCCACAGCCTTCCCGAATTTTTCGAACACCCTGACCAACGATGTCCGTTCGGTCATGTAAGGTCGGGGACACGACCGGTACAACGAGTCCAGGAGTGGGTCAGATGTCAGAGAAGCAGAAGTCCTCCGTGGGAACCACGGCAGGCAAGCGAAAGCGGGCGAAGGTCACCGAGGCAGGTGCCGCGCTCGACGCAAAGGGGAGGGAGAAGCTTTCCGACCGTCAACGGCGCATCATGGACGTGATCAAGGACGCGACCCGGTTCCGCGGATACCCGCCGAGCATCCGCGAGATCTGCGACGCGGTCGGGTTGAACTCGACCTCGTCGGTGTCCTACCACCTGCGCGAGCTCGAGCGTAAGGGGTACCTGCGCCGCGAGGACAACAAGCCGCGCGCGGTCGACATCAGGGACTTCGAGGACGAGGTCGACAACCGTCCGGGGCCGAAGCCCGCCAACGCCGGCGGTCCTGCGGGGATGCCGGAACCGTCCTTCGTCCCCGTCGTCGGCCAGATCGCCGCCGGTTCGCCCATCCTGGCCGAGGAGCACGTCGAGGCCCACTTCCCTCTCCCCCAGGAACTCGTCGGCGGCGGGGAGCTGTTCCTGCTCCAGGTTGTCGGTGAGTCCATGCGCGACGCGGGCATCTTCAACGGCGACTGGGTCGCCGTGCGCTCCCAGAAGGTCGCCGAACTCGGTGACTTCGTCGCCGCGATGATCGACGGGGAGGCGACGGTCAAGGAGTTCCAGAAGGACGACGCCGGCGTCTGGCTGCTCCCCCACAACGACCTGTTCGAACCCATCCCGGGTGACAACGCCGACATCCTCGGTCGTGTGGTCGCGGTGCTGCGAAAGATCTAGGCACCCCGCAAACCCCACGTAGATAGGCGAAACCCCCGGACAGTCTCCGTCAGAGGCCTCCGGGGGTTTCGCGTGGGTACAGGGTGCGCTAGAGCCCCAGCACGGCTGCGGCGGCGGCCTTGGCCTCCTCGGCACCGTCGGCGTCCAGCGCGGCGGCGGCCATCTCGCGGCACACCGCGAAGTCCACCTCGCCCAGCTGTGCACCCACCGCGGCGAGTGCGGGCGGTGCCGCGGACAGCGAGGTCACACCGAGACCGGCGAGCACGCAGCCCAGCACCGGGTCCGCGGCAGCCTCACCACAGACCCCCACGGCCGTCTTGGTCACCGCACCAGCGCGGCAGGTGGTGTGGACCAGGCGCAGCACCGCGGGCTGCCACGGGTCGGTCAGGTGTGCCAGCGACGCCGACATGCGGTCCGCCGCCATCGTGTACTGGGTCAGGTCGTTGGTGCCGATGGACACGAAGTCCAGGTAGGGCATCATCTTGTCCGCCATCAGCGCAGCCGCCGGAACCTCGATCATCGCGCCTGCCACGAGGCCACGCTCGTGGCACAGCTCGGCGAACCACTTCGCCTCGTAGACGGTGGCGACCATCGGCGCCATCACCCAGGTCTGGGCCGCGGAGTCCTCACGGCCGGACAGCTTCAGCGCCAACGCGATGCCGTCGAGCTGACGCTCGAGGAGCTTCTGGTTCGTCCGCGCGATCCGCAGACCGCGCACGCCGAGGGCGGGGTTCTCCTCGGTCTCCGCCATCACGTAGGGCACCGGCTTGTCCGAGCCGGCGTCGAGCGTCCGGATCACGACCTTGCCCTCCGGGAACGCGGAGAGGACCTCGGCGTAGCGCCGCGCCTGCTCCTCCACGGACGGCTCGGTGGTCTCGCTGAGGAAGCCGAGCTCGGTACGGAACAACCCGATCCCCTCGGCCACGGACTCCGCGGCCTGGCGGGCGGCCGCGCCGTCCTGAACGTTGGCCAGCAGCTGCACCCGGTGGCCGTCGGCGGTCTGTGCCGGGCCGTGCCAGCCACGGACCTTCGAGGCCAGCTCGGCGGCGGCGGTGACCCGTTTCTCCACCTCCGCCGGGTCCACGCCGGTCTCCACGGTCCCCGCCGCACCGTCCACCAGTACCTCGGTGCCGGCACTCACGCCGCGCAGGTTACTCCCCACCGCGACGATGCACGGCAGGTCGAGCTGGCGGGCGATGATCGCGGTGTGGCTCGTCGCACCACCCTTCTCGGTGACCACGGCGATGATCAGCTCAGGGTCCAGCGTGGCGGTGTCGGCCGGGGCGAGGTCGTCGGCGAACAGGATGTGGGGGGTGTCGACGTCCGGAATGCCGGGTTCGGGCTCCCCCCGCAGCTCGGCGATGACACGGTCGCGCACGTCCATCAGGTCGGTCACACGCTCGGCCATCACACCGCCGGCCTTCAGGAACATCTCCACGAAGTCGTCGGTGGCCTGACGGACCGCGTACAGGTTCGTCTGACCTCCGTTGACGGACTTCTTGACCTTCTTCGCCCAGGCACGGTCCTTGGCGATCGCCACCGTCGCCTCGAGCACCTGGCGGGCATTGCCCTCCACGGTCTGCGCGCGGGAGGTCAGGCGCTCCGAGACGGTGTCCACCGCGTCGACGAAGGCCTGGTACTCCGCCTCACGGTCGGCGTCCCCGACCGTCTTGTCCGGGCCGGGCAGCTCCGGACGGTCGGTGACCCACGTGACCGGTGCGAAGACGGTTCCGGGAACTACGGACTTGCCCTTCAGGACGACGGGCTCGCCGTCCGAGGGGGCTGCCGGGGGATTCGTGTCTGCCATAGTGTCTGGTCTCCCACAAATTTTCAGATCGCACGACCTGGTGGACGTCGATGCAACTACCAAGGTCATCTACCGAGGTCTTTTACCGAGGGTCCGACCCCGCGGGGTCGAGGTACGAACGTGATGGACAGGTTCGCCGACCACGATACCCTCTTTCACCCACCCCCCGGGGTCACCCGCCGGGCCATACCCACCCCCGAATCGGCGTTCATCCCTGCGCCACCCCATACAATGCACATCATGAACTCTGAGGAACGTCGCCGCCAGATCGCGTCACTGACCGCGGTCAACGGGCGTGTCACCGTCGTGGAGCTCGCAGAGCGGTTCGCGGTCACCCCTGAAACCATCCGCCGTGACCTCACGGTACTCGACAACGACGGTGCACTGCACCGCGTCCACGGCGGCGCCGTTCCCACCAACACCTTCCAGACCCGTGAGACCCCCATCGAGCTGCGCAGCACCACCTCGACCGAGGCCAAGATCAGGATCGGACGCGCCGCGGCCGACCTCCTGCCGCGCACCGGCACGGTGTTCCTCGACGCCGGCACCACCACCGCGATGCTGGCGCACGCCATCGCCGAGGCAGGACGCCCCGACGACAACCCCTACCGGGGGTTGACGGTGCTCACCAACTTCCTCCCCCTCGCCGTCCGCCTGTCGGCGGCGGGCCTGTCGGACGTCCAGCTCATCGGTGGTCACATCCGCCCCATCACCCAGGCTGTGGTCGGTGACATCGCGTTGCGCACCATCGGTGTCCACCACGCCGACCTCGCCTTCATCGGCACCAACGCCCTGTCCATGGACCACGGCCTGTCGACCGCGGACGCCGAGGAGGCCGCCGTGAAGCGCGCGATGATCGCCAACTCCGACCGGGTCGTCGCGATGTGCGACTCCACGAAGTTCGGCCGCGACTACCTCGTCAGTTTCGCCAACGTGCCGGAGATCGACGTGCTGGTGACCGACGACGCCGCGCCGCGCCAGTATCTAGAGGCCTTCTCCTCCGAGGACGTCAACGTCGTCACGGCATAAGAGGCGGGACGGTCGTGACGGCGCGATCCGGCACAGTTCGGCTACGCTGTCAGGGAGGGCACCACACGCCGGGCACTGCCGGCGGTCAGCGCCCGACCATCATGATCGACGACCTGATAAGGACATTCACAACCATGGCCTCCACTACCGTCACCGTCGGCTCCACCGTGGGCCTGCACGCACGTCCCGCCACCATCATCGCGGAGGCGGCTGCCAACTACGACGACGAGATCCTGCTCTCCCTGCCCGGGGAGGACGACGAGGAACCGTCGGACGCATCCTCCTCGCTGATGATCATGGCCCTGGGTGCCGAGCACGGTGACGAGGTGACCGTCTCGTCCGACAACGCCGAGGCCGTGGAGGCGATCGCCGCGCTGATCACCAAGAACCTCGACGAAGAGTAGGAACAGCGTCGACGGGGGCACCCGTCACCGCAGTCGAGTCCGGCCCCGACACCTGCACGGCAGGTGTCGGGGCCGGTTCTGTCTGGCGCGGCCTCTAGTTGTGGGAGAGGTAGTCCCGCACGGCGGGTTCGCGTCCCTCCCCGACGTTCTCGAACAGCCACCGCAGCAGCGGGTAGCCCACGATGATGCCCACCGAGCCCCAGGCGATGCCCTCGAGCTCGAGCGAGCCGATCTGCAGGGTGAGGTTGCCGATGCCGGCGATCAGGGCCACGGCCGCGGCGGACAGGTTCACCGGGTTGGTCAGGTTGACGTTGTTGTCCTGCCAGATGCGGATACCCAGCAGGCCGATCATGCCGTAGAGCACCATCGTGGCCCCGCCGAGCACGCCGGAGGGGATGGTGTTGATCACGGCACCGAACTTCGGGACGAAGGCCAGCACCATCGCGGTGACCGCGGCCACCCAGTAGGCGGCGGTGGAGTACACCTTCGTCGCTGCCATCACCCCGATGTTCTCGGCGTAGGTCGTGGTGCCGGACCCGCCGAAGCCGCCGGCCAGGGTGGTCGCCAGACCGTCACCGATCAGTGCGGGCCCGGCCTGGTCGTCCAGGTTGCGCTTGGTCATCCCTGCCACGGCCTTGACGTGTCCGACGTTCTCGGCGATGAGCACCACCACGACGGGCAGGGTCAGCAGGACCGCACTGACGTGGAACTCGGGGGTGTGGAAGTCCGGCAGACCGAACCACGCGGCGTCGGAGATGACCTCGCCGGCGTCGTCGGAGATGTTGCCGGTGACCACGGCGAACACCCAGCCGACGACGACACCGATGAGGATCGCCAGCCGGCCGACCATACCGCGTCCGGCGACGGTGATCACCAGGACGGCGAACAGGGTCACCGCGGCGACAAGGGGCTGCTCCTGGAAGTTCGCCGTCGCCGCCGGGGCCAGGTTCAGGCCGATCAGCGCGACGATCGCACCGGTGACCGCTGGGGGCATGACCGCGTCCAGCACGCGCCGTCCGGCGGCCTTGACCAGGACACCGACCAGGATCAGCACGATTCCGGCGACCATCACCCCGCCGAGCTGGGCGGCGAAGCCCTCCGCCTGGGTGGCGGTCAGCGGGGCGATGAAGGCGAAGGAGCTGCCCAGGTAGGACGGCACCCGGTTGCGGGTGATCAGCAGGAACAGGATCGTGCCGATACCGGAGAACAGCAGGGTGGTGTTCACCGGGAAGCCGGTGAGTGCGGGCACCAGCAGCGTGGCGCCGAACATGGCGATCACGTGCTGCATACCGATGCCCACGGTCCGTGGCCACGTCAGCCGCTCCTCGGGGGCGACGACCGCCCCGGGGCGGATCGTGCGGCCGTCCCCGTGGAGCGTCCACCCGAACAGCTTCCCCCGTTCAGGTTCCCCGCCGGGCGCTGACTTCTTCTCCTGCATCTCGTCCATTCGGACGAGCTTATTCTGTCGCCCTGTCGTCCGCGATACGCAGGTCCGCCAGTTCCGCGGCGATCACCCCGGGAAGGCGGACCTCCACGCGGGTGCCGAGCTCGGTGTACTCCTGGTTGAGCACCGTGCCGTACTCGTGCAGGCGGGAGACGACCTCCCCCCGGTCGAAGGGGACCTGCAGGACCACGTGCTCGTCCCGGGAATTCAGGAACAGTTCCAGCCGGCTCTCCAGGGCGGCGATCCCCTTCCCGGTGTGCGCGGAGACGAAGAGCACGTCGTCCAACCGGCTGCGCAGCTCTGCGAGCACCAGCGGGTCGGCCTGGTCGACCTTGTTGATCACCAGGATCTCCGGGGGCGCGGACTCGCCGGTGTCCTCGGCGATCTCGCCGATGACCTTGTTCACCGCGGCGATCTGCTCCATCGGGAAGGGGTCGGAGCCGTCGACGACGTGCAGCACGACGTCGGCGGCCATGACCTCCTCCAGGGTCGAGCGGAACGCCTCGACGAGCTGGGTGGGCAGGAAGCGGATGAACCCGACGGTGTCGGAGAACATCACCGCACGCCCGTCGGCCAGCTCGGCCCGCCGGGTCGTGGGGTCCAGGGTGGCGAACAGGGCGTCCTCCACGAGCACCCCCGCTCCGGTCAGCGCGTTGAGCAGCGAGGACTTGCCGGCGTTGGTGTACCCGGCGATAGCGACCTGGGCCATCGCCGAGGCGTCGCGGCGGCCACGCTGCACGTCGCGGGACTTCTTCATGCCCTGGATCTCGCGGCGCAGGCGCGCCATCTCGCTGCGCAGACGACGACGGTCCGCCTCGATCTTCGTCTCACCGGGGCCACGCAGACCCACACCGCCGTTGGAGCCCGCCCGGCCACCGGCCTGGCGCGACAGTGCGCCACCCCAGCCACGGACGCGGGTGATCAGGTACTCCAGCTGCGCCAGGGCGACCTGGGCCTTGCCCTCCTTGGACTTGGCGTGCTGGGCGAAGATGTCGAGGATGAGCATCGTCCGGTCGATGACCTTGACGTCGAGCGCCTTCTCCAGGGCGATCATCTGCCCGGGGCTGAGCTCGCCGTCGGCGACGACGGTGTCGGCGTTGGTCTCCACCACGATCTGGCGCAGCTCCTCGACCTTGCCGGAGCCGACGTAGGTGCCGGCGTCCGGCTTGTCGCGGCGCTGGTAGAGCATGTCGGTGATTTCCGAGCCCGCGGTCTCCGCCAGGGCGGCGAGCTCGGCGAGACGGGCCTCGATCTGGGCGGTGTTGCCCTCGGTCCACACCCCGACGAGCACCACGCGCTCCAGGCGCAGCTTGCGGTACTCGACGTCGTAGCCGTCGTCCTGCTCGGTGGAGTGGACGTTGGTGCCGCGGGTCAGGCGCCGCAGGCTGGAGCGTTGCTCGAGATCGAGCTCGCCGACGGACGTCTCAGCCGGTTCCGGCGTCTCAGGATTCTGTTGGTTGCTTGTCATTGCCCACCATCTTTCCACGATTCGGGGCCACGGAGTAGAGTCGCACCCATGATTCCGGAACTGAGAAGCGTGGGGTTGGAGTTCAGCCGCTGGCAGGACGCCCTGGAGGCGGCGTACGGGACGGGGGCTCTCCGGGTCACCGGGGAGGTCCGCGACGGCCAGGTCCTGCAGTACGACGACCCCAGCGGTGCCCGCCTGGTGATCCTCGCCGTGCCGCCCTACGGTTCCTTCGCCAGCTTCAGCGGGGGTGCGGAGACCTCCGCGCACCTCAGCATGGTCGACGACATCGTCGGTGTGCTCGACATCGTCGCCGACTCCCCCATGCTGCAGGTCCGCGCCGAGGGCGCCCCGGTGACGGCCTCGCTCACCGCGACCGTCGCCCAGGGCCCGCTGCTGTCCGAGGAGGGGACGCTGACCTATCAGCCGGTGCAGATCACCGCGCTCGCCGCGGACCTCGCGGTCTACCGCACGCGGGACGAGGCCGCACGCGCGGGCGTCCTGCGCGTCGGTTCGGTGGAGTCCACGGGCCTGTCGGACCTGAACTCCGGTGCGGTCGCCCCGCACGCCGGCGCGTCCATCGCCGTGGAGGTCGCCGCCGCGGAGCGTCGTACCGCCGCGCTGACCGGCCAGTCCTTCTGGGTGTGCACGGTGAACGCCCCCTTCGCGTTCACGGTCGTGGTGCCCGCGGGGGAGGAGGACGATCTGCCGGTCGGCACGATCCTCTCCGGCAACGTCCAGTTCACGACCACCGCCGTGGACCCGGCGTCCTGCTCCTCTGGCGGATGCGGCTGCGGGTCAGGAGGCTGCGGAGGATCCTGTGGCTAGAAGCATCTCCAAGGCGCTCGCCGGGGTGGTGGTCGTGGGAGCCCTGTCGTGGCTGCTGATCAGCACACTCGGCCGCTTGGGCGTGCTCATCACCGTGATCCTGGTGGTGGTCGCCGCCGTCGCCGTGGTCCGTCAGGACTCCGAGCGCGAGATCGCCGCGCTGAAACGCTCGATCGACCTCTCCGCCACCGACATCGCCACGATCCTGGACGACTGGGACGAGTTCCGGTTCTCCAACGACCCCGCACGGGTCCGCGACCGGCAGCTGCACCGCCCCGAACTGTGCGCGGCACGGTCCGAGGTCTCCAGCGTGGCACGGTTCCACGCCGCGGCCGCGTCGTGCGAACGTTTCCTGCGCCACCTGCCGGAGCAGACGACGTCACTGTCCACCGTGGCAACCCTGACCGAGCTGCTGCACGAGACCGACCAGCGCGCGCTCAGCCTGCAACGGCTGTGGGAGCGCGCCCGTCAGGACTCGGTGCATTCCCGGTACTGACGGGGTTACCCCGGATAACCCTAGCCGCGCTCCACGGTGACCGAGGTGGTGAACACCAGCCGCGAGGGCCCGCGCAGCACCGCGGGCACCTGGTTGCCCTCTGCGTCCTGCCCCACCGTCACCGCGACCTCCCCGCCGGGGATGACCACGCGCACCGTCCGTGACCACGCACCGTCCTCACCCGACCGATCTGCAGCGTCCACAGCAGCCACGGCGGCCACAGCGGCGGCCACCGTCCCGGTGCCGCAGGACAGCGTCTCCCCCACACCCCGTTCGTGCACGCGCATGTGCACCGTGTCGTCCTGCAACGCGGTGACCAGCTCCAGGTTCACCCCGTCGGGGAAGACACCCTCGTCGTAGCCGGGTGCCTGGTCGACCGGCAGCGCGGCCAGCGCGGCCGGCGTCAGCCCGGGCACCACGCACGCCAGGTGCGGGTTGCCCATGTCCACGCCGACACCCTCGTAGGACGCCCCGGCGAGCGTGGCGCTGGAACGCCCGGTCACCCGCGGCACCCCCATGTCCACGCTGACCTCGGCGTCGGTGTCGTCCACCGAATGGATTCGCACGTCGCGGCGTCCGGCCCGCGTGCCGACCGGCACGGTGCCGTCGGCCGAGCGGTCGTCCTCGCCGACCAGCGACAACGCGCTCAGGGCGTGGGCGAACACCCGCACACCGTTGCCGCACATCTCCGCCACCGAACCGTCGGCGTTGCGGTAGTCCATGAACCAGTCGCCGTCGCGCACCCCCTCGGGACGCTGCTCCAACACCCCGGCGGCCAGCAGCGCACCGGTGGTGGCGATGCGGATCACCCCGTCCGCCCCGATGCCGCGGTGACGGTCGGCGAGCGACTGCACGAGCTCCTCGCTGAGGTCCACCGTCGCCTCCGGGTCCGGGACCAGGATGAAGTCATTGCCGGTGCCGTGACCCTTGATTAACTCGATCTGCCTGCGCTCAACCATGCCGCAGAGTCTAGTCGCCGTAGCACTCGGCCACGATCTACCGCATGAACTACCGCACGATCTCGTGCACGACCTGGCGGGTGACGTCCGGGTCGGCAGCGTCGAACCAGCGGATACGCGGGTCCCGCTTGAACCAGGCCCGCTGCCGCCGGGCGTAACGGCGCGTCCCGCTCACCGTGCGCTCCACGGCCTCGTCCAACGTGAGTTCGCCGGCGAGGTGGTCGAGCACCTGCGCGTAGCCGATCGCCTTACCCGCGGTGGAGTCACGCACCAGGCCCTGCGCCACCAGGCCACGGACCTCGTCGACGAGCCCGAGGTCGAACATCTGGTGGACGCGCGTCTCCAGACGGGGGTTCAGCCAGTCCGCCTGCGCGGCCAGACCGATGATCACCGTGTCCCAGCGCGTCGGCCGGTCACTCGGCGGCAGGGACGCGGCGAAGGGGCGCCCGGTGAGTTCGATGACCTCCAGGGCCCGCACGGTACGCCGGGAGTCCCGTGCCTCGATCGTGTCCGCGGCCTGCGGGTCCTTCTCCGCGAGCTGACCGTGCAACGACTCAACCCCCACCCGGTCGAGTTCACGCTCCCACCGGGCACGCACCGCCGCATCGGTGGGCGGGAGCTCCCACTCGTCCAGGAGTGCCTGCAGGTACATCATCGACCCACCGACGATCACCGGGACCCGTCCCCGGGCGGCCACGTCCTCGACGTCGGCGATGGCGGCGTCGCGGTAGCGCGCGACCGAGGCGGTCTCGGTGACGTCCAGGACGTCGAACTGGTGGTGCGGGATCCCCCGTCGTTGCTCCGACGGCAGCTTCGCCGTGCCGATGTCCATGCCGCGGTAGAGCTGCATGGAGTCGATGTTGACGACCTCCCCGTCGACGGCCTCCGCCAGCGCCAACGCCGTCTCCGACTTCCCCGACCCGGTGGGCCCCACGATCGCCACCGGGCGGGGGCGTGGTTGTGCTGCACTCATGTCGGAGCAGTCTACGGCGGGTCTGCCATAATGTCAGGTAGCCCACTCCACCGACCGAAGGACCCCCGATGAACGTCCCCAAGCCCGGACCCAAGCCAGGTGCCCGGCCCGGTGCCACGCCCGGACCCAAGCCAGGTGCCCGGCCCGGCGCCGCCTCTGCCGGCACCACCGTCGCCCCGTCCACGAAGGACGCCGCGGCGCACGGACGCATCGACGACGACGGGGTCGTGTGGCTGACGGTGGACGGCGCGGAGCGCCGTATCGGCGAGTGGAAGGCCGGCAGCGTCGAGGAGGGACTTGCCCACTACGCCCGCCGCTTCGCCGACCTCGCCACCGAGGTGGAGGTCCTCGCCGCGCGTCTGGGCACCCACCCGGAGGAGTTCGCCCGCGTGCGTACCGACGCGACCCGCCTGCAGGACGGCCTGGCCGACGCCGGTGTCCTGGGGGACCTCGCGCGGCTGGACCGTCGACTCACCGAGATCGTCACCACCGCCGGCCAGGTGGAGGAACGCCTGGCCGAGCGTCGCGGGGAACTCGTCGCCGAGGCCGAGCGCATCGCCGCCGACGGCGAGGACTGGAAGGCCGACGGCGACCGGCTGCGCGCCATCGGCGACCAGTGGAACGCCGCCGGCGGTGACAGGGCCGCCGACAAGGCCCTGGCCAGCCGGCTGCGCGCGGCCCGCGGGACGTTCAAGGAACGCCGCGACGGCCACTTCGCCGACCTCGACCGCCAGCGCGACAGCGTCCGGCGTCGCAAGGAGGACCTGGTCAAACGCGCCGAGGCACTGCAGAACTCCACGGACTGGAACGAGACCGCCCGGGCCTACCGCGACCTGATGGCCGAATGGAAGGCCGCCGGACGTGCCCGCCGCGCCGACGACGACCGGCTGTGGGCCCGGTTCCGCGGCGCGCAGGACGTCTTCTTCGGCGCCCGCGACGAGGACAACCGCCGCAAGGACGAGCAGTTCGCCGGCAACGCCGAAACCAAGCAGGCCCTCCTCGACGAGTACGACGGCCGCATCGACCCGCAGGTTGACCTCGACCGGGCCCGCGAAGTGCTGCGCGAGCTGCAGGAGAAGTGGGACGAGGTCGGCTACGTGCCGCGCGACCGGGTCAAGGAGTTCGACGAGAAGCTCGGTGCCCTGGAGTCCCGCGTCAGTGACTTCGCCGAGCGTCAGTGGCGCCAGACCGACCCCGAGGCCGAGGCACGCGTGGCCCAGTTCCAGGCCCGGGTCGACCAGCTCACCGCGGACGCCGAGGCCGCCGAGAAGGCCGGACGCCACAAGAAGGCCGAGGACCTGCGCGGCCAGGCCGAGCAGTGGCGCTCGTGGGCGGCGACCGCGGCAGAGGCCGCCGCCGACTCCGGACAGGACTAGGCACAGCTCCTGCCCGGTTCCCGTGGGACGGGTCTCCCCCACGCACGCAGCAACCCCGGAGGTCGGTCACACCGACCTCCGGGGTTGCTCGCTGGTTGGGGCTAGTCTTCGGTGTCCCCGGTGTCCTTGGCCACGTCGTGGCGTTGACGCCTGGCGCGGACCTTGTCGCGTCGGTCGTCGACGACCTCGGCCTCCTGCTGGGGCTCCAGGCCGGTGCGCAGCACGAGCTGGGCCGCCCGCGACTCCTCGTCACGCCCGGCCTCCTCACGGCGGCGGGCGGCGATGGCCTTCTGCACCGCACCACGGCGCAGCAACCGGCTCGACAGGGTGATGAAGATGAGCACCATCGCGATGAACCCGAGGATCAGACCGATCCCGGGGCCGTCGCCCGGCTCTGTCGGCGGACGGGACTGCCGCATCCCGATCGCCAGGACACCGTAGACCCAGCCGATACCGGTCAGCGTCCAGTTCACCCAGGTGACCAGCGCGGAGCGGGAGATCACCGTACCCAGGGTCAGCAGCACACCACCGACGAGCGCGAGCCAGGCGTAGACCCGCTCCGGCAGCGTGGTGACGAACGTCTGCGCCAGGTCGGAGAACAGCAGCACGTCGTAACCGTGGACCTCCCCGGAGTGCGGGAGGAAGAGCGAGACGAGGACGACCACCGCCCCGAACACCAGCACCGGCAGCGACGACCCCAGCACGATGGTTCCGGACGCGCGACGCTCCGCCACGGCGAGATCTCCGCCGGCGCTGCGCTCCAGCTCCTCGACGTGCTTGTTGAGGGCCTCCACGCGGCGCTTGTTCAGCGCCTCGCGGCTCTCCGGCTCCTGGGCCCTCTTCACTCCGTCAGTCTTCCTACTCACAACCGCAGCCTCCGTCCTGAACTCCCGATGTCGCCGGAGCGGCGGGTGCCGACGGCCTTCCGATCCCCGGCAGGCCGAGGCCGACGCCGGCTCCCGCCTGCCCGACCGGGCCCGTGGTGGGCACGGAACCGGCCTCCGCCATGTCCCCCGCCTTCGTCCGACGGTGCGAGTGCACACCGGAGTCGGCGATGAGGAAGTGCGGTGCCGAGGAGGTCACGGTGACCTCCACGACGTCCCCGGGACGCACGGCCTCGTCGCCCGGGGCGAAGTGGACGAGCCGCCCGTCGCGGGAGCGTCCGGACATGCGCTGCGTGCGGGCGTTCTTGCGTCCCCCACCGTCCTGCACGAGCAATTCGACGCGCCGGCCGACCTGGGCGGCGTTGTCCTCGCCGCTGATGCGCTCCTGGAGCCGTTCGAGACGCTCGTAGCGGTCCTGCACCACCGACTTGGGGATCTGGTCGGACAGGGACGCCGCCGGCGTCCCCGGGCGCGGGGAGTACTGGAAGGTGTAGGCGCTGGTGAAGCGGGACTCCTCGACGACCCGCAGGGTCTCCTGGAAGTCCTCCTCGGTCTCACCGGGGAAACCGACGATGAGGTCGGTGGTGATCGCCGCGTCCGGCATGCGCTCACGGACCTTGTCGAGGATGCCGAGGAACTTCTTCGAGCGGTAGGACCGGCGCATGGCCTTGAGGATCCGGTCGGAGCCCGACTGCAGCGGCATGTGCAGCTGCGGGCAGACCACCGGGGTCTCGACCATCGCGTCGATGACGTCGTCGGTGAACTCCGCCGGGTGGGGGCTGGTGAAGCGCAGACGCTCGAGGCCCTCGATCTCACCGCAGGCGCGCAGCAGCTTCGAGAAGGCGCTGCGGTCACGTTCGACGGAGGGGTCGGAGAAGTTCACCCCGTAGGCGTTGACGTTCTGCCCGAGCAGCGTGACCTCGGTGACACCCTGGGCGACCAGGGCCTCGACCTCCGCCAGGACGTCGCCCGGGCGACGGTCCTGCTCCGCACCGCGCAGCGAGGGCACGATGCAGAACGTGCAGGTGTTGTTGCAGCCCACCGACACACTCACCCAGCCGGCGTAGGTCGACTCACGCTTGGCCGGCAGCACGGAGGGGAACTGTTCCAGCGAGTCGACGATCTCCACCTCGGCGCGCCGGTTGTGCTCGCTGCGCGACAGCAGGGTGGGCAGCGACCCCATGTTGTGCGTACCGAAGACCACGTCCACCCACGGGGCCTTGTCGACGACGGTCTGCTTGTCCTTCTGCGCCATGCAGCCGCCGACCGCGATCTGCATGCCCGGATGGCCGTCCTTGACCTCCTTGAGCTGGCCGAGCGTGCCGTAGAGCCGGTTGTCGGCGTTCTCCCGGACCGCGCAGGTGTTGAACACCACGACGTCCGGCGTCGAGCCACCACGCACCGGCACGTAGCCGGAGTCCTCGAGCAGTCCGGAGAGTCGCTCCGAGTCGTGGACGTTCATCTGGCAACCGAAGGTGCGGACCTCGTACGTTCGGTTGTTCCGGTTGTCAGGCCGGGTCATTTCTGCAGTACTACGGGATTCAACCACGGTCCCCGAGTGTAGTGCAGCACCCCCGCCAGGCCCTAAGAACACCCGCGTCAACGGCCCGGGAACTGCACATTCGCCGGTATTAACGGAATCGTAACGTGATACAAGCCTCAGCGGGTTCCCCGTCATGGCGCAACTAACACTAGACTTCTCGCATGACAGTTCAAGAGAATGCATCGAGCATGATCACCCTCACCGGGGTGAACAAGTATTTCGGAGACTTCCAGGCCCTGAAGGACATCAACCTGGACATCCCCTCAGGCCAGGTCGTGGTGGTGCTGGGGCCGTCCGGTTCCGGCAAGTCGACCCTGTGCCGGACGATCAACCGGTTGGAGACCATCGACACCGGGGAGATCCGGATCGACGGCGAACTCCTCCCCGAGGAGGGTAAGGACCTGGCCCGGCTGCGTTCCGAGGTCGGCATGGTCTTCCAGTCCTTCAACCTGTTCAGCCACATGACGATCCGCGACAACGTCACCCTGGCACCGGTGAAGGTGCGAAAGACCTCCAAGTCAGACGCATCGAAGGCCGCCGACCGCCTCCTGGACCGCGTCGGCATCGCCGTGCAGGCCGACAAGTACCCCGCCCAGCTCTCCGGCGGGCAGCAGCAGCGCGTGGCCATCGCCCGCGCCCTGGCGATGGAGCCGAAGGTCATGCTCTTCGATGAGCCGACCTCCGCCCTGGACCCCGAGATGATCAACGAGGTCCTCGACGTGATGGCCGGCCTCGCCGCCGAGGGCATGACCATGGTCGTGGTCACCCACGAGATGGGCTTCGCCCGCCGCGCCGCCGACCGGATCCTGTTCATGGCCGACGGCGCCATCGTCGAGGACACCGACCCGGAGACCTTCTTCACCAATCCCGAGTCCGACCGGGCCAAGGACTTCCTGGCGAAGATCGTCGGGCACTAGGGAGGGGAGGAAGATGAAAACCGAGAACAGAAAACCCCGGTCGGTCGCCCCGCGGCGGGCCGGCCTGCTGCGACGGGTCACCGCCGCGGTCCTCGTCGTCGCCGGTGCCGCCACCATGACCTCCTGCGGGAGCTCCGAGCCGCGTTCCCTGCTTGACGACATCGAGAACGGCAGCGTGACCCTGGGCACCAAGTTCGACCAGCCCGGACTCGGCGAGCGCACGCCGGACAAGGAGTTCGTCGGCATGGACGTCGACGTCTCCCGCTACGTCGTCGAGTTCATCGCCGACAAGAACGGGTGGGACGTCCCCGAGATGGAGTGGCGCGAGACGCCGTCCTCCCAGCGCGAGACCCTGATCAACAACGGCGAGGTCAACATGATCGCCGCCACCTACTCCATCAACGCCGGACGCCTCGCCGCCGTCGACTTCGCCGGCCCCTACATGGTCACCCACCAGGGCCTGCTGATCGAGGCCGAGACCGGCATCACCGGACTGGAGGACGTCAAGGACGGCATGCGGCTGTGCTCGGTCTCCGGCTCCACCCCCGCGCAGAAGGTCAAGGAGGCCCTGCCCGGTGTGCAGCTCCAGGAGTTCGACACCTACGCCGCCTGCGCCGAGGGTGTGAAGCAGGGCGTGGTGGACGCCCTGACGACCGACGCGACGATCCTCGCCGGCTTCGCCCAGCGCTACAAGGAGCGCTACGACGACGACTTCCGCGTGATCCAGCTGCAGAACCCGGACGGCTCCTTCTGGACCGACGAGCACTACGGCATCGGCCTGCCCAAGGGCGACGGCGCCGACCGCGAGGCGGTCAACGAGGCCCTGGAGGAGATGTACGACTCCGGCGCCTTCGACCAGATCGTCAAGGACAACCTGGGCGAGGACTTCGAGATCGGGTCGAAGCCCGACATCGGCGACCTCTCGTTCACCGAAGACTAGAACCACACCTGAAAGGAAGGGAGGTACCGACATGAATCCCGATCTCTGGGCCGAGATGGGCCCACAACTGTTGTCCGTCTTCTGGATGACGATCAAACTCGCGTTCTGGTCTGCCATCGGTGCGTTGATCCTGGGAACGATCCTCACCGCGATGAGGGTCTGCCCGGTCGGCATCCTGCGTACGGTCGCCACGGTCTACATCAACACCGTGCGAAACACCCCGCTCACACTGATCGCACTGATCATGTCGCTGGGGCTCTACTACCAGCTGAACCTGCTGCTGGCCTCGAACTCCAGCCCCAACTTCATCGAACAACAGAACTTCCGCCTGGCGGTCCTGGCGTTCATCCTCTACACCTCGACCTTCGTGGCCGAGTCGCTGCGTTCCGGCATCAACACCGTGCCCTTCGGCCAGGCCGAGGCGGCGCGCTCCCTGGGGCTGAGCTTCACCCAGAACTTCCGGCACGTCGTGCTGCCCCAGGCCTTCCGCGGGGCCATCGTCCCGCTGGGCAACACGTTGATCGCCCTGATCAAGAACACGACCATCGCGTCGGTCATCGGCGTGGGTGAAGCCTCACTGCTGATGAAGACCATGACGGAGAACTACGCCAGTGACCTGTTCATCATCGCCGGCATCATTGCCGCCGGCTTCATCGTCCTCACCCTCCCGACCGGCCTGTTCTTCGGCTGGGCCGGCAAGCGTTGGGCGGTGAAGCGCTGATGTCCACACGTGCAACAGTCCTCTACGACGCCCCCGGCCCCAAGGCGGTCCGGTTCAACCGGGTGCTCACGGTCGTCACCGTGGTCCTCCTGCTGCTGATCCTGGCCTTCGTGCTGGTGAAGCTCAATGACGGCGGACAGCTCGACAAGGCCAAGTGGGAGATCTTCTTCTACGGCAACACCTGGACGACCTACATCCTGCCGGGTCTGTTCTGGACCTTCGCCTCGGCGATCCTCTCGATCGTCCTGTCCCTGGTCTTCGGCGCGGTGTTCGGTATCGCCCGACTGTCCACGATCGCCCCGGTGCGCTGGTTCGCCGGTGTGGTGGTCGAGTTCTTCCGCTCGATCCCGGTGCTCGTGCTGATGATCTTCACCTACGCCTTCTTCGGCCACTACGCCGTCTTCCCGTCGACCTACCTGGGCTTCGCGGCCGTCGTGACTTCGCTGACCCTGTACAACGGGTCGGTGATCGCCGAGATCCTGCGTTCCGGCATCGAGTCGCTGCCCAAGGGCCAGTCCGAGGCGGCCTCCGCGCTGGGCCTGTCTTGGGGTCAGATGATGCGCAAGATCCTGCTCCCCCAGGCGGTGGCGGCCATGCTGCCGGCGATCGTCTCGCAGATGGTCATCGCACTGAAGGACTCCGCGCTTGGTTACGGCGTGAACTTCGTCGAGGTCGTGCGTTCCGGCCGTCAGCTCGGTGAGTTCTACGGCGCGATGCTCCCGGCACTGCTCGTGGTGGCGGCGATCATGATCATCATCAACTTCGGGCTCTCGAAGTTGGCCGAGCGCATGGAGCAGCAGCTGCGTGCCGGTCGCGCCCGCCGCAACATCGCGGCCAAGGTCCCCCACCAGAAGGACCAGGGGCTCGAGACCAAGGACTCGGTGAATGTCGACTGGCATGCCGAAGGTCACAAGGACCTGAGGTCGACCACCGACTAGCGGTCCTCTCCCCCGAGTTCCTCGATCCTCAGGTCGAGGGCACGGCGGGCCCGGGTGAGGCTCCTGCCCTCCGGGAATCCCCGCCTGGCGGCCACCCCGACGATTCGTCGCAGGTGTCGCTCGTAGTCCCGACGGTCGGCGGGCACCGTGGTCACGGTGCCCGCCTTCTTCGTCACCAGGTTGTCGAGGATGGCCTCCTGGTCGGCTTCGTCGACCTGTGACAGCGCTTCCTCGATGAGGTGGCCTGCCACGCCTTTCGTCACGAGTTCGCGGCGCAGCACGCTGACGGACTTGCGCTGGTTGTGCTGACGCTGGCGTACCCACTCGTTGGCGAAGCGGGCGTCGTCGACCATGCCGTTGGCGATGCACCGCTCGACGACGAGCTCCACCAGGTCGGGGTCGACGGTCTCCCCGTCCGCGCCCGAGGTCTCGGCGAGGCGTCCCCTGAGTTCGGAGACCGAGCGGTCACGGTGGCTGATCAGCCGGGTGGCCTTCGACTTCAGCGGTGCGAGACGCTCCTCGAGACTCTCGTCGATGATCTCCTCACCGGTCTCGCCACGCTGCACCGCGGCGATGGCAGCCTGCAGCTGCTCGATCCGGTCGGACGCGCTGGAGTCGGACGCAGACACCGGAGTACTCCCGTCTAGTCGTCTTCCTCGTCATCGAACGTGGGGACCACGCTGATCGGCACGTTGTCCGGGTCCTCGATGCCCGGGACGTCCATGGCGGCGGACTCCGTCTCCGCCTCGGGGGCCTCGGTACCCTTGGCTGCGGCGTAGGGGCCGACCTGGAGGGTACGCATGATGCCGTCCTCGATCTCGGAGGACAGGTCCGGGTTGGCCTTGAGGAACTCGCGGGCCTTCTCCTTGCCCTGGCCCAGCTGGTCGCCCTTGTAGGTGTACCAGGAGCCCGACTTCTTCACGAGCCCGTTGTCCACGCCCAGGTCGATGATCGAGCCCTCTCGCGAGACACCCTCACCGTAGAGGATGTCGAACTCGGCGATCTTGAACGGCGGGGAGACCTTGTTCTTCACGATCTTCATCTTGGTGCGGTTACCCACCGCGTCCTGCCCGTCCTTCAACGTCTGGATACGGCGCACGTCACAGCGCACCGAGGCGTAGAACTTCAGGGCCTTACCACCGGTGGTGGTCTCCGGGGAGCCGAACATCACGCCGATCTTCTCGCGCAGCTGGTTGATGAAGATGGCGGTCGTGCTCGTCTGGTGCAGTGCACCGGTCATCTTGCGCAGCGCCTGGCTCATCAGCCGGGCCTGCAGACCGACGTGGCTGTCACCCATGTCGCCGTCGATCTCGGCCTTCGGGGTCAGCGCGGCCACGGAGTCGACGACGATGATGTCGATGGCGCCGGAACGCACGAGCATGTCGGCGATCTCGAGGGCCTGCTCACCGGTGTCCGGCTGCGAGACCAGGAGGTTGTCCGTGTCCACGCCCAGCTTCTTCGCGTAGTCCGGGTCCAGGGCGTGCTCGGCGTCGACGAAGGCGGCGATGCCGCCGGCCTTCTGCGCCTCGGCGATGGCGTGCAGCGCCACGGTCGTCTTACCCGAGGACTCCGGGCCGTAGATCTCGACGACACGTCCACGCGGGAAACCGCCGAGGCCCAGAGCCACGTTGATCGCGATGTTTCCCGAGGAGATCACCTGGATCGGGGGACGGTTGTCGTCGCCGAGACGCATCACCGCGCCCTTGCCGAAGTCCTTCTCGATCTGCGACATCGCCAGGTCGAGTGCCTTCTGGCGGTCAGCACCTGCGTTGCCGTTCCCGCTCTTCTTCTTGGTGGCCATGTGCCCTCATTTCCGTTCTCGTTCTCGGCGCTGCCGGTGTGCAGCGCCCCGTGGACCTCACCCTGAGACCTCTACCGGTACAGAAGTCCCCGTACAGGAGAGACTCGCCAGGCACCTCCCGGGGTTCCCTGGGGAGGCCGTCGGCGTCACTGACTATTTCTACCGCACCGAGTGGACACTACAGACAATACACGAACCTGTGTTCGAGAGAAGTCGACACGCCCCGACATTGCGGTGGCCCACCCCTCCCCGCACACAGGTGCCGTCACAGGTCCTCACCGAGCCGACGCTCGGAGGGGACCTCGAAGTCGTCGCACAGCGACAGCCAGACCTCCCTGAGATCGTGCCCCTGTTCGATCAGTTCGGCGGGCGTCTCCCCGAGCCCCGCGAGGACGTGGCTCCCGGCGATCCAGCTACCGAACGAGTCGCCGAACTCTCCGTGGACCAACCGGTCGAACTCCGTACGTCGCATGGCCCATACGCTAACAGACGCACCCGTCCCACCCCGGTCTTGAACGGCGTACAAGCCACGGGCTAGAGTTCTTCACATGGCGAACTCATCAACCCGCCCGGCCGACACCGCCGACTCGGCCGATTCAGCCGCCCCGAACAATCGGGGCGGTCGACGGTCCACGGCCACCGACATCGCCCTGATGGCGACCTTCGCCGCCCTGATCATCGTGCTCGGCGCGGTGACGATCCCGGTCGGCTCCCTCGGTGTCCCGATCGTGCTGCAGAACATGGGCGTCGCCCTGACGGCGATGATCCTCGGCTGGAAGCGCGGCGGCCTCGCCGTGCTGCTCTTCATCTCCGTCGGCTTCCTCGGCGTGCCGAACATGGCCGGCTGGAAGCCCGCGTTGGCCGCCGTCGCCGGCCCCACGGTGGGCTACATCGTCGGTTACGTCGTCTCCGCCGTCGTCATCGGCGCCATCGCCCAGCTCGCACCGCGTCGCCATGCCGCACGCGTCGGTGTCTTCATCGTCGCCGGACTCGTCGGTGTCTGCGTGCAGTACCTGTGCGGCAGCATCGGCCTGATGCTGCGCGCGGGGATGGACTTCACCGGCGCACTGGTCTCCAACGCACCGTTCATCCCGGGTGACATCGTCAAGATGGTGGTCGCGGCCCTCATCGCCGCCGCCGTCCTGCGGGCCGTCCCCGACCTCGCACCGTCCGCACGCCGACGGGACAGGTCCGGGGCCGCCGCATGACCGTCACCTACGACAGGGCCGGCGTCGTCGTCGACGGATCCACGCTCCTGCACCCGGTGACCCTGGATCTCACCGAGCAACGTGTCAGCGTCATCGGCGCCAACGGCTCCGGCAAGTCGACCCTGATCAGGATGATCAACGGCCTGACCCCCGCCACCTCCGGGACGGTGGAGGTCGACGGCGTCCCCGTCGGACGCCGCGGGCGCAAGGTACGCGGTGCCGTGGGTTTCCTCTTCTCCGACCCCGACAACCAGATCATCATGCCCAGCGTGGCCGAGGACGTCGCCTTCTCACTGCGCGGTTCCGGGTTGTCCCGTACGCAGATCGCCGAACGGGTCGCCGAGTCCCTGCGTGCGGTGGGGCTGGAGGGCAAGGACGAGCAGTCCCCGCACCTGCTGTCCGGCGGCGAGAAGCAGATGCTCGCGCTCGCCTCGATCACCGCACTGTCGCCACAGGTCGTCGTCGCCGACGAGCCGTCCTGCCTGCTCGACCTGGTCAACCGCAACCGGTTGCGCCGCACCCTGGACTCCCTGGAGCAGCAGGTCATCACCGTCACCCATGACCTGGAGCTCGCCGCCGACGCCGAGCGGACGATCTGCGTCGACGACGGCAGGATCGTCGACGACGGTGCCCCGGACGACGTGATCGCCGCCTACGTCCGCCGGATGTCGGAGGTGGGCTGCCGGTGATCAGCCCCTCCCGTGTGCCCCTCGGCGTCTACTCGCCGGGGACGTCCCCGGTCCACCGCGCAGCGCCCGGGGTGAAGCTGGCCGTGCTCAGCGTCTTCCTCGTGGCCTCCGCCGTGCTGGTCGACTCCTGGGTAGGGGGAACTGTCTGCATCGCCCTGGTCCTCCTCGTGGCACTCATCGCCCGCATCCCCCCACGGCTGCTGGTACGTCAGCTCAGCGGCGCACTGCCGTTACTGGTGTTCCTCGGGTTGATGCTGTGGTGGCGCACCGACGTCCAGCAGGCGGCGACCATGGTCACCGTCCTGTTCTCCGCCGTCGGCGGGGCGGTGGTGCTCACCCTCACCACCCGGGTGTCGGAGATGATGGCCACCTTCGAGCGGATGCTCGCCCCCTTCGCCCGGTTCGGCGTCCCGGTCGACCAGGTGAGCCTGGCGCTCACCCTCACGCTGCGACTGATCCCTCTGCAGGTCCAGGCGGTCAACGACGTGCTGGACGCCCGGCGTGCCCGAGGGTCACGCTCCGCAGCGGTGTCGCTGACCGCCTTCGGCGTGCCCGTCGTGGTCAGGACGATCCTGCGTGCCCGTTCCATTGCCGACGCACTGCGTGCGCGCGGCGCGGCGGACTGACGGCCCCCACCACTACGGCGCCGAGGTCTCCCCGGCGGCCCGCCGCGGCACCGTCTTGACCTCGACACCACCCATCACGGCGATGCCGCGCACCCGCACCACGGGTGCGTCGGGCGGCAGATCACGTTCGCGTAGTCGGACCGACCTGGACCGAGCGCTGCCGAAGCCACCCATCAACCCGAACCCGTGCTCGACCACCCGGACGTCCTCCGGGACCAGGATCTGCACGCCGCCCATCACCGCGGTGACGGTGACGACGGTCTCCGGGGACTCGAAGACGGCATTCCTCAGGTCAAGCAGCGCGCCTCCCATCACGACGACCACCCGGTGGGCCCGAGCACAGGCCCACTCCCCCTTCTTGTCCACCCCGGACATCACCGCGACCGACCACGCCGAGCCCGGTACCCCGGTGACCCTAGCGTCGCCGGACGTGGCGAGTGCCGACCCCGGCGGACGGACGGGCGAGGCGCCCGCGTTGCGGCGGGACGTGCCCGCGACGACGGCCATCGGATCGACGACGAGGTCGTCGAGCAGTGCGGCGAGGTCCGCGCGCGAACCAACGCTCCACGCGGCCGCGCAACGTTCGTCAAACTCCCCCAGGTCGATCTGCCCGCGGGCGGTTGCCTCGGACAATTCAGCGAGGACGCGCTCCCTGTCCACGGTCGAGGCCCGCAGCGCATGTCCCCCGTCGCCACGGGCCTCCCCGCGTGCCTCCCTACGGGAGCTGTCGTCGGGCGGGGTCACCATGTGACGAAGCCTACTCCCCCCGGAGCTCGCGCATCTTCTGTGCGACGGCGTCGTTATTCACCGACTGTGCCTGGGTTTGCCCCTGGTTGATCGCCTGCTGCGAGCCCGAGCCGGACACGGCGTTCTGTCCGGAGTTTCCGCCACCCATCTCCGCACGCAGCTGCTCCAGGCGGGAGTGACCGGCCATGTGCACGCCGGCCTGCTCGACCTCTGCCATCCGGCCCTGCACGGAGTTCTCCGCCAGCTCGGCCTGGCCGAGGGCGTTGGAGTAACGGCGTTCGATCTTCTCGCGGACCTGGTCCAGGTTCGGCGAGTCCGCACTGGCGGCCCGGTCCATGGACTGCAGCGAGTCCGCAACCTTCTCCTGCATCTTCGCCTGCTCGAGCTGGCTGAGCAGCTTGGTGCGCTCGGACACCTTCTGCTGCAGCTGCATCGAATTGCGCTCCACGGCCTTCTTGGCCTGGTCCGCCTGCTGCAGCGACTGGTCGTGCAGCTGCTTCATGTCCTCGACCGACTGCTCGGCGGTGACGAGCTGGGCGGCGAAGGCCTCGGCGGCGTTCTCGTACTCCACGGCCTTCTGGTTGTCGCCCTCGGACCGGGCCTTGTCCGACAACGTCAACGCCTGCTTGGTGTTGGACTGGAGCTTCTCGATCTCCGCGAGCTGACGGTTCAGCTTCATCTCCAGCTGACGCTGGTTGCCGATGACGGCCGCCGCCTGCTGCGACAACTGACGGTGCTGGTTCTGCGCCTCACGGATGGCCTGCTCGATCTGCACCTTCGGGTCGGCGTTCTCCTCGATCTTCGAGTCGAACAGCGCCATGAGGTACTTCCAGGCCTTAGAGAACGGGTTTGCCATGAGTCTGAACGTCTCCTTCGGACGGGGCGATGAGGTCGCAGGGTCGGTGCGTGACAGCTAGATGTCAACCACGAAAGTATATCAGCGCGCGGCGGCGGACACCGGCTCGACCGGGGTGGCGGCGGTCAGTTCCGCCGCAGCCGCGTCGAACGCCATCATCGCAGCGGCCTCGATGATCACCTGGGACACCCGGATCCCCAGGGCCACGCACACACTCGCCAACAGCTCCGAGGAGACCTCCTTGCGGCCCCGCTCCAGCTCGGAGAGGTAGCCGGGGCTCACGTTGGCGGCCACGGCCAGTTCCCGCAGCGTGCGGTGGGAGTCCTCACGGAAGCCGCGCAACGTCGCGCCGAGGGCCTCACGCAGGAGGGGTTCGGCGAGCGTCGTGGACACTGCGTCCACGCCCGCCAGGTCGACGTCGGGTCTTTCTTTCTCGAGTACCGAAGTGTGCTTTGCCATTACCGTCTCCAACGGTTGGGGGTCCGTTTTTGTTCCCGCCAAGTCTAGACTACGACGACCGCGGCGTCCTGCCTTCGCGACGAGCCGGACGGGCCGGAGCGTCTCAGAGATCGTCGGCGACCGCGCTGAGCGCGTCCAGTGCGTCCACCGCGTCAATCGCGAGGGAGAGCGCGCGGGACGCGGCGGCGGCGCGCACGTCGCGCCGCGAGGGCCCCGTGGGTCCCGGGGAGCCGAGGTCGGCCTCCGTCAGTGACACGACGTGGTCGATGGCCTCCTCCCCGGCACGAGGGGCGAACCACACTGCCACGTAGACCTCACCGACCGGGTGTCCGTCCTGACTGTCCGGCCCTGCCACGCCCGTCACACCGAGGCCGATGTCGGCACCACAACGGGTGGCCGCGCCGCGGGCGAGCTGCCGGGCGACGTCCGGGTCCACCGGTCCCCTGGCGTCGAGCAATTCCTCATCCACGCCGGCCAGGCTGGCCTTGAGGTCGGTGGCGTAGACCACGAGACCTCCACGCAGCACCGCCGAGGCGCCGGGGATGTCCGCCACCGTCGAGGCGATCGCCCCTGCCGTCAGGGACTCCGCGGTGGCCACCGTGAACCCGGCGGACGTCGCGGCGGTCACCAGTCGACGCGCCAGGATCCCCGGCAGCGCCGAGCCCCCTGCCTCAGGCATGTGCGGCACCTGGGGCACCGTCGGCACCGGCACGGTTACGCGAATCCAGCAGGTACTGCACCCCGGTGACCACAGTCACCAGCACGGCCAGGCCCACGAGCGGGTACGTCAGCCAGTTCGTCCACTCCGGCAGCGGGGCGATCACCATGGCGACCGCGAGCGTCTGCAGGACCGTCTTCAACTTGCCGCCCTTGGAGGCCGGCACGACCTTGCCCCGACGGGCCAGGACCATGCGCCACACCGTGATACCCAGCTCGCGGACCACGATCACCACCGTGACCCACCACCACAGGTCGCCGAGGATGTTCAGCGAGACCATCGCCGAGATCATCAACGCCTTGTCGGCGATGGGGTCGGCGAGCTTGCCGTAGTCGGTGATCACCTCGTAGCGCCGAGCGAGGAACCCGTCCAGCTGGTCGGTCGCCATCAGCACGCAGAAGGCAACCAGGGCCCACCACCGCAGGGCGTGGTCGAGGTCCCGCTCGCCCTGCAACGGCCCTGCCGCGATGAGCAGCCACACGAACACCGGGATCAGGATGATCCGCACGGTGGTCAGGACGTTGGGGAGGTTGAACCGGTGGACGGCGCGACCGAACTGCGACCGCCGCGCACCGGTCATGGTGCCGTGGGGGCCGCGATCGTCACTGTTCTGCATCTCGTGCTGAGTCTCTTGCACCCTTCACATCCTACCCAGTACGGCCGTCGGGGGTAACACCGACGGGGCCCGACATCAGCGGTTGCCAGCGGACTCTACGGAGGTCCCGGAGTCTTCCTCGGTCGCGTCCGCCTCGCCGTCCGCCTCGCCGTCGTCCTTGCCCGCGTCGTGGCGCGACTTCAGCAGGCTGGCGATCACCGTCACGGCCAGGACGCCGACGATAACGATCAGCGACGTCACCGTCTCCACCTCGGGGGCACCCAGCACCGGCTCGCCACCGTTGATGAACGGCAGGCCGTTCTCGTGCAGGGCGTGCAGGATCAGCTTTGCACCGATGAAGGCCAGGATCACGCCCAGGCCGTAGGGCAGGTACACCAGGCGGTCGAGCAGTCCGTCCAGCAGGAAGTACATCTGGCGCAGACCCAGCAACGCGAAGGCGTTGGTGGTGAACACGATGTAGGGCTCCTGGGTGATGCCGTAGATCGCCGGGATGGAGTCCAGTGCGAACATCAGGTCCGTCATGCCGATCGCCACCAGGCAGACCAGCAGGGGCGTCACGGCGAACTTGCCGAGCCGACGCACAAACAGCTTGTCACCGTGGTACTCGTCGGCCACGGGAACGGCCTTGTTCAGCGTCTTTATCAGCTTCATGTCGCTGGGGTCCTTCTCCGGCTTGTCGGAGACCTCGTCGCGGACCACGCTGAACGCCGTCCACAGCAGCCAGATGCCGAAGATGTAGAACACGTCCGACCAGGCGTCGATGGCGGCGGCACCGAAGGCGATGAAGATACCGCGGAAGACCAGCGCCAGGGCGATGCCGATCAGCAGCACCTTCTGCTGGTACTCCCGCGGCACCTTGAACGTGCCCATGATCAGGGCGAAGATGAAGAGGTTGTCCACACTCAACGCCTTCTCCGTGACGTAGCCGGTGAAGAACTCCACCCCGTGGACGTGGGGGTCGCCGGGCTCACCCCAGGTGAACCAGAGGAACACCCCGAAGCAGCAGGCCAGGGCGACGTAGAACAGGCTCCACCAGGCAGATTCCTTGATGGTGGGGGCGTGGGGGGTACGCACGTGGGCGTAGAAGTCGAAGACGAAGAATCCTGCGATCACCACGATGGTGATGATCCAGGTGAGGGCGTTAACTTCCATGACGGGTCGAAACCTCCGGTCGGCTAGGTGGACCGGAGGTCTCCCCCACCACCAGCAGTGTCACTCCTGGTGGCCGGCACGACCGGGGACCGATGACGGTCGCCGTGTTGACGATCAGTGCCGTGGGCGGGGTACTCCCCTCCTGACGTCTCAGGACTATACCAGAAGCCCGCCCCGGGGGTCCCTCCCGACGACGCGGGACGAGGAGCCCTAGAACACGCCGGCGGTACCGGACGGGTCGGCGCGCACCACGCGCGGCTCGTCCTGCGCCTGGACCACGGGGATCTCCCCGGTGGGGTCGCTGTCCTGGTCCGGGTAGCCGCCCGGGGTGTCACCGGCCGGCGCACTGCCGGCACTGCCGGCGGCGGCGGTATCGGCGGTGGGGACGGCGGCGTAGTCATCCTGCGCGTAGTCGTCCTCGCCGTACTCGTCGCCCCAGGCATCGGCCTCGCCCTGGGCGTCCTTCGGAGCCTCGGCCGGGTCTGCACCCTTGAGCATCCAGACGATGGTGTCCAGCTCCTCGGGCTTGACCAGCACGTCGCGGGCCTTGGACCCCTCGGACGGGCCGACGACCCCGTGGGTCTCCATGAGGTCCATCAGGCGTCCTGCCTTGGCGAAGCCGATGCGCAGCTTGCGCTGCAGCATCGAGGTCGAGCCGAACTGACTGGTGACCACGAGCTCCACGGCCTGCAGCAGGTCCTCCAGGTCGTTGCCGATGTCCGGATCGATGTCCTTCTTCGCCTCAGCGGCCTTGTCCTCGGTGACGCCGTCGGTGTAGTCGGGCTCGGCCTGGTCCTTGGCCGCGTCGACCACGGCCTGGACCTCCTCATCGGTGACGAACGCGCCCTGCATGCGCAGCGGCTTGCCCGCACCCTGCGGGATGAACAGCCCGTCGCCCATGCCGATGAGCTTCTCCGCACCACCCTGGTCCAGGATCACGCGGGAGTCGGTGAGCGACGACGTCGCGAAGGCCAGGCGGGAGGGCACGTTGGTCTTGATCAGGCCGGTGACCACGTCCACGGAGGGACGCTGCGTGGCGAGCACCAGGTGGATGCCCGCGGCACGGGCCTTCTGGGTGATGCGCACGATCGCGTCCTCGATCTCCTTGGGCGCGGTCATCATCAGGTCGGCGAGCTCGTCGACGACGCAGACGATGTACGGGTACGGGTGGTACTCGCGCTCGGAGCCGGCGGGCGTGGTGATCTCACCGGACTTCACCTTGCGGTTGAAGTCCTTGATGTGGCGCACGCGCGTGGACTTCATGTCCATGTAGCGCTGCTCCATCTCCTCGACCAGCCAGGTCAGGGCGGCGGCGGCCTTCTTCGGCTGCGTGATGATCGGGGTCACCAGGTGCGGGATGCCCTCGTAGGGGGTCAGCTCCACCATCTTCGGGTCGATGAGGATCAGGCGCACGTCCTCCGGTGTCGCGCGCGTCAGTACGGACACCAGCAGGGAGTTGACGAAGGCGGACTTACCGGAACCGGTGGAACCGGCGACGAGCAGGTGCGGCATCTTCTGGATCGAGTGCGCCACGAAGGTGCCCTCGATGTCCTTGCCCAGCCCGATGAGCATCGGGTCGGGGTCGTCGTGGACGTTGGGGGCGTTGAGCACGTCGCCGAGGCGGACCATCTCGCGGTCGCTGTTGGGCACCTCGATACCCACGGCGGACTTGCCGGGGATCGGGGTGAGCAGCCGCACGTTGTCGGTGGCCGCGGCGTAGGCGAGGTTGGACTGCAGATTGGTGATCTTGGAGACCTTCACACCCGGGCCGAGCTCGATCTCGTAGCGGGTCACGGTGGGTCCGCGGGAGAAACCGGTGACCTGGGCGTCGATCTTGAACTCGGCGAAGACCTCGGTGATCGCCTCGATCATCCGGTCGTTGGCCTCGCTGTGGGTCTTGGCGGCCTCACCGGGAACCAGCAGTTCGGTGGACGGCAGGAGGTACTCGGCCGAGGTCACGTCGGCCACGGGCGGGGTCTCCTCGACCCCGGACGTTCCGGACGCACCGGACGCCGCCGACGCGCTCGCGGCGTCCGGGTCGGCGCCGGAGCGCGCGAGGATACGGCGGCGGGTCTCCTCGCGGTCGTCCGCGGCGGACTGCCCGGACGCCGCAGGCGCGGTGCGGGTCGCACCGGCTCCAGCCGCCGCAGCAGCGCCAGCTGCGCCAGCCGCCGCAGCCGCGGGTGCCGCCACCGGCGCCACCGCGGGCACCGAGCTCGCCGGCGCAGGGGTCTTGGGTGCGGGCGTCTTCGCGACGGGGGCAGCAGAAGCTGCGGAGGATGAGTCCTCGCCGAAGAGGTCGTCGTCGATACCCGAGGTCGCGGCCGGGCGCGAGCCACGGGTGGCCGGTGCCGCACCACCGACGGTGGGCGCCTGGAGGTCGTCGTCCTCGACCGGGGCACCCGGGTCCGCCAGCTCCTGCGGGCTCTTGCCCCGGAACACCAGGGTCGCCTGGTCGTCGGAACTGGAGCTGGAGTTGGAGTCCACCGGGTAATTGTCCATCGGCGACGGGCGGCGGGCCGCGCGGGACTCGGCGGACGCAGCGGGCCCAGCGGACGCAGGGGCGCGTCGCGTCCTGCTCATCGCGGAGGTGGAACGCGGGGCGCGGTCCTGGCGCACGGCGTCGTCGAGTTCGCGGTCGACGGAGGCGTACTCGTCGTAGTCCTCGTCGCCGTAGTCGTCATAGTCCCCCCGGGAACCGGCCCGGCTGCGGGCACGGTAGCCGAGCCAGCCGGCGAGCGAGGACACGAGCTGGCGCACGGTCATGCCGGTGAGCTGCAGGCCGCCGTAGACGATGACCATCAGCAGCAGCGGGACCGCGACGTACTCACTGAAACCCACGGCCATGGGTGTGCCGACGAACTGGCCCACGATGCCGCCGGCGGACGCCCGTCCCTCCACGGTGCCGGGCTGTCCGGCGAGGATGTGGATGATGCCGAGGACTGCCAGCACGATGATTCCGATGCCAGCGCCGAGGCGCAGCCGGGAGTGCTGGGTGGTGTCGACGCCGACCATGAGGATCCAGGCCGTGGCTGCCAGCAGCACCGGGACCAGCAGGGCGGCGGCACCGATGAGGTAGGTCAGCACGAAGTCGATGCCGCCGCCGACGGTGCCGCCGACGCCGAACCAGGACGTCCCGGCGACGATGAGCGCGAGGGCGAGGGCGCCGAGGGCCGGGCCGTCGGCGCCGCCTCCCACGCGTTCGCGCGGCGCGTCGCCGAGCTGGTCCCGGTCGTCGTCCTCGGTCACGTCGCTACCTGCGCCGGACGCCGTCCTGTCGTCCTCCACGTGCCTGTCCACTCCCTTCGGTGCGGTCTTCTTCTTGGTGCCAGCTTTCTTTGTGCCGGACTTCCTCCTGCCGCCGGAGGCCCTGTCGATCACGGTCGTGGGCAGTTCGGCGGCGTCGTGGCCGCCCTGGCCGCCGTCATCGCCGTAGGCGTCGTCCGGGGCGTCGGGCGTCTTCACCGACAACTTGCGTGCGAGCCCACCGATACCGCGGGACATGCCGCCGAACATCGACCCCACCGACGACCCCACGGCGCTGAACGCGCCGCCGGTTCGTTCGAAGTCGGTCGTGTCGTAGGACGGCATCCGTCTGGTCTGCGTCGCGGCGCGCTTGGGTGCGTTGCCGGACGGACGGGTGGAACGCCCAGTGGAGCGCCGGGAGGAGGTCCCGGGAGAGGTACGCGTGCGACTGGTCGTTGACATGCGCGCCAGTGTAGCCCGGCGACCCCACCATTAACAGTCGCAACACGCGTCACATCCGTGACATTTGCCGGGCGACCGACGAAACCCTACTTACAGGCTGACCCGGCGCACGTCCTCCTCATTGCCCTCCACGGTCACGTCACAGGCCTTAATCCTGCCGTAAATCCACAGGAGAAGCTCGCCGGCCTCACCGGTCACGGTCACCCCGGGGGACGTGTTTCCCACGGTCACCGACTCCCCGGCACCGTCGGTACGCACCAGCGTGACCGACACCCCGGAGCTGCGGATCAGCCCGCGTGCCATCTGCGACACCGCGCGCCACAGCGTGTCCCTCGTGCCCGCGGGCAGGTCACGCGGGGTCCACTCCCCTCCCCCACGGCGGGCGTCCTCGTGGTGGACGAAGTTCTCGCCCAGGTTGATGAACCGGTCGCCCAGCCGCATCGGGTTCCACACGGGCGGGCCGTCGCGGTAGAGCTCCACGAGCTCCTCGAAGGGACGCCCCTCGTAGCGGGAGGTCATCGAATCCAGGTGCCCGGACAGCGGCGGCAGGAACATCCCGGCCATCGCGTCCGGACGGTACTCGCGCAGCACCAGGTGCACGGCGAGGTCACGGGTCGCCCACCCCTCGCACAGCGTGGGCTCATCGGGGCCCAGGGACAGCAGAAGGTCCGCCAGGGCCAGGCGTTCATCGTGGGAGACTGTCATGTCTCACGATGCTACGCCGGGTCCGGGCGGACCGTGTGCGGAGTACCGGTTGTACCGGTCGAGCCGGCTCCACCGGACTACAGGGAGGGGACGTGGTCCTCCGGGTCGAGCTCTTCGACGATCTCGCTCGTCATCGGGACCACGGTGGGCACGATGAACGGCTCGCGCTTCCACTTGTCCTTGACGAACTTCGCGACCTTGCGGCGCAGCGTCTGCGCCATACGGTACGGGTCGGTCTCGCCGGAGCCGGACTGGTCGAGCATCACGTTGTCGACCAGCTCGGCGACCTGACGCATCATGTCCTTCGACGCGTCGGAGAAGCCGCGGGCCTGGACCTGCGGATCCTCCAGCGGACGGCCGGTGCGGTTGTCCACGACCACGGTCACGGAGATCAGGCCGCCCTCGGACATCGCGGTGCGGTCCTCGAGCTCCTCGGCTCCCACGTCACCCATGGTGACGCCGTCGACGTAGAGGTTGCCGACCTGGATCTGGCCGACCACGGAGGCCTGACCGTTGACCAGGTCGACGACCACGCCGTTCTGCGCGAGCACGGTGTGGTCGCGGGCGACACCCGTGGAGATGGCCAGCTCGCGGTTGGCGCGCAGGTGGCGCCACTCGCCGTGCACCGGCATCGCGTTGCGCGGACGGGCGGCGTTGTACAGGAACAGCAGCTCGCCGGAGTAGCCATGGCCGGAGGTGTGCACCATGGCGTCCTTGCCGGTGATGACCTCGGCGCCGATCTGCGAGAGCATGTTGATGACGCCGAAGACGGCCTCCTCATTGCCGGGGACCAGCGACGAGGACAGGACGATCAGGTCGCCCGGACGCACGGTAATCTGCCGGTGCTCGCGACGCGCCATGCGCGACAGCGCGGCCATCGGCTCACCCTGGGTACCGGTAGTGATCAGCACGACCTTGTGCGGTGCCATGCGGGCGGCCTCGTCCATCTGGACGATGGTGCCGCGCGGGGCGGTCAACAGGCCGAGACGCTCGGCGATCTCCATGTTGCGGATCATCGAACGGCCGCTGAAGGCGACCTTGCGGCCGGCGGCGACGGCGGCGTCGACCGCCATCTGCACGCGGGCGACGTTGGACGCGAAGGACGCGATGATCACGCGCTGCTTGGCCTCGGTGACGATACGGCGCAGGTTCGGGCCGATCGCCGCCTCCGACGGCGACACACCGGGGGTGGTCGCGTTGGTGGAGTCGCACAGGAACAGGTCGATGCCCTCGTCGCCGAAGCGCGACAGTGCCGGCAGGTCGGTGGGACGTCCGTCGGCCGGGGTCTGGTCCAGCTTCACGTCACCGGTGTGCACGATCATGCCGGCGCCGGTCTTCAGGGCGACACCGAGGCACTCCGGGATGGAGTGGCCGACGTTGAAGAAGCGGATGTCGAAGGGGCCACGGTTCTCGTGGGAGGTGTCGTCGACCTCGATCAGCTTCGGACGCAGACGGTGCTCCTGGCACTTCGCCGCGATGAGGGCGCAGGTGAACCGCGAGCCGAGGATCGGCAGGTCGGCCTTCTGCTTGAGCAGCCACGGGATCGCACCGATGTGGTCCTCGTGACCGTGGGTGACCACCAGGGCCTCGACGCGGTCCCACTTGTCGTCCAGGTAGGAGAAGTCCGGCAGGATCAGGTCCACGCCCGGCTCACCGGAGGACGGGAAGAGCACGCCGCAGTCGATGATGATGATGCGGTTGTGGTACTCGAAGACGGCCATGTTGCGGCCGATCTCGGAGATACCGCCGAGCGCGATGATGCGCATGCCGTCCTTCGGCGCTGCCGGCGGCTTGGGCAGACGCTGGGTGAGGTCGGCACCCTGCATCGTCTGCACGGTGCCACGGCGGCCGCCGCCCTGGTTTCCACCGTTGTTGCCGCCGTTGTTTCCACCACGGTTGCCACGGTTGCGGTTGTTGCCGCTGTTGTTGTTGCGGTTGCCTCCACCGTTGCCACGGTTGCGGTTGTTGCCGCCACCGTTTCCACCGTTGCCGCCGCCGTTGTTGTTGCCGCCACCGTTGCCGGAGTTGGCGTTGCCGGAGTTGCCACGGCCGCGGGAACGGCGCGAACGGGTGCGGTTGCCGCCACCGTTGTTGTTGCCACCCTGCTCGGCGGAGCCCGCCTGCTCGGTGTTGCCACCCTGCTCGGCGGAGCCCGCCTGCTCGGTGTTGCCACCCTGCTCGGCGGTGCTGGCCTGCTCGGCCGCTGCGGCCTTGGCCTGGCCACCGTCGTTGAAGGTGGTGCTCACGTCCGCTGCGCTGGTGTCAGCGCTCGGCGGAGCGGCCTTCCGGGTCACCTTGCGTGCCCGGGAACGATTCTCAGTCATGTTGTCCTTAAATTCCTGCGTCACGCAGGTCCTCTGCCAGCCGGTCGTACTCGTCCGGCGTGGGTTCGATGATCGGGAGGCGCGGTGCGCCCACCTCGATTCCTTGAAGTTTGAGTGCCGCCTTGGCGAAAGCCACCCCTCCGAGCCGGGCCTGGGCACGGGTCAGCGGGGTCAGGCGGTTGGCGATCGTCCGGGCGCCGGTGATGTCACCGGCGTCGACGGCGTCGCGGAGTGCGCGCAGCTGCGGGGCCGCGACGTGTCCGATGACGGAAATCACGCCGGTCGCCCCCACGGCGAGCCACGGCACGTTCAACGGGTCATCCCCTGAGTACCACGCCAGGTCCGTCTCCTCCAGCAGCTGCATCGCCGCGGGCAGGTCGCCCTTGGCGTCCTTCACCGCCTGGATGTTGGGGTGGTCGGCGAGTCGACGAATCGTGTCGGACTCGATCGGGACCACGGTGCGGGACGGGATGTCGTAGAGGCAGATAGGGGTGTCCACCGCATCAGCAACCGTGCTGAAGTGCTGGTAGAGCCCTTCCTGACTCGGACGGGAGTAGTACGGGGTGACCACGAGCAGACCGTCCGCGCCAGCGTCGGCGGACGCCTTCGACAGCTCCACGGACTCCGCGGTGCTGTAGGTTCCGCTGCCGGCGACGAGCTTCACGCTGTCGCCGAGTTCGGCACGGACTGCCTTGAGCAGGTCGATCTTCTCCGAGGGGCGGACCGTGGGTGACTCACCCGTGGTGCCGCTCAGAACAAGAGCGTCGCAACCCTGGTCCACCAGGTGTCCCGCCAGGGATACGCCGGCGTCCAGGTCGATGCTGCCGTCCTTCGTGAAGGGCGTCACCATCGCCACAGAGACCGTGCCGAAGATCTCGGCGCCTGTTGTCGCTGTCATACCTGTGCTCATGTCAGCATAGGTTACCGCCCACGGGCCCCGATGTGTACCAGGACCCCCTCCGGCGCGCCGTGGCGCTCAGATGTCGGCCACGTAAGGGCTGGTCGCCATGGTCGTGCCGTCGCGAAGTTCGGTCACCGTGAAATCGTCGAAGATCTCCGGGCTGACCGTCCTGAGCAGCCCCAGGCACTCCACCGCCACCCGGCGGATCTCCGGATCGGCGTGCTCGGCGGCGCGCATGCCGATGAAGTGGCGCCAGGAGCGCATGTTGCCCGTCATCACGAAACGCGTCTCGGTGGCGTTGGGCAGCACCGCACGCGCCGCCTGACGCGCCTGTTTGGCACGCAGCACCGAGTTGGTCTCTCCCGAGGCACGCTCCTCGAGGGCCTCGAGGAGCTCGTCGTAGGCGTCGCGCGCCACGTCGGTGGCGTGCAGCAGCAGCTCGGCGACCTCCGGGTCCTCGGCGATGACGTCGGGCACCACCACCGCGGACTGCTCCTGCGGCACGTAGCGCTGCGAGAGCTGGCTGAAGGAGAAGTGACGGTGGCGCATGATCTCGTGCGCACACGAGCGGGACACCCCACGCAGGTACACCCCCGCCGAGGCGTGCTCCAGCAGGCTCAGGTGCCCGACGTCCAGGATGTGCCGGACGTAGGCGTCGTTCGCCGCGGTGTGCGGGTTCGGACGGTCCCACGTCTCGTAGCAGGCGCGTCCGGCGAACTCCACGAGGTTCGAGGCGTCACCGCCGGTGGGCGACGGCTCCCAGGGCACGTCCTGCGGCGGGGTGAACGTGGTCTGGGAGATCAGGCGTGCGGAGAATTCCGCGCTGGTGGACATCGGTCCTCTGCTCCCCGCCCGCTACTCGGCCGGGACGCCGAGGGTGTCGAGGCCGAGGAACTTCTCCAGCCCGATGCTCAGCCCCGGGGTGGACGGCACCTTGTCCAGGCCCAGCAGCACGCCCGGGACGAAGGACTCACGGTCGTAGGAGTCCTGCTTGATGGTCAGGGTCTGACCGGCCGCACCCAGGATCACCTGTTCGTGGGCGACCATGCCCGTCATACGCACCGCGTGCACCGGCACGCCGTCGACGTCGGCGCCACGGGCACCGTCGAGCTCCTGGTCCGTGGCGTCCGGCTGCGCGCCGAGACCGGCGGCCTGCCGGGCGCGGGCGATGCCCTCGGCGGTGTGCACCGCCGTGCCGGACGGGGCGTCCTTCTTGTTCGGGTGGTGCAGTTCGATGACCTCGGCGGAGTCGAAGTACGGCGCGGCGATCTCCGCCAGCTTCATCGTCAGCACCGCCGAGATGGCGAAGTTCGGTGCCACGAGCACACCGGTGGACGGGTTGTCCGCCAGCCAGCCGCGCAGCGTGTCATAACGCTCCGGGGTCCAGCCGGTGGTGCCGACCACGGCGTGGATGCCGTGGCCCACACAGAACTCCAGGTTGCCCATGACGGCGTCGGGGACCGTGAAGTCGACGACGATCTCGGTGCCGCTGGTGACCAGGGCCTCGAGGTCGTCACCGTGGTCCAGGGCCGCGGAGAGCTCCAGCCCCTCGGTCTTCTCCACGGCGGCGACGACGGCGGTGCCGACCCGTCCGTGTGCTCCGAGAACTCCGACCTTCGTCATGTGCATATCCTCCTGGGTTGTTCGGTGTGTGGCTGGCAGTGGTGTGCCGGGGTGTGCCGGGGTGCCTATTCGGCGTCGACGAGGACCAGGGAGATCTTGCCCCGGTTGTCGATGTCGGCGATCTCGACCTCGAGGGACTGGCCCACGGAGAGCTCGTCCTCGACCTTCTCCACCCGGCGGTCGCCGCCGAGGTTGGAGATGTGGACGAGGCCGTCGCGGCCCGGCAGCAGGGAGACGAACGCGCCGAAGGCGGTGGTCTTCACCACGGTGCCCAGGTAGCGGTCGCCGACCTTCGGCAGCTGCGGGTTGGCGATGGAGTTGACCTTGTCCAGCGCTGCCTCGGCGGCCTTGCCGTCGGCGGCGGAGATGAACACGGTGCCGTCGTCCTCGATGGAGATGTTGGCGCCGGTCTCCTCGGTGATCTGGTTGATCGTCTTGCCCTTCGGCCCGATCAGCTCACCGATCTTGTTCTGCGGGATGCTCACGGTGGTGATGCGCGGGGCGAACTCGCTCATCTCCTCCGGGCCGGCGATGGCCTCGCCCATGGTGGACAGGATCTCCAGGCGCGCACCACGTGCCTGCGACAGCGCGGCGACGAGGACGTCGGTGGGGATGCCGTCGACCTTCGTGTCGAGCTGCAGGGCGGTGACGTAGTCGGCGGTGCCGGCGACCTTGAAGTCCATGTCGCCGAAGGCGTCCTCGGCTCCGAGGATGTCGGTCAGGGTCACGTGGGTGTCCTTGCCGTCGACCTCACCGGTGACCAGGCCCATGGCGATACCCGCCACCGGGGCCTTCAGCGGCACGCCGGCGTTGTACAGCGACAGCGTCGAGGCGCAGACCGAGCCCATCGAGGTCGAGCCGTTGGAGCTCAGCGCCTCGGAGACCTGGCGGATGGCGTAGGGGAACTCCTCGCGGGACGGGATCACCGGCAGCAGGGCACGCTCGGCGAGCGCGCCGTGGCCGATCTCGCGGCGCTTCGGCGAGCCGACGCGTCCGGTCTCACCGGTGGAGTACGGCGGGAAGTTGTAGTGGTGGATGTAGCGCTTGGAGTCCACCGGGCTGAGGCTGTCGATGGTCTGCTCCATCTTCAGCATGTCCAGGGTGGTGACACCCAGGATCTGGGTCTCGCCACGCTCGAACAGGGCGGAGCCGTGTGCGCGCGGGACGAGGTCGATCATCACGCCGAGGTCGCGGATGGCGGTCGCGTCGCGGCCGTCGATGCGGAAACCGTCGGTCAGGATGCGGCTGCGCACCAGCTGACGGGTGACCTCGTTGTGGGCGTTGCGGATCTCGGAGGAGCGTCCCTCGAACTGCGGCTCGAGGGCGTCGACGACCTCCGCCATGTCGGCGGAGAGCTGCTCGTCGCGCTCGGCCTTGTCGGCGATGGCCATGATGCCGGCCAGCTTGGTGGCGGACTCGGACTCCACGGCGGCGAAGACGTCCTCGCCGAAGGGCGGGAAGAGCTCGAAGTTGCGGGCCTGGGTGTCGACGGCGTCGGCCAGTGCGGCCTGTGCACCGCACAGCTCCGCGATGAACGGGCGCGCGGCGTCGATACCCTGGGCGACGATGGCCTCGGTCGGTGCCGGGGCACCCTCGGCGACGCGCTCGACGACGTTGTCGGTCGCGCCGGCCTCGACCATCATGATGGCGACGTTCTCGCCCGGGGCGGGCTTGCGGCGGCTGCGGCCCGTACGGACCGGCTCGACGACGCGTCCGGCGACGACGAGCTCGAAGACGGCCTTCTCCTGCTGCTGACGGTTCGGGAAGGCGACCCACTGGCCCTCGGCGTGGTCCTCGTCGACGACGAGAGCCATGCGCACGCCACCGACCGGGCCGGAGACCGGCAGGCCGGAGAGCTGCGTGGAGGCGGAGGCGGCGTTGATGGCGACGACGTCGTACATGTCGTCGGGGTCCAGCGACATGACGGTCACCACGACCTGGACCTCGTTGCGGATGCCCTTGGCGAAGGTCGGACGCAGCGGGCGGTCGATCAGGCGGCAGGCCAGCACGGCCTCGGAGCCGGGGCGACCCTCGCGGCGGAAGAAGCTGCCGGGGATGCGTCCGGCGGCGTACATGCGCTCCTCGACGTCCACCGTCAGCGGGAAGAAGTCGAGGTTCTCCTTCGGCTTCTTCGAGGCGGTGGTGGTCGACAGCATCATGGTGTCGTCGTCGAGGTATGCGGTGACCGCACCGTCGGCCTGACGGGCCAGCAGCCCGGTCTCGAAGGAGACCGTGCGGGTACCGAAGTCACCGTTGTCGATGGTGGCGGTGGACTCCCAGACGCCGGAGTCCGGGTCGATGAGCTCCGCGGTGTGCGTCGGGGCGGGCTTGGTGGCCTTCTTCTCCGGAGCCTTCTTTGCGGGGGCCTTCTTGGCCGGCGCCTTCGAGGTGGCGGTGGTGCCCGCGCTGGCCTTCGCGGGGGTCTTCTTGGCGGGGGCCTTCTTGGCCGGTGCCTTCTTCGCCGGGGCCTTCTTGGCCTGGGTGTCGTTCTCGTTCTGGGAAGTCACGTTGGTGTGTCTGCCTTCTACGTCTTTGATGTTCCCGGTGTCGATCATCGGTGCCGACGGTGGGAGCGGTCTTTCGTGATTCGGAAATCCTGGACAATTGCCGCAGATCACCTTACACCACGTCAGGCATGATTCGCTGCTCCGGCTCGTCCACCACATGCGCAAGCGCACCGCCGATACACCGGTCGGTGTAGCGCAACAGCGCCCACCCCCACCTCGTCGCCATGTTCCCCTTCCACCGGTCGACGACGAAGGTGCGTTCACCCGCCTTCGCCCCACCGGCACCGTGGAAGGCGAAGCTGTCGATCTCGACGAGCACCCTGGCCTCCCGGTTGCTGGCGGTGCCGGTGACGACCCCGTCGAGCAGCCCTGCCACCGCGCCCCGGCGGCTGCGCGACAGCGCAGCGATGTCGGACGCCAGGACGTCGTTTCCCTTCACCCCCGGGTACGCACGCGCGAGCATCTCACCGAGATGCTGCGCCGGGACGTCCTGCATCAGCTCGACCGCGGTCTGCACCGGCGTGATCACGTCGAGCCCCTCGACGCGCCGCGTCCGGGGACGCGCGCGGGTCCGGACGTCCAACAGCGCTCCTCCGCTGCGGGCCCCGCCGCGCGGAAGGTAGGCCTGCGCCGGCCAGCTCATCTTCTCGCACCCCCCCCCGTAGATCGCGCCGGCCGTGGTCCCGCGGAACACCAGGCCGTCGTGCCCGGCGGCGAGGGCCTGCAGCACCTGCATCTCGGAGACGTCCCCGGCCGCGTAGTACCCGCGGGCGAGCCGGATCAACTCCCCGTTCGCCACCTTCGTCGCAATCCCGTGGCGTGTGAGTCCCCGCGCCGACAGTTGCGCGGTGCTCCACACCGCATGATCCTTCCCCACCCCACCCATGGTCACCCTCCCCGGTACCGTGTCGTTCTGCACACGAACACTACGGCACTCCCCTGCCCCCGGGGGATGGTCCTGCGTAAAGTCTGCACATCTGCACCGACCGTGGCAGCGAGGGAACCGAAATGCAGGGATTGCGCCGGCCGCCCCCGTCACCACACGCGAAAACCCCGCGGAATGAATCCGCGGGGTCACTGGGAGAGGTCGACTAGCGACGTAGGCCCAGGCGCTCGATCAGGGAACGGTAACGCTCGACGTTGTTCTCCTGCAGGTACTTCAGCAGTCGCTTGCGACGACCGACCAGCAGCAGCAGGCCGCGGCGGGAGTGGTGGTCGTGCTTGTGGAACTTGAGGTGCTCAGTGAGCTGACGAATACGCACGGTCATCAGCGCGACCTGCGCCTCGGGGGAGCCGGTGTCGGTCTCGTGGAGACCGAACTCCTTGAGGGTGTCAGCCTTCTGGTCCTTGGTCAGAGCCATGGTGATTCTCCTGATTGTTGTTTCAGTCCGCGCAAAAAGTAGACGTTCGACACGCCGTTGTGACTACCGCGAACCACAGTCACAGACCGACCGACACTATCATCCGCGCTCGGCCGGGACCAATCGTCGGGTGGCGGCGACGTCGTTGCCGATGGCGGTGACCAGTTCGTCCAGCCCGTCGTAGGTCTCCTGGCCACGGATGTGCTCGATGAAGCTGACGGTGACCTTGCGTCCGTACAGGTCGGCGTCGCGGTCCAGGACGAAGGCCTCCACGCTGCGGGTCTCGTCGCCGAAGGTGGGGTTGGTGCCCACGGAGATCGCCGCGGGCAGGTGCACGTCGACCGGCATGTCGCCGACGAGCGCGCCGGCGGGATCCTTCTGCGTCGGCAGGATGCGCAGGTCGCCGGCGTAGACGCCGTCGGAGGGCAGCGCCTGGCTGTCCGGGAAGTAGAGGTTGGCGGTCGGGAACCCCAACGCGGCCCCGCCACGTCCTGCACCGCGGGTGACCACGCCACGCACGGTGAAGTTGCGGCCGATCGCGCCGGCGGCGGAGGCGACGTCGCCGGCGGCGAGGCGTTCGCGGATCCAGGACGAGCACACGGTGTGGCCGTCGTCTCCCCCGTCCTCGTCACCGTCCTCGTCACCGTCCTCGTCACCGTCGCGCAGCAGCCCGTGCACGACGACCTCCACGCCGTAGCGTTCCCCGAGCTCCTTCATCGTCTCGGCGGTGCCGGACGCCTGGCTGCCGAAGGTGAAGTTCTCCCCCACCACCACGGCGCGAGCCTTGAAGCGGTCCACGATGACGTTGCGGAAGTACTCCTCGGGGCTCCAGGAGATGATCTCGTCGTCGAAGGCGACCACGACCATGCCGTCGATGCCGTAGCGGGCGGCACTGACGGCGCGCTGTTCCACGGTCGCCAGCAGCGGCGGCACGTTCTTCGGCAGAAAGATCACCGTGGGGTGCGGGTCGAAGGTCATCATCAGCGCGGGGACGTCGAGCTCGCGAGCCTTGTCCACGGCGGTGCCGATGAGTTTCTGGTGCCCGCGGTGCACCCCGTCGAAGACACCGATCGTCACGACGCTTCCCTGGAGGTCCGAGGGAACCTCGTCCAGTCCATTCCAGATATCCACGGGCACAACACTACGACATCGTGGCCCACCACATAGACTGTGCTCCATGCCTGGAAGTGAATCGGCCGTGGGGCTCATCGCCCGCTCCGGCCTCGTCGTCGTGGACAAACCCGCCGGAATGACCAGCCATGACGTGGTCGCCCGCTGTCGCCGAGTATTCGGCACCCGGCGGGTGGGCCACTCCGGGACACTGGACCCGATGGCCACCGGCGTGCTGGTCATCGGGGTGGAACGCGGTACGAAGTTTCTCGCCCACGTGGTCACCCACGACAAGCGTTACGAGGCCACGGTGCGCCTCGGCGCCTCGACGGTCACCGACGACGTGGAGGGTGACGTGCTGACCACCGCCGCGCCGGACGCCCTGGCGTCGCTGACCGAGCAGCGTGTGCGCGAGGCCTTCGCCGCGCAGACCGGTGAGATCATGCAGCGCCCCAGCAGTGTCAGTTCGATCAAGGTCAACGGGCGTCGCGCCCACGAGCTGGTGCGCGAGGGGGTGGACGTGGTGCTGCCGGAGCGTCCGGTCACCGTGCACTCCCTCGACGTCACCGACGTGCGCCTCGGCGCACCCGACGGTGCTTGCGAGGTGGACGTCTCCGTGCACTGCTCCTCGGGCACCTACATCCGCTCCATCGCCCGCGACGTGGGCGAGGCGCTGGGCGTGGGCGGGCACCTCAGCGCGCTGCGTCGCACCAGCGTGGGCCCGTTCGACATCCGGGACGCCCGGACGCTGGACGCCCTGCTGCAGGTGCGCGACACCACCGACGCCGCCCCGGAGCTGTCCCTGGGGCTCGACGCGGCGATGTCGACCTGCTTCCCCGTGCGCGAGGTCAGCGCCGACGAGGGTGTGGCGTTGTCGCTGGGCAAGTGGCTGGAGCCGGAGGGCACCAAGGGGGTGTACGCCGCGGTCACGCCGGACGGCCGGGCGATCGCGCTGCTGGAGGAGAAGGGACGGCGCGCGGCCAGCGTGTTCGTGGCGCGTCCGGCGGGCATGGACTGAGCGCGACACCATTCGGCCCCCGATTCAGCGCGTCTCACGCCGGTACTCTACAATGCCAGAGTGTGAGACTGACTCTCCCGACCAGTGAGACGGGCGGGGGTGCGGTGAAGATACAGCCAAACAGTTGGACGTCAGAGAGGAAGCCATGGCAGAGAACGAGAACTCCCGCCAGATCCAGTGGAACGGCGGACTGCAGCAGGAGGCCGTCGACCTGCTCCGCACGCCGGGCCACATCGTGGTCACCCCGACCAAGGTCGGCTACATCATCGCCACCAGCGACCGCGAGGGCCTGGAGCGCAAGTTCGCTGTCAAGCACCGTAAGCGCAACAAGCCCGGCGTGGTGCTGTGCGGTTCGCTGGAGCAGCTCAAGGAGCTCGCCCAGCTGACCCCGGAGATCGAGAACTTCTACCGGACCTGCGCCGAGCGCGACATCCTCATGGGCTGCATCCTGCCGTGGAAGGACGGTGCGCAGGACAAGTACATGCCCGAGGGCGCCGGCGAGCTGGCCTCGGACACCCGCAACACCAGCTGCTTCGTCCTGAAGTTCGGCACCCCCGGCGAGAACATCGCCCGTGAGCTGTGGGAGAAGGACCGCCGCCTGGTCTTCGCCTCCTCCGCCAACCCGTCCGGCCAGGGCAACCGTGGCCTGATCGAGGGCATCGGCGACGAGATCGCCGGCGAGGCCGACCTGATCATCGAGGGCAACGACTACGTGGCCTCGATCCAGCCGGACAAGAGCATCGACACCCGCTACGAGCAGGGTGTGATGGTCTCCATGGTCGACGACGACGGCACCCTGGTCCCCGAGCAGAACGGTGAGCGCGGCGTGACCCCCTGCCCCACCCTGATCCGCAAGGGCATCTACAACGACGAGATCGTGCTGATCCTCGCCGACCAGTTCAACTCCTGGGACTTCCGCCAGGGCGGCTACTACTGATCCGTACCGGTCAGTTGGAAGACCCCGGTCAGTTGGGGATCGCGCAGACGGTGACCACGTAGCCGTCGCGGATCACCCAGTGACCGCTCAGGGAGGGCAGCGGGGTGGGCTGCGAGAGCACCCGGGCGTGCCAGCGGCCGCCGACCTCAGGGGACGAGGCGGCGGACGAGGCGGCGGCGCCGAAGGTGTCGGCGACGTCGAGCTGCAGCTCGACCTCGTCGAAGTCCAGGAAGCGTCCCACCACGGGGAACCATGCCTTGTACACCGCCTCCTTGGCACTGAACAGCACGGTGCCCAGCGAGCGTCCCGGGGCGCGCTGCGCGGCGCGCTGCAGTGAGCGGCGTTCGCGCGCGGAACTCACCGCGGACAGCACGCCGTCCGGCAGGCGTTGGGCGACCTCGACGTCCAGCCCGAGACTGCGCCACCGGTCGGTGCGCGCCACGAGTGCCACGCGCAGCCCGCGGGTGTGCGAGATCGTGCCGGTGACGTGGTCCGGGAACAGCGGCATCCCCTTGTCGCCGCGCAGGATCGGGCCGTCCACGCCGAGTCCGCGCAGCGCGCGGTGGGCGCACCAGCGACCGTCGCCGAACTCGGACCTGCGCGAGTCCACCGCGGCGCCGACGATGCGGCGCTCGTCGTCGTCCAGTTCCTCGTAGTGGGCCAGGTCGATGAGGTCGCCGGGGTGGTACTCCACCAGGCCGGCGTCCGGCGGGACGACGTCCCGGGGCACCACCGGGGCGCGGTCGGAGTCGCCGAGGCCCACGGCGACGTAGGGGGCTGCGATGATCATCCCGCTTCCTCTCCGGTGTTGTCGGTCAGCACCGGGTACGGCCAGAGGTCCCGTTCGCGGCGCTGTTCGAGGGTCCGCTCGCGCTCCCGGGGGTAGCCCAGCGACACCTCGACATGACGGACACCGTCCACCTCGGTCACGACCGGGATGTGCAGGTGCCCGTAGACGACGGTCTCGGCACCGAAACGTACCGGCCAGTCCTGCGTGTGCCGGCTTCCCGACCACAACGCCACCTCCGGCAGCCGCAGACGCGAGGTCACCTCACGCACCAGCGGCCAGTGGTTGACCAGCACCGTCGGCCCCGAGACCTTCGACAGTCGCCGCACAGTGTAACCCAGCCGACGCTGGCACCAGAGCGGAACGTCCACATAGGGTGCGATGGCGACCTGGTCGGTGAACACCACCCCGTTGCCCTCCGCCGCCGACAGCGCGGACTCCACGCTGACCAGCGGGTCGCGCCAGGAGTGGTCGTAGAGGGTGAACATGGGCACCACCGTGCGTCCGGCGAAGCGCGGGTAGGGGTCCTCCGGGGTGAGCACGCCCATCGCCTGGCAGCCCTTCACGAGCTCCTCGTACTTCTCCTCGGCGTGGACCTCGTCGGCGGCGCGGGAGAACAGTTCGTGGTTGCCGGGCACCCAGATGACCTGGGCGAAGCGTTCGGAGAGTTCGCGCAGCACGTCCAGGATCGTGGAGGTGCGTTCGGCGACGTCGCCGGCGACGATCAACCAGTCGCCGGGATGACGCGGGCGCACGGTCTCGTCGACCAGTTCGCGGTTGCCGCGGGCGGCCACGTGCAGGTCCGAGACGGCCCAGAGCGTACGCGTGCGCCCGCCCGGGTTCGCTCCGGGTTTGCCGTCGGGGTTGCCGTCCGTCTCGTCCTCCACGCCAATCACCCTGACCACTCTAGTCACTTCAGTCTCTTACGTCACTCCCGGTGCCCGGGTCCACCGCCCGCTGCGGTAGCGCCACACCACCGCGGCCAACCGGATCACGATGAAGGCCAGCAGCCCGCACCACACCCCGGTCAGCCCGAGGTCGAAGGCGAAGGACAACCACACGCCGGGCAGGAAACCCACCAGTACCGAAACTATCGACGCGGTCCGCAGGAACGCTACGTCCCCCGCGCCCAGCAGCACACCGTCGATGGCGAAGACGACTCCGCCGAGAGCGACCATCGCCACCAGGATCCACCACGGCCCCCACATCGTGGAGAGCACCGTGTCGTCCGTGGTGAACAACCGGGGGATGACGTGCGCCCAGGCCGCCAGCAGCCCGGCGAGCACCAGACCGGCACCCACGGAGAACCGCAGCACCTGGTTGCCCACCCGCCAGGCGGTCCGCACCGAGGCCGAGCCCAGCGCGGCACCGACGAGGGCCTGCGCGGCCACCGCCACCGAGTCCAGCACCAGCGTCAGGAAGTTCCACAGCTGCAGCATCACCTGGTGGGCCGCCAGGGACGACTCCCCCATCCGTCCGGCCACTGCCGCGGCGGACAGGAACGCCACCTGGAAACTCATCGAGCGCAGGATCAGGTCGCGTCCCATCGACAGCTGCGGACGGATCACCGCCCAGCTCGGGGTGACCGGCCGCCCGTCGCCCTCGCGGCGCCAGGTGCGCACCAGGCACACCACGAAGCAGGACGCCGTGATCACCTCGCCGAGCACGTTGGCGTACGCCGAGCCGACCAGACCGAAACGGTCGACCGCCCACGGCACCGTGACGACCATCGGCAGCACGCCGGCCAGGGTGAAGTACAACGGGGCGCGGGTGTTCGCCACCCCGCGCAGCCAACCGTTGCCGGCCATGGTCAGCAGCGCCGGGATCACCGACAGCGAGGTCACGCGCAACCAGCGCGCCGCCTCGGCGGCGACGGGAGACCCCTCACCGCCACCGGTCAGCGCCGCGGTCACCGGGGTGGCGAAGACCGCCACCAGCACCGCCAGCACCGCGCCGACGGCCACCGCCACCCAGGACGCCTGGATGCCCTCGGACACGGCGCCGGGGGTGTCCCCGGCACCGTGCCTCCGCGCCGCCCGCGCCGTCGTCCCGTAGGACAGGAACGTCAGCTGGACGGTGACCTGCGCGAGTACCGTCGCGCCGGCCGCCAGGGCGGCGAGTTCGGACGCGCCGAGGCGTCCGACGACGGCGGTGTCCCACAACAGGTACAGCGGGGTGGCCGCCAACACCGCGAGGGCGGGCCACGCCAGACCGAGGATGGTCCGGGTGTCCGCCCTCACGTCGTTGGCCGAGCCGGGTGGGGTGGTGCTCACTCCTCCGGCTCGTCGGCCGACTTGTAGGGGTCCGCCTCGCCGGCCGGGGTGGCGCCTTCGGCCTGCGCGCGCACACGCGAGTCGATGTCGCGGGCCTTCGCGAGCAGCTCCTCCAGGTGCGCCGAGGCCTCCGGCACGGTGTCGAGTTCGAAGCGCAGCGTGGGGGTGAAGCGCACCGACAGCTGGTCGCCGACGATCTTGCGCAGCTGGCCGCGGGCGCGGTGCAGCGCCTCGGCGGCCGCGGCGGTGTCCGGCTCCTCGTCGACGGTGCGTCCGCGCACGGTGTAGAACACCGTGGCGTCGTGCAGGTCGCCGGTGACCCGGCAGTCCGTCACGGTGACGAACTCCAGCCGCGGGTCCTTCACGTCGCGCTCGATCGCCGAGGCGACGATGGTCATGATGCGCTTCGCCATACGGGCGGCGCGGGCGTGGTCAGCCATCTGGGGCTCCCCTTCTTCCTGGACGCTGTGGGTCCGGTGGACTTCTTACGGGTTGATTCTAGTCGGTGGCACGGCAGACACGACCCGACCCCGCCCCGCGGGGGACTCATGGGTGAGTCACCTCGACGGGACGGGGCCGGTGGTGCGCCGGGGATCAGGGCTCCCGGCAGGCCCGAAGGCTGCGGCTGACTCTACTTGCCGTCCTTCTTGTCCTTCTTGACGTCCTCGCGCGGGACCTCGACCAGCTCGTAGGCCTGGATCGTGTCGCCGACCTGGATGTCCGGGTAGGACAGGACCATACCGCACTCGTAACCGTGGCTGACCTCGGTGACGTCGTCCTTCTCGCGGCGCAGGGACTCGATGGTGGCCTTCTCGGTCACCACGCTGCCGTCGCGGATCAGGCGGATCTGCGCGTTGCGGCGCATCTTGCCCGTCTGGACCATCGAACCGGCGATGAGGCCGACGGCGGAGGCCTTGAACAGCTGACGGATCTCGGCGGTACCGACCTCGCGCTCCTCGTAGACCGGCTTGAGCATGCCCTTGAGAGCCTGCTCCACCTCGTCGATGGCGTCGTAGATGACCGAGTAGTACCGGATCTCCACGCCCTCGGAGTTGGCGACCTCGGTGGCCTTGCCCTCCGCACGGACGTTGAAGCCGATGATGATCGCGTCGGACGCGGCAGCCAGGTCGACGTTGGTCTGGGTGACAGCACCCACACCGCGGTCGATGATGTTCAGGCTGACCTCGTCGTCGACCTCGATCTGCAGCAGGGAGTCCTCCAGCGCCTCGACCGTACCGGCGTTGTCGCCCTTGAGGATGAGGTTGAGCTGGCTGGTCTCCTTGAGCACCTTGTCCAGGTCCTCCAGGCTGATCCGCTTGCGGGACCGGGCCTGCATCGCGTTGCGGCGACGGGCGTTGCGCTGGTCGGCGATCTGCCGGGCGGTCCGGTCGTCGTCCACGGCGAGCAGGTTGTCGCCTGCACCGGAGACGCTGGTGAGGCCCAGGACCTGCACCGGCATCGACGGGCCTGCGGCCTTGACGTCGTCGCCGTGCTCGTCGACCATGCGGCGCACACGACCGTGGGCGTCACCGACGACGATGGAGTCACCGACGCGCAGCGTACCGCGCTGGATGATGACGTTGGCGACCGGGCCACGACCGCGGTCCAGGTGCGCCTCGATGGCGACACCCTGGGCGGGCATGTCCGGGTTGGCGACGAGCTCGAGCGAGGCGTCGGCGGTCAGGACGACGGCCTCGAGGAGGTCCTCGATGTTCGTGCCCTGCTTGGCCGAGATGTCGACGAACATGGTGTCGCCGCCGTACTCCTCGGGGACCAGACCGTACTCGGTGAGCTGGCCACGGATCTTCTCCGGGGACGCGCCCTCCTTGTCGATCTTGTTCACCGCGACCACGACCGGGACGTCGGCGGCCTTGGCGTGGTTGATCGCCTCGACCGTCTGCGGCATCACGCCGTCGTCCGCGGCGACCACGAGGATCGCGATGTCCGTCGCCTTGGCACCACGGGCACGCATGGCGGTGAACGCCTCGTGACCGGGGGTGTCCAGCAATGTGAGCAGACGCTCGTCACCGTTGACCTCGACCGGCACCTGGTAGGCACCGATGTGCTGGGTGATGCCGCCGGCCTCGCCGCCACCGACGTTGGTCTTGCGGACCGTGTCGAGCAGGCGGGTCTTACCGTGGTCGACGTGACCCATGACGGTGACCACCGGGGAACGGTGCTGGAGGTCCTCACGACCACCGACGTCCTCACCGAACTGCAGGTCGAAGGACTTCAGCAGCTCACGGTCCTCGTCCTCCGGGGAGACGACCTCCACGGAGTACGCCATCTCGTCACCGAGCAGCTTCAGCGTGTCGTCCGGGACAGAGGCGGTCGCGGTGACCATCTCGCCGAGGTTGAACATCGCCTGGACCAGTGCGGCCGGATCGGCGTTGATCTTCTCGGCGAAGTCGGACAGCGACGCGCCACGGCGCAGGCGAATCTTCGCGCCCTTGCCGTTCGGCAGCTTGACGCCACCGACCACGCTCGGGGCCTGCATCGCCTCGTACTCGTTACGCTTCTGCCGCTTCGACTTACGTCCGCGACGCGGTGCGCCACCGGGACGGCCGAAGGCACCTGCGGTACCGCCACGACGTCCGCCGCGTGCGCCGCGGGGACCACCGGGTCCACCGGATCCGGTGCTGCCCTGGCCGCCACGGCCACGACCGCCGCCGCCACCGGTGCTGGCCTTCGCCGGCATCTGCCCGGGGCTCGGGTGGCTGGGCATCGAGGCGGGACTGGGACGACGCCCACCCGGCTTCGCTGCGCCGCTACCGCCCGGACGCGGTGCCGGACGACCGGTGGAACCACCGGGACGAGGCATGTCGGACTTGGAGCCCTGACCGCCCTGGCCACCCTGACCTGCCTGCGGGCGCGGTGCGGGACGCTCCGTGCCGGAGGAGAAGGGGTTGTTGGCCACGCGCGGGGCGCGTCCACCGGGCTTCGGGCCCGGCTTGGCACCCGGACGGGCACCGCCCGGCTTCGGCCCCGGGCGCGGGCCCGGCTTGGACGACGCGGCGTCCTGCGCGGAGGCGGGCGTCGCCTCGGCGGACTTCGCGGCGGGCTTGGGGGCGGGCTTCGCCGCACCCGGCTTCGGACGCTCTGCCGCCGGCTTCGCGGCAGGCTTGGCGTCGGTCTTGGCGTCGGCAGGCGTCGCGGCCGGGGTGGTGGCTGCAGACGTGTCCTGCGCAGGAGCCTCGTCGGCCGGGGTGGCCGGACGTGCCTGGGCAGGGGTGGGCTTCGCGGCAGGCTTCGCACCGGGCTTTGCGGCACCGGGCTTCGCCGAGGTCGCGGGACCCGGCTTGGCGCCGGGCTTTGCGGCACCGGGCTTCGCCGAGGTTGCGGGCCCCGGCTTCGCCGCTGCGGCGTCGCCGGACGCCTGGGCGGTCGGCTGACCGCTCAGGTCCGGCAGGGCTGCGCCGTCGGCGCCGTCCTGCTTGGACTCGGCGGACGCGCCGTAGTGGTTCTTCATCTTCTTGACGACCGGCGGTTCCACCGTCGAGGACGCCGACTTCACGAACTCACCCTGCTCCTTGAGCGTGGCGAGAAGTTCCTTGCTTGTCGTTCCGAGCTGCTTAGCCAGCTCATGGACACGTAGCTTTCCGGGCACTGCTCTCCTTCGTTATGTCGGAGTCGCAGGCCGGTGGCCCGTGGATCTTCACTCCACGAGGTCGACTACGTACGACTCCAGGTCAGTTGGACACTCATCGCTGATGCTGCTTCATCGTGCGCTCATCAGTAATCGGTTTCCTTTTCCTTCTCGGCCACCGGGCTGGTGGTCAGATGCGGTGACTGCCGACCCGTCGACGGCCCCGGCACGTTCCCACGTCCACCACGGGGGCGGGTGTTCAGGAACTCCAGTACAGGGGTCGTGTCCACGTCGGCGGACACTTTCAGCGCCCGGACAAAAGCCCGGCGCTGTACGGCGGTCTCGTACGCCTTGACGTCCGCGGTGATCCACGCACCACGGCCCGGCAGGCGCCGTCCGGGATCGGGCACGACACGAGTCGTGCCCTCTCCCCCACCGGTGACGTCCCTCACCGCGACACAGCGCAGGAGCGCGGACGCGGGACGGACGGCACGGGTGGCGATGCAGGTCCGCTGGGGACCCGCATCCGACGAGGCGGTGGTGACACGATCAGACACGTGCAACCTCTATTCTCCTCGCCGTCAGACCGATACACAGTCTAACGTGCGACAGCCCCGCGGGGCCAACCGCCACGACGACGGGGTGCCCCGCACGTCCCCCACCTGTGCGGACGCTGAATTACAGGCGTGTCAGACCTGCGCCACCGGGTCGCCGAGCTGGTTCCCGCTCTGCTCGTCCGCGTCACGGTCGGCACCGTCGGCACTGTCGGCACGGTCCTGCCGGACGCCACGGTCGCCCTCCTCGCCGCCGTCGGGGTCGGACTCGGGGCGGATGTCGATCTTCCAGCCGGTTAGCCGGGCGGCCAGGCGGGCGTTCTGGCCCTCCTTGCCGATCGCCAGCGACAGCTGGTGGTCCGGCACGATCGCGCGGGCGACCTGCATGTCGTGGTCGGTGACGTCCACACGCACCACCTTCGACGGTGCCAGGGCGTTGCCCACGTACACGTCCGGCTTGTCGGAGTGGTCGACGATGTCGATCTTCTCCCCGCCGAGCGCCTCCATGATCGCGGTGACACGCTGGCCGCGCGGGCCGATGCAGGCACCCTTGGCGTTGAGGCCGTTGACCGTGGAGGTCACGGCGATCTTCGAGCGGTGGCCGGCCTCACGGGCGATCGCGGTGATGTCCACCGACCCGTCGGCGACCTCCGGGACCTCGAGGGCGAACAGGCCACGCACCAGCTCCGGGTGCGTGCGCGACAGCAGGATCTGCACCCCACGCTGCCCCTTGTTCACCGCGGTGACGAAGCACTTCACCCGGTCGCCGTGCTCCAGCTTCTCGCCGGGCATGTGCTCGGCGGCCAGGATCAGGCCGTCCTGCCCGTCGGCCTCGGTACCCAGGTGGACCACGGTGATGCCGCGGTCGTTGGCGCGGGCGTCACGGTTGACGACACCGGAGACCACCGTGCCCTCCAGATCCGCGTAGCGGGTGTACGTGGAGTCCGCCCGGGCGATGTTGATCTGACCACGGATCGCGTCGCGCACGGCCTTGGCCGCCGCCCGGCCGAAGTCCTCCGGGGTGTCGTCGAACTGCCCGGTGACGTTGCCGTCCTCGTCACGCTCCACACGCAGCACCGTGACGGTGCCGTCGGTCCGGTCGATCTCGACACGGGCCGGCCCGTCCACCTTGGTCAGCTCCCGGTAGGAGTCCAGCAGGGCCGCGGAGATCGCCCCCAGCAACGCGCTGCGGCGCACGTGCTCGATGTTCTCCAGGGCGGTCAGGGCACTCAGGTCAATTTTCACTTGTCGTCCTTCTGCGCGTGCAGCGCACGGTACTTCTCGGGATCAAGGCCCACCAGCTCACGTTGGTCCGCCGGGGGCTCGGAAAACTCAACTTCTACCAAAGCACCGGCCACCGAGGCCAATCCGCGGGGCTCGACGCGGGGGGCGGCCTTCTTGCCCTCGCCGTCCAGGACCAGCCACACGGTGTCGTCTTCCTGCTCCACCGCGGCGACGCGCGCGGCCTCGCCGCCCACTGACACCAGTCGTCCGACGTTGCGACGGAAGTGCCGCAGCTGCGTCAGCGGCGTGTCCAGCCCCGGGGTGGTCACCTCGAAGGTGTACCCCGGGCCGAAGCGCAGCGCGCCGGACGTCTCACGCGCGTCGAACTCCGCCGAGACCTCCCGACTGAGCTCCTCGAGCTGGTCGAGGTCCGGACGGTCGTCGGCGTCGACGGCGACACGCACCGCCGACTTCGCCCCCGCCCTGGTCACGGTGATCGATTCGAGGTCGAGGCCGAGCTGCGCGGCCAACGGGGAGATGACCTCGGCGAGGTCCTGTTCAGAAGGGAAAGCCATGCCGTGAAGACTATCACCGGTGCGGGATGGCACTATGGGACCGTGCACGCCAGCGATCCCACCCCGTCCCCCGCCCGACACCCCGGGCGCCTCGTCCGACCTGTCGTCGCCGTCGCCGCGACGTTGGCCATCGGGGCCACCGGTGGCGCGCTGACCGCCTGCTCCAGCGAACCGCCCCGCCCCGACCAGGGCCTGGAGTCGCTCGTGGCCCAGCTGGGCGAGTTGGAGGGCACCGACGCCGCCGGGGGGACGGCGATCTTCACCGAACAGGTCGACGCCCTCAACGACGAGATCGTGCGACTGTGCGGCACCGACCGTGACGGGCAGCCGCCCGAGGGCTGCGAGCCGACCGGGGGAAGCACCGGGGAGGCGACGGACGTCAACGACGTCCGTGAGTTGATGCTGCGGCTCATCGAACGCGAGGACGCCGACAGCGACACCGCCCCGGACGACGACGCCGAACGCGGCCGGGCCGTCCTGCTCACCGGGCTCTTCGCCGCACTGGCCACCCTCGACGACTCCACCGCCGGTGGCAGCGCCATCGACCAGGAGCTCCTCGACCTCGGCTTCGGCGGTATCGGTGAAGACGGCGAGGTCTCCGAGCAGACCGCGCAGGCGCTGGCCCCGGCCACCGAACTGGTCAACCAGGCGGTGTACCTCTCCGGCGTGGTACTGCCGGTCGCCGGGTCCAACCGCTCCACGGTCACCACCGTGGCCAGCCGGATGCGCACCGTGCGCGACGAGCTCACCGCTGCCTCCGGGGTCGCCGCCGACGTCGGCTACAGCACCCCGGACGACTTCACCCCGCCCACGGACTCGTCCTCGGCCGCGGGCACCCTGCTCGAGGCCGTCCACGCCGTCACGGTCGCCCTGCGCGATGCCGTGGACGAGGTCGACGACGCCGACCGTGCCCTGGTCGCCACCCTGTGCGCCATGTCCGCACGTGCGGAGGCCGCCCTGGAGGACGCCCTGGGCCAGGATCCGCTCGACGTCAGCGTGCGCGGCGAGTAGGCGGTCCCGGTAGCCGGCTCCGCACAGGCGGTCACAGACGCGGGAAGGGCCCGCCGGGTGTTCCGGCAGGCCCTTCGCTCGTTCTGCTTCTTCTTGTCGGGGATCCGTCGGGCCCTGGTGCGTAGCTTCAGGTGCTCCTGAAGCTGCTCCGGGTCCATCTTCCGGCTCCCCGCGAGGCGGGAAAAGTGTGACGTATTCCTGTCCGAGACTCTCACCTCCTCACGACTCGTGGCGTGCTGTGTGCACCTTGAGCGTACAGGTCGCCCCAGGGCCGCGCGAGCGACCTGAGGGCTCAAGGTGGGAGGGCCCGGACGGGCGGGACGTCTAGCCGCGGCGCTCCAGGAAGAGGTCCACCGCGGTGGTGTAGGCGATGTTGTCCACGTCGCCGGTGAGCCGGTTGCGCAGTTCCACGGTGCCCTCGGCGAAACCGCGGCCGACCACGAACACCAGGGGCACGCCCAGCAGCTCGGCGTCCTTGAACTTCACGCCGGGGCTGACCTTCGGGCGGTCGTCGAACAGCACCTCCAGGCCGGCCTCGGCCAGCTTGGCGGTCAGGTTCTCGGCGGCCTCGCCGGCGGCGGCGTCCTTGTTGGCGATGACCACGTGCACGTCGTAGGGGGCGACCTCGCTGGGCCAGCGCAGACCCTTGTCGTCGTGCATCTGCTCGGCGAGCACCGCGATCAGCCGGGAGACGCCCAGGCCGTAGGAGCCCATCGTGGGCACCGAGCGCTTGCCGTTGACGTCCAGGATCTGCACGTCGAAGGCCTCGGTGTACTTGCGGCCGAGCTGGAAGATGTGGCCGATCTCGATGCCGCGCTCCAAGGTGAGCGTGCCCATGCCCTCCGGTGCCTCGTCGCCCTCGCGCACGTTGGCGGCCTCGACGTAGCCGTCCGGGGTGAAGTCGCGTCCGGCGACCATGTTGACCACGTGGTGGTTGGCCTTGTCCGCCCCGGTGATCCAGGACGTGCCGGTCACGATGCACGGGTCGGCGAGCACGCGCACGTCGTTGTCCGCCAGGCCCCGCGGGCCGACGTAGCCCTTGGCCAGGAAGGGGTTGGCGGCGAAGTCCTTGTCGTCGGCGAGCTCCACCGTCGCCGGCTCCAGCGAGGCCTCCAGGCGCTTCATGTCGGCCTCGCGGTCACCGGGCAGCAGGACACCGGTGAGCTCCGGCTCGCCGCCGGGCTCGGTGACCTTGACCAGCAGGCACTTGAGCGTGTCGGTGAGCTGCACCTCCCGACCGTCGACCGTGATGCCCTCGGTGCGTGCCCACTGCACGAGCGAGTCCATCGTCGGGGCGTCCGGTGTCTCGTACACCGTGGCCTCGGGCAGCCCGTCCACCTCACGCTCCTGCGGGTGCGGGGTCACGACGGCCTCGACGTTGGCGGCGTAGTCGCCGTCGGTGGCGCGCACGAAGGTGTCCTCGCCGTTCGGGGAGATCGCCAGGAACTCCTCGGAGGCCGAGCCACCCATCGCGCCGGACGTGGCCGCACAGATCGCGTACTCCACGCCCAGCCGGTCGAAGACCGCCTGGTAGGCGCGACGGTGCGCCTGGTAGGCCTGCTCAAGGCCCTCATCATCCATGGTGAAGGAGTAGGAGTCCTTCATGATGAACTCACGGCCGCGCAGGATGCCGGCACGCGGACGCTCCTCGTCGCGGTACTTGTTCTGGATCTGGTACAGGGTGACCGGGAAGTCCTTGTAGGAGTTGTACTCCCCCTTCACCAACGAGGTGAACAGCTCCTCGTGGGTCGGGCCCAGCAGGTAGTCCTGCCCCTTGCGGTCCTTGAGACGGAACAGCGAGTTGCCGAACTCCTCCCAGCGTCCCGACGCCTCGTAGGCCTCACGCGGCAGCAGCGCCGGCAGGCTGATCTCCTGGGCGCCGATGGCGGCCATCTCCTCACGGACGACCTTCTCCACGTTGCGCAGCACCCGCAGGCCCAGCGGCAGCCAGGAGTACACGCCCGGAGCCGCCCGGCGGATATACCCGGCACGCACCAGAAGCTTGTGGCTGGGGACCTCTGCGTCCGCAGGGTCGTCGCGCAGGGTGCGCAGGAAAAGGGACGACATCCGGGTGATCATGACCGGTACTCTAGTTCAAAGCAGTATGTGTGTATCGCTAGGGTGTACCGCATGTTTATCCTGCTCCCCCCGTCCGAAACGAAGGCGTCCGGCGGCGACGGCCCGGCCCTGGATCTCGACTCCCTCTCATTTCCCTCACTGAACGAGATCCGGCGCCGCAACATCGCCGACCTCTCCGCCCTGGAACCGGACGCTGCGCTGGACGTTCTCGGTATTTCGGAGACCCTGCGCGGCGAGGCGGAGGCCAACACCCGGCTGCTGTCCGCCCCCACCGTCCCGGCCATCCGGCGCTACACCGGCGTGCTCTACGACGCCCTCGACGTGACCACCCTTTCGGTGCCCGCCAGGGCCCGCCTGGGGGTGGGGTCGGCGCTCTTCGGTGTGCTCTCCGCGGACGACCCGGTGCCGCACTACCGGCTCTCGTCCGGCACGAAGTTGCCGACCCGCGAGGGGCAGGACGCCCCGGCCACGCCGCCGACGATGAAGGCACGCTGGGGTTCGGCGGTGACCGAGGCGCTGCGGCAGGTGCCCGGCACGGTGGTGGACCTGCGCTCCGGCGGCTACCGCCAGCTCGGACGCCTGCCCGGTGCGGTGACGGTGCGGGTGGAGTCCGTGCGGGAGGACGGCTCACGCAAGGTCGTCAGCCACTTCAACAAGCACTACAAGGGCCTGCTGGCCCGCGAGCTGGCGTCGGCGGACGTGGATCTGACCACCCCGGGGGACGTGGAGGGTGTCGCCGAGATCGCCCGCAACGCCGGGCTGACCGTCGAGGTCAACCAGGCGAACAGCGCCGGGAAGGCTCCGGCCGACTCGCTGACGCTGGTGGTGTGACCGCTCGCGGCCGGAGAGTGGTAACACTTCCGTGCGGCGGATCAGCTGGACTGCGCCGCTTCGTCGATGCGCCGGGCCGCGGCCTCGCCGATGACGATGATCGCAGGCGAGCCGAGTCCCTGCTCCTCGATGGTCGAGCCCAGGGTGTCCAGGGTCGCGGTGGTGACGCGCTGCTGCGGGGTCGAGGCGTTCTCCACCACGACCGCCGGCGTTGACGCGTCGCGCCCGCGGGCCACCAGTTCCGCGGCGATCGCCCCGGCGTTGCGCACGGCCATGATCAGCACCAGCGTGCCGGTCAGCCCCGCGACCGCCGGCCAGTTCACCAGCGACTTCGGGTGCCCCGGCGGCACGTGGCCGGACACGACCGTGACGTCGTGGTTCAGGCCGCGGTGGGTCAGGGAGAGCCCGGCCGCCGCCGGCGCGGAGGTCACCGAGGTCACCCCGGGGATCACCCGCACGGGCACACCGGCGTCCACGCAGGCCTGCACCTCCTCGTGGCCACGCCCGAAGATGTAGGGGTCCCCGCCCTTGAGACGCACCACCCGGTGACCGGCCAGCGCGCGCTCGACCATGAGCTCGTTGATGCGGTCCTGGGAGACCTGGCGGGAGTACGGGATCTTGGCCACGTCGATGACCTCCGCACCGCGCTCGGCGGCTTCCTCTGCCAGCGTCACCGCGCCGAGGTGGTCGGCCAGGACGACGTCGGCCTCCTGCACCGCGCGTACACCGGCGACGGTGACCAGGTCGGCGTCCCCCGGGCCACCGCCGACGAGCGTGACTGTGCCTTCAGCGCCGGCACTCGCGACGGTGGTCTCCCCCGCCCGCCGGTCGTCCACCGGGACGCCGTGTGCGGCGGCCCAGGCGACGGCGTCGGACGCTGCGTCCTGCGCGGTGGCCGCGGGTACGCGCACCAGCGCGAAATGCGCGTCCCCCGGTACGTCCCCGGCACGTCCCACCGTGGGGACGGCCCCCTGGTCACGAAGCAGCTCGGCGGTGACGGCCGCGTCCGGGCCGTCCACCACGAGCACCGGCACACCGGTCAACACAAGACTCATGGTCGTGCAGTCTAGTCCCCTGCTAGTCGCCGAGCTTCAGGGTCTTCTGGCTGCGCTCCCACTGCTCGTTGAACAGCGCGGTGTCCTTGGAGATGCGTCCGCCGTAGGAGGGGATCATCTCCTTGAGCTTCGGGGCCCAGTCTGCCATGCGGTTGCCGAAGCAGCGCTCCAGCACCTCGATCATCGCCGAGGGGGCGATGGAGGCGCCCGGGGAGGCACCCATCAGGCCGGCGATCGAGCCGTCACCGGAGTTGATCAGCGCGGTGCCGAACTCCAGCGAACCGAACTTCGGCGCACCGATCGGCTTGATGACCTGGACGCGCTGACCGGCGGTGACCAGCTCCCAGTCCTTGCCGTCGACGTTGGGCATGTACTCGCGCAGCGACTCCACGCGGGCGGCCTGGTCCTTCAGCAGCTCCTCGACGAGGTACTTCGTGAGCCCCATCTCCTGGGCGGCGACACCCAGGTAGGACGGGATGTTGCCCGGGCGCAGGGACTTGAACAGGTCCAGCAGCGAACCGTTCTTCAGGAACTTCGGCGTCCAGCCGGCGTACGGGCCGAACAGCAGGCCCTTCTTGCCGTCGATGATGCGGGTGTCCAGGTGCGGCACCGACATCGGCGGGGCGCCCTTGGCGGCCTTGCCGTACACCTTCGCCGAGTGCTGCTCGATGAGCTCCTCGTTGGTGCAGCGCAGCCACTCGCCGGAGATCGGGAAACCGGCGTAGCCGCGGATCTCCGGAATGCCGGCCTTCTGCAGCAGCGGCAGGGCCATTCCGCCGGCGCCGACGAACACGAAGTTCGCGTGCACGGTGGACTTGTCGCCGTTGTGCAGGTTCTTCACGGCGATCTTCCAGCCGGAGCCCTCGCGGGTGATGTTGGTGACCTCGTTGCCGTAGCGCACATCCACGCCCTCGGCCGTGACGGCGTCGAGGTACTGGCGGGTCAGGGCACCGTAGTTGATGTCCGTGCCGGCGTCCGTCCAGGAGATCGCGACCGGCTCGTGGAAGTCACGGCCGTCGGCCATCAGCGGAAGCTTCTCGGAGAAGACCTCCTCCGAGTCGGTGTAGTGCATGTTCGGGAACAGCGGGTGGTCCTTCAGGGCCTCGTAGCGGGCCTTGATGTAGTCCACCTGTGCCGCGCCGTGGCCAAAGGAGGTGTGCGGGGTCTTGTTGATCCACTCGCTGGGCTCGCCCAGGGTGCCGTTCTCCACGAGGTAGGACCAGAACTGGCGGGAGGCCTGGAACTTCTCGTTGATGCCCACGGCCTTGGAGATGTCGATCTTGCCGTTGACCTCGGGCGTGTAGTTGAGCTCGCACAGGGCCGAGTGGCCGGTGCCGGCGTTGTTCCACGGCGAGGAGGACTCTGCCCCGGGGACGTCCATGCGCTCGATGATCAGCTGGCTCCAGTCGGGCTGGAGCTGACGCAGCATCACGGACAGGGTGGTGGAGATGACACCGGCGCCGATGAGGGCGACGTCGACGTGATCATTCTGGGAAGGTGACACGTTAAGCTCAATCCTTTTCATCGCTGCTTGTTCGCCGCAACCCGGTGATCGTCCGGGCTGCCCCAAGGGCAGTCCCATAAACCACACGCGGCGTCCACAATGGTGCGATGATACGTCCCGGGTCGCTCGCCCGTACAACCCGCCCCCACCGCCGGCGCCGGGACCGGTCCTGCCCCCGCACGCCACGACGGGCCGCACCCGAGGGGCACTAGACTTGCCTTCCGTGAACGCCCTCAGCCACCAGAATCTCGCCAGCGTCCTGTCCCGGCCCCTCGGACAAAGCGTCCATGAACTGGCCTTCGAGCCCGATCTCCTGGGCGACGGGTACTCTCGCCACACCGTCGATTTCGGGATCGACCCGGACGAGGAGACCTCCGCCGGACGTGGGGGCGAACCAGGCACCGTGTGCGCCACCCTCGTCCGGTACCGCCCGCAGGACACACCGGAATGGGGGGAGCGTCCGGCGGTGCTGTTCGTCCACGGCATGACCGACTACTTCTTCCAGACCCACGTCGCCGAACACTTCCACGGACTCGGCTACGCCGTCTACGGCATCGACCTGCGCAAGTGCGGACGCTCCCACCGCGAGGGCCAGACCTGGCACCACGTGAGTTCACAGTCCCTCTACGACGAGGACCTCGCCGTGGCGCTCTCGATGCTCAGCGCCGGCCACGGCAGCACCACCCTGGTGGGCCACTCCACCGGCGGGCTGGACGTGACGATGTTCGTCGCCCGGCTGCACGCCGCCGCCCGTCTCGGCGACGAGGCCCGCGGCGTCCTGCACGACAGCGTGGACGCCGTCGTGCTCAACAGCCCGTGGCTGGACCTGCAGTTCGACGCCGCGACGAACTTCATCATCCGGCGGCTCTTCCCGCTGGTCTCCGGCATCTGGCCGACGTGGCACGTGCCCGGGGGCATCAACCCCAGCTACGGCTACAGCCTGCACGTCTCGCGCAACGGCGAATGGGACTACGACCTGGAGTACAAGCCGACCTCGCCGCGTCCCAAGCAGGTCAGCTGGCTGGTCGGGGTGAGCAAGGAGATCAACAAGCTGCACACCGGCGGGTTCTCCACCGGGGTGCCCACGCTGCTGCTGTGCTCCGACGCGCACGGCGCCGGCCGCATGGTGGCGGACACGTCCGGTGCGTCCGGTGCGTCCGGCGGGGCTGGCGGTTCGGGCGCGAAGGTGCCGGAGCCGAGCTCGTACGTGACCGACACCGTGCTGCGTCCGGCGCAGATGGTGGCCGCCGCACCGCTGGTCGACCCGTCCTGCGAGGTGCGCGTGGTGCCCGGGGCGATGCACGACATCTTCCTGTCCTCCCCCGCGGTACGAGCCGACGCCTTCGCCGCGGTGGACGCCTGGCTCCCCGGCGCCGCGGAGTAGCGGAACTGTGGAGTAGCGGAGTAGCGGAACTGTGAAATAGTCGCCCGCCCAGGAAGGGTTTCGGGCCGATCGCCTACCTGGAAGGGTGATCGCGCAACATCCGCCCACCATCCGCGCGACAAGCACGAGACAAGCAGGCGTCCCCGGGAGCGGTCACGCGCCGCTGCGTACCATCGGGGGAATGACTGAGACTCCAGAACACTTCGACCTGATCATCGTGGGCACCGGCTCGGGCAACTCCATCCCCGAGGAGCTCAACGACCGCCGGATCGCCATCGTGGAGAAGGGCATCTTCGGCGGGACCTGCATCAACGTCGGCTGCATCCCGACGAAGATGTACGTCTACGCCGCCGACGTCGCCCGCGAGCTGTCGGACGCCTCGCGCTATAACCTCTACCCCGTCGGCGGTGCCGCGGACGCCCCGGCACCGGTCGCCGGCTGGCGGGTCGACTGGGAGGCTCTGAAGGAGCGCGTCTTCGGTCGGCGTATCGACCCGATCTCCCGCGGCGGCGAGCAGTACCGCCGCGGCGAGGAGACGCCGAACATCACCCTGTTCAGCGACATTGCGTCCTTCACCGGCGAGCGCACCCTGCGCATCGGCGAGGGGCAGGACGCCCGGACGATCACCGGCGACCAGGTGATCCTGGCGACCGGCACGCGCACGTGGGTGCCGCCGGTGATCGAGGCGTCCGGCGTGCCCTACCGCACGAACATCGACGTGATGCGCATGGAGAACCTGCCGCGCACGATGGTGATCCTCGGCGGCGGCATCATCGCCGTGGAGTTCGCCCACGTCTTCTCCGCGCTGGGGGTGGACGTGACGGTCGTCAACCGCTCCGAGCGTCTGCTGCGCCGCTTCGACGAGACGGTGTCCTCGCGCTTCACCGAGGCGTCCGGCTCACAGTGGACGAACGTGCTGGGACGCACCGTCACCGACGCACGCGCCGACGGCGGCCTGGTCACCCTCACGCTGGACGACGGCCGCGAGATCGCCGCCGACGAGCTGCTCCTCGCCCAGGGCCGGGTGCCGAACGGCGACCTGCTCAATGCGTCGGCCGGCGGTGTGGAACTGGCCGAGGACGGACGGATCCTCGTCGACGACTACGGGCGCACGTCCGCCGCCGGGGTGTGGGCGCTGGGCGACGCCGCCAACGAGCTGCAGCTCAAGCACGTGGCGAACCAGGAGGCCCGCGCGGTGTTCCACAACGTCGCTGCACCTGCCGCCGATCCTGCCGGGCTCGAGGCGTTCAAGCACGACAACGTGCCCGGCGGCATCTTCTCCCACCCGCAGATCGGGTACGTGGGCATGAGCGAGGACGAGGCACGCGCCTGGGCGTCCGACAACGGCCGTACCGTCACGGTGAAGGTGCAGGAGTACTCCGACGTGGCCTACGGCTGGGCGATGGAGGACACCACCGGGTTCTGCAAGCTCATCGCCGACGCCGACTCGCACCGCCTGCTCGGCGCCCACATCATGGGCCCGCAGGCCGCCACGCTGATCCAGCTGCTGGTCACCGCCATCGAGTTCGACCTGGACCTGCAGGAGTTCGCCACGAAGCAGTACTGGCCGCACCCCTCGCTGAGCGAGCTGGTGGAGAACGCGGTGCTGGGTCTGGAGCTGCGGTAGGTTCGGCGGTAGGTTCGGCGGTAGGTTCGGCGGTAGGTTTGCAGCCGAAACCCTCGACTTCACAGGAGGCCCGACGATGCGGTGTGTGGTGACTGGAGCAGCGTCCGGGATAGGACGCGAGGTGGCGTTGCGCCTGGCGCGCGAGGGCCACGAGGTGGCCCTGGTCGACCGGGACGAGACAGGGTTGGACGCCACGGCGCGCGACGTCACCGGCATCCGCCCCGGCGCCCTGCTCGACGACCAGGTGCTCGATCTCACCGACATCGACGAGGTGCGCGCATGGGCGTCGCGGATCACCGGGGAGTTCGGCGCGCCGGACGAGGTGTTCCACGTCGCCGGCATCGCGATCTGGGGCGATCCGCGCACCCTGCCGCACGACAAGTGGGTCAAGGTCATCGACGTGAACCTGATGGGTACGGTGCACGTGGTCGAGGCGCTGGCCCCGGCGATGGCCGAGGCAGGGAAGATCGGTACCGGACGCCACGCGCGTCCGCGCCGGCTGTGCTGCGTGTCCTCCGCAGCCGGCTTCATCGGCCTGCCGTGGCACGCGGCCTACGCCGCGTCCAAGGGCGGGGTGCTGGGCATGTGCGAGGTACTTCGATTCGACCTGGCGCCACACGGGGTGAGCGTGCACGTGGCCGTACCGGGTGCGGTGGACACACCGCTGGTGCGCACCATCGACATCGACGGGGTTGACAAGTCCGCCAAGCGGGTGGCGAAGGTGACGAAGCTCTTCCAGGGGCATGCCGCGAGCCCCGCCGAGGCCGCGGACAGGATCGTGGACGGCACGCGCAAGGGCCGCTACATGGTCTACACCAGTGCCGACATCCGGGTGGGCCGGTGGGCGCAGGTGAACATGCCGTGGGCGTATCGGGCGGTGATGAGGCTGCTGAACCGGGGCTTCCGCTGGGCGTCGCAGGGGTCTTAGAGGGCAGGACGCGTGGCCGCCGCGCCTCCCCTACGCAGCGGGCAACCCCACAGGGTGGTGTGACCATCCTGTGGGGTTGCCCGTTGCGGTGGCGGCGCGAACCTAGTTCGAGGAACCGCCGGCGCTGCCGATGACGTCGGCGATGGAGCCGGAGACGTCCTGGTTGTGCTCGCCGCTGCCGATGGTGCCCTCGATGCCCGCGGCGGATCCGCCGACGGAGTCCAGGACCTGCTTGAAGCCCTGCCAGAGGCCGTGCAGGAGGGTGGAGATGCCGTCGCCGAGGGAGCTGACGATGCTGAGATCCATGAGAATCTACCTTTCGTGGTGTGTACAGTAAATGCCGTTTACGGTGTCTCGTCTCAAAGCATAACCAATCGTTACCGGACCGTGACATTAATGGAGGTAATGTCACCCCCTGAACTAGAGCCTCCCGGGGTCGAGGACGCCGTCCACCTTCTCCCCCACGTCCTCGCCGCCACCTTCCTGACCACCACTGTCCGAGCCACCACTCTCCCGGATCCACTCGCCTTCCCTGACCATCAGGTCGCGCAGTGCGGAGGAGTCCGAGGGGGCGTAGTCGTACTCGTCCCAGCGCTCCCTCACGGTGGCCTCGTCCACAACGCCGCCTCCGCCGCCGCCGGATCCGACGAGGCTCTCCGCCAGGATCGCGCGGGAACCCTCCGGGTCGTCGGCGATCGTGGCGGTGGCGTCACCGACGGCGTCGACCAGGCCGTCCACCTTCCCCGGCGCCTCGCGGAGCAGGGTGTCGGAGACCACCAGCAGCATGGTGCCGGTGTAGAGCTCCGGCGGCACCTCGATCTCCACGTAGTCGTCGCCGAGGGCCGTACGGGTCGGCTCGTAGAAGGTGTCGAACATCAGCCCGGCGTCGATGTCGCCATTCGCCAGGGAGGTGGCGAAGTCCGCCGGCCCGATGTTGACGATCTCGGCGTCGACGTCGTTCTCGGCGAGCAGTTCGTCGAGGATGAAGTTCATGTTGGTGCCCAGCGTGACCCCGACCTTCTTGCCGTCGAGCGAGCCGATGTCCTCGACACCGGAACTCCTGTTCCCGATGACCCGGTAGTTGTCGTAGCTGCTCAGCGCCGCGACCGCGGTCACGTCCTGGTCGCGCAGCGCGGCTGCCGCCAGCGGGAACTCGGTGAGGACGGCGGCGTCGACGCCCCCGCCGAGCAGTGCCTCGAGGGCGTCCCTGCCGCTGTCGAAGGGGGTCGTGGCGACGTCGAGCCCGTGGTCCTGCCAGTAGCCCTCCTCCCCCGCCACGGCGATCTGCGGGGCCGTCCAGCCCGCGGACCAGCCGAGCGAGACGTCGGCACCGTCCGGCGAGTCGTCCTGCGATCCACCCGAGCAGGCGGACGTCCCTGCGAGGGAGGCCACGGTGGCCAGGGTGGCCAGGGCCAGAAGCGCCCGGCGTGGCCGGTGCGGTGACGTGTTCAGCATGGTGTCCTCAGGTTCTCTCTGACCGAGTGGTCGATGGTGCGCAGGATCGTCCTGCGCAGGCTGGCGTGGTCGTCACCGGGGTTGGTGGCGTCACGCGGGCGGGGTGTGGTCACGACGTGGTCGGCCACGACGGTCCCCGGGGACGGGGACATCACGTGCACCGTGTCGCTGAGCAGCAACGCCTCGTCGACGTCGTGGGTGACGAACAGGACCGTGGTCCTGCGCTCGGCCCACACCGAGGTGAGCAGTTCCTGGGTGTGGCGGCGGGTCGTGGCGTCGAGGGCGCCGAAGGGTTCGTCCATCAGCAGCAGGGCTGGCTCCGCCGCGAGCGCCCGTGCCAGGGCGACACGCTGCTGCATGCCCCCGGAGAGCCGGGACGGGTAGCTGTCGGCGTGCCCGGCCATACGCACGCTGTCCAGGTACTCCTCGGCGACGGCCCGACGGTGTAGACGCCCCGGCACCAGCGGCCGCAACGCGACCTCGACGTTGGCCCGGGCGCTCAGCCAGGGGAACAGGGCGTACTGCTGGAAGACCACCCCGATGTCCGCCCCGGCACTGCGCACCACCCGTCCGTCGAGCGTGACCTGCCCGGCGTCCGGTGCGGTGAAACCGGCGGCGATGTTCAGCAACGTGGACTTGCCGCACCCGCTGGGCCCCACGAGGCTGTGGAAGGACCCCGGCGCCAGCGACAGTGTCGTCTCCGCGAGTCCGGAGGTCGCGGTGAACTGCTTCGAGACTCCGGTGATCTCCACGGCTCCCGGGGCGTTCATGAGCGCTCCCACCGCAGCAGCTGTCGTCCGGTCGTGCTGATCAGCAGGTCCACCGCGGCGCCGAGCACGCCGAGGGTGACCAGTCCCACGAACATGGCGTCGGTGGCGAGGTACTGGCGGGACTCCTGGAGCTGGAAGCCGATCCCGGAGGACGCACCGGTCAGTTCCGCGGCGATCAGGCTGATGAATGCCACCGAGGCTCCGAGTCGCAGTCCCGTGACGATCGACGGGGAGGCCGCGGGCAGCACGACCACCAGGAACTGCCGTACCCGTCCGACCCCCAGGGAGGTCGCGGCACGAAGGTAGGTCTGCGGGACCGCGAGCGCGCCGGCATGGGTGTTCAGCCACACGGTCAGCCCCACGGCGTAGGCGATGACGGCGTACTTCGACTCTTCGCCGATGCCCAGCCACACAATCGCCACCGGTACCAGCGCGATGGCGGGCACCGGACGCAGCAGCACCAGAATCGGGCCGAGCAGCCTGCTGACCAGGGCGATCCTTCCGGTCGCGAGTCCGAGGACCACGCCCGCGCCGGCGCCCAGCGCGAATCCGACGACGACTCGGGTCAGTGACGGCACCACGTTGTCGGCGAGGTAGCCGTGGGAGTACAGCCCGCGTGCGGCCGCGGCGACGGCGGACGGGCCGGGGAACATCTGCGCGTCGTCGACGACGACGGCGGCGAGCTGCCAGGCCAGCAGGAACAGTGCCAGCGAACCGGCGAACCACGCCGCGGGGACGAGCCGGCTGATGTGTCGTGTACTCACCGGTCACCTCCCGGGACCACGGTCGTCGCGCCCTGCTCCAGGGTGAAGCGCACGGGGGCGGGCGGGCCGTCTGCCCGTCCTGCTCCCCGGATGAGCGCCAGGGCGTTGGACGCCACGGCGTCCAGGTCCTGCCGGACGCTGGTGAGCGGGAAGAACTCGTGTCCGGTCACCGGTCCGCCGTCGAAGGTGACGACGGAGACGCCACCGGGGACGTCGCGTCCTGCGTCCGTCAGCGCCCGCAGGACGGCCCCCGCCTGACCGTAGGTACCGACGACGAAGGCGTCCGCCACCGGCGCACCGGTGCCGGACGCCTGAAGGTGGTCGGTGACGGCCCGGTAGGCGTCCGCGGCCGTGAGGTCGGTGGGGATGCGCGGCGCCGCGGCGTCCTGCGCGCCGAGTGCCGTGCGGAACCCGTCGTAGCGACGCTGCACCGTGTCGCGTCGCACCCCTCCGGTCTCCTCGTCGGTGAACCCGCCCACGAAGACCGGGCGCGTGGCGCCGGTGGCGAGGACGTGCCTGGTCGCCAACGCGCCGGCGTGGGCATGGTCGGCGGAGACCACACCACCGCCGCTCACACCGGAACTGTCCAGGCCGCGGGTGTTGTTCACCCACACCACCGGGACCCGGGCCGCGGCACAGACCGCCTCGGTCGCCGCGGCGTCGCCCTCGCCCAGCACGATGATGCCGGAGACGCCCGCGTCGATCAGCCGGGACGCGGCGTCCGCCTCCTTCGCCGGGTCGAAGTCGGTGTTGGCGAACAGCACGAGGTGGTCGTGACGTCCTGCCACGCGTTCGACCGCGTCGGCCACGCGGGAGAAGAAGGGCATGGTCACGTGGGGCACGAGCAGTCCGAGCATGGCGGTGGCCGCGCCGGTGCGCAGTGCGCGGGCGGTGCGGTCGGGGCGGTAGTCGAGGTCGACGAGCGCGGCCTCGATACGGGCGCGCAGGGCGTCCGACACCGGGCGCGGGCTCCCGCTCACCACGTAGCTCACCGCCGTGGTGGACGCGCCCGCGTGGGCTGCGACGTCGGCCAGGGTCGCGCGGCGGCGCGTTCCCCGGGATGTGTTCGGCATGGTCGTTCTCCTTGCAGTCTGCCGGTGGGACGCCGCCCAATGTAGGGGCGGGCCGATGTGGTGTGAAACGTTTCACTCACCACGATCCAATCGGTTCACGCTGCTGCCCGCGCTGTGTAGCTTGCGGGCACATGACACATCACAGAACCACCGGAGTGACCGTCCACGACCCCGCCTACGCCGGCGACGGCTACGTGCTCTTCGCCGCCCCCGACGGCGTGACCCGCCTGATCGACGACCTGGGCACGGTCGTGCGCAGCTGGGACCACCCCGGCGTGCCTTCCCGCGTGATCGACCCCGCGCTGGTCGGCGGGGAGAAGGGCCGGATCGGCCTGCAGCTCACACACCTGGACCCCGCCACCGAGGACCACGGCGGCATCTACCCGAACCGCACCGTGGGCGAGGTCTCGTGGGACGGCGAGGTGCGCTGGGAATGGGGCACGCAGACTCCCGGCGGTGCCGCCCGGCAGAACCACGACTGGCAGGTGCTCGACAACGGCAACCGGCTCTACCTGGTCACCGTCCCCCGGGTCGTGGAGGCTCTCGGCCCCGACACCGTGGGCGACCAGGGGCTCGTCGAGGTCGACCCCGGGGGGAACACCGTGTGGCGCTGGCTGCTCGGCGACCACGTCGACGAACTCGAACTCGACGACCGTGGCCTGGCGGACCTGCGGGCGAGCGCCCGGCGACACCCGGACACCCCGTGGGGCTACGCCGAGCTGAACACCGCCAACGTCATCGGCCCCAACCACCTGCACGGCGGGGACCCCGCCTCCCCCTTCACCCCGGGCAACGTGATCATCAGCTCACGCAAGGCGAACGTGGTCGCCGTCGTCGACCGGGCCGGCGGCGGTGACCGGATCCTGTGGCGGCTCGGGCCCTACTTCGACAGTGCCCCCGGCGACCACCACGAGCGCATCCTGCACCGCAGCGTCCCCCGCCCGCTGGACCAGATCTCCGGGCAGCACAATCCCCACCTCATCGCCGAGGGACTCCCCGGGGCCGGCAACCTGCTCATCTTCGACAACCAGGGAGGCGCCGGGTACCCGCCGGCGGCGTTGGGCATCTACCCGGGCTCACGCGTGCTCGAGATCGACCCGCTGACCCGCCAGATCGTGTGGCAGTACACCGCCGAGGACTCCGGGCGCCAACCGTGGGAGTTCTTCAGCGCCTTCGTCAGCAACGCCCAACGCCTGCCCGACGGCACCACGTTGATCACCGAAGGCATGCACGGGCGGATCTTCCGCGTCACCCCGGACGGACGCATCGTGTGGGAGTACGTGTCCCCCTACTCCGGAACGGCCGCCCCCGGCAGCGACACCGAGAGCTTCCTCGTCTACCGCGCCCAGCACGTGCCCCCGGAGTGGGTGCCGGTGGGCTGAGCGGAGCGCAATGCCGGGGACACCTCGGTGAAATACGGTGTCAACACCCCGCCGATACCGTCGGTATACATGACGTTTACACCTGGTTCCCCCTCCCCCGCCACCACCGCCGACCGCCTGTCCCGCACCTTCGGGCGCCGCCGTTTCCTGCAGATCGCCTCGGCCCTCGGCGCCGTGGGCGCCACCGGCGCCGCGACCGGCCTGACCGCATGCGGGCAGGACGCACCGGGCGCCGCGGCGTCCCCCGGCACGGCATCCGGCACGGCGTCCGGCGGAGCGTCCGGCGGAGCGTCCGGCGAGATCCTGCAGCCGGGCACCGGCTCGCTGCAGGCCGACCACTACCTGCCCTCGGAGGTCGACAAGGTGCTGTGGGGCTACCTGCCGTCCACGGACAGTGAACCGGTGCTGCGCATGCGCTCGGGGCAGACCGTCACCGTGGACACCGTCAGCCACGAGGGGATCATGGAGGACCAGGGACGCGACCCGGACGCCTGGTTCGGTGAGCAGGGCGTGGACCGCGCCGAGGTCCTCGACGACGCGCGAGACATCGCCGCCAACTACGACCGCACACCGCGCGACTTCGACAAGGACGGCCCCCACGTGGTCACCGGCCCCATCTTCGTCGAGGGCGCCGAACCCGGCGACGTCCTCAAGGTCGAGACTCTGGAGACGGCCCTGCGCGTGCCCTACGGTGTGGTGTCCAGCCGGCACGGCAAGGGCGCGTTGCGTCAGCTCCCCGACGGCGGTGCCCCGGACGGCATCAGCCTCGACGAGGTGATGCCGCCGGTCGGTGCCGACGGCACCGGTGGGAACGTCTCGGTGTTCACCCGCGCACACGACGGTCGCGGTGTCATGACCTCCGGGGAGCTCGAGCTGAGCTTCCCGCTGCGCCCGTTCATGGGGATGATGGGCGTGGCCACCACCGACGGTGGCGGCCCCACCGACGACAGCCGCAACTCCATCCCCCCGACGCTCGGCGGCGGCAACATCGACATCCGGCACCTCGCGGTGGGCTCGGCGCTCTACCTGCCGGTCTTCGCCGACGGCGCCCTGTTCTACACGGGTGACCCGCACCACGGCATGGGCGACGGCGAGGTCGCGTTGACCGCCATGGAGGGCTCGCTGCGCACCACGTTCCGGCTCACGGTGTGCAAGAAGGGCGACCACTCGACCCCCTCGGTCGCGTTCTCCTACCCCTTCGGCGAGACCGGGGACGCCTGGATCCCCATCGGCCTCTCCGACCCTGACGGTCTGGTCAACGGCTCCGACCGCGACCTGAACGTGGCGATGCGCCGGGCGGTGGTCAACGCCCTGGACTTCCTGGAGACCGACCTCGGCATCGAGCGGGCCGTGGCCTACGCCTACCTGTCCGCCGCCTCCGACTTCGCCCTGTCGCAGGTCGTGGACATCACCACCGGCGTGCACGGGCTGATCTACAAGGACGGGCTCCCCGCGTTGGGGTGAGCGGCGCCGCAGGTCAGGTGACCAGCTCCGGTGACCTCAGTCAGGACAGCTGGTAGCCCTCGGCGTCGCGGGCGTAGCGTCCGCTGCCGACGAGGATCAGGACGAACTCCACCATGGTCCAGACCCACAGCGCGAACATCATCGCGGAGCTGAGGAGGATGAGCAGCACACCCGCGCCGAGCAGGGTCTCGTCGTTGTCGTAGTACACGCTGCCGGTCATGGTCGTGTAGGTCTCGCTGCTGGCGACGATGAGGCCGTAGCCGCCGATCATGATCACCCACGAGACGAGCAGGATGACCAGCTGCGCGATGGCCCTGCCCTTGTTGCCGATGTAGAAGTTGTGGGCGCCGAAGCCGCCGAGGAAGAACGCGAACAGTGCCGCGGCGACCTTCGACTTCCGCGACACCGGCGGCGCGGCGTAGCCGGCCGGGTAGGACGCACCGGCCGGGTAGGCGCCGGGCTGGGTGGGTCCGCCCGGGTAGGGCTGGACGCCCGGGGCGCCCTGCGCCTGCTGAGCAGCCTGGGAATCGCCGCTGCCGGGGTAGCCCGGGTATCCCGGGACCGACTGCTCCTGGCCGTAGCTCTGGCTGTAGCCCTGAGCGTAGGACTGACCGTAACCCTGGCCGTAACCCTGCCCGTAGGCCTGGGTCTGCTGGTCGGCGGAGGCTTCGGGGGTTTCAGGGGTCTCCATGCCGGACCAGCGGCCCTTGGGCGCCTCGGGAGTCTCAGGGGTCTCAGGGGTCTCAGGCACCTGCGGCGCGTCGGAGTTGTCGGACGAGTCCGGGAAGGGGTTGTCCGAGGGCTTGGAGGAGTCGGTCACGGTGCTCTCCATCGTGGTGTTGACGACATAACGGGTTTAAGACTGTGGGAAGCATACCTTGTGTCCCCTCACCGAGGTTGACCGGCATTAATAATCTCGTGAACCAGCCCGGTCGACGTCGCGTAAGCTCCCGCCCACTCGCTCTCCCGCGGCCCGGCGACGTTGAGCACCAGGGCCCTCCCCGCAGCCGCCCGCAACCCGCGCAGCCAGGTGACTGCATCCTGCGCTCCCCCGGCGCCGACCACCAGACAGGGCCGGTCGTAACCGGCGGCGAGCCGCTCGGTGAGCGCGGTCCCCGGGGAGGACGCACCGGTGCCGGTGAGGATCAGCGTCACGTCACTGTCGCGGACGTTCCATTCCGTGCGCTGGGCGGGATCTGCCGAGAGGGTTTCCGACAGTTCCGGGTAGTCCACCAGCAGGCCTGGGGCGCTGGGACGGTCCTCCGCCCAACCGCCGGCCGGACACCAGCCGGTGGTCGCGACCCCGGCGGCCCTGGCCGCGTCGAGCGCTCCCCTGTCCACCCCGGACTGTCCGCCAGAACGGATGACGGAGAGGAATTCGTGGGGGCTGGGCAACCCCCGGCGCAAAAGCCCATTCATCTCGACCAGCCGGGTGACATTCGGACTCACGGCTTCGCCAGCCCGTCGACGATGAGGCCAATGTCGACGAAGTCGTCGTACAAGTTAGGTGCCGCGACCGATTCGGGATCCATCACCACGCTCACCTCGAGGGTGCTGAGGACCCGGTAGACCATGTCCAACGGGGCGGTCCACTTGTCCCCCAACTCGAAGGCGTTCAGCCACTGCCGTCCCACGTTCGCCTTCTCGGCGAGTGCGGACTGGGTGATCCCCTTCTCCAGGCGGACTTCACGGAGCTCCGGGCCGAGGTCGTCGGGACGATGGACAGTCACTGTCGTCATTCGACGACAATAGCAATTGTCGCCGCACGGCGACACCCCGGTGCCCCTCGTTCGGGTCGCAAGAATCACCTCAATCGGCGTCGCGTCGATAATCCGGCACCGGAACCACTATTTTTCCCAACAGATACACTATGGGAAAACATGACCGGCGTTGTGCCGCCATACAGCGCTCCGCCACAGCAGAAAAGACCCCGGATGCCTTCCACCTCGCTCTACAACCGCGTCGACCTCACAGTCGGCGGCGTGTCCGTCTCCGTCTACTACATGGGAGTCACCAACTACGCGCTCGCGAACAACCGTATTCCCGTCGTCCAGCACATCTTCGTCGACTCCGACGAAGAGCTCGCGGATCCGACACCCGTCGGAGAGATCTCCGTGCACGCAAGCGTCGACGGCGATCAGCTTTTCACCAGTGGCCCCATCACCCTGCCCTCCATGGACCCAGGAACGACCAATTTCCTGGAGCCCTACGACCTCACCCGCGTCCCCGTGGCAAGGACACTCGAGTCGACCGAGGCGCGTGGCGGCGAGTTGACGATCTCGGTCAAGCTGGGCGACGAACTCGCCCAGGAGACCGTCGACCTCCAGGTCCTGGCGCCGGACGAATGGTTCAACTCTCCGCTGTACTACGAGTCCCTGGCTGCCTTCGTCCAACCGAACTCGGCTAGCGTCACCCCGCTGCTGAGTACGGTCGGCGATCTGTTGGAAGAGCACACCGGCAGTTCGTCGATAGACGGCTACCAGGCAGGAGCTGTCCGCGTCACCGAGATCGCCGCAGCGGTTTTCGAGGCACTCCGGGGTCACGATATCCGCTACATCAATCCCCCTGCCTCCTTCGAACAGACCGGCCAAAGGGTCAGGAGGTCCTCCGAAGTTCTCACCACGAGACTAGGAACCTGCATCGACCTCTCGGTCGCTTTCGGAGCGGTGGCTGAGCAATGCGGACTGCACCCGGTCGTCATCATGATTCCCGGACATGCCATGGCCGGGGTCCTGATGACCGCGGATCCCTTGCCCACCCCGGTGATCACAGAACCCACGGTGATCAACAACTACATCCGCAGCGGTCGACTTCTGCCGATCGATGCTGTCTTCTATGACAAATCCGCCGGCTCGGCCTTCCGGGAAGTGGTTGAACGATCCCGGAAAACCCTCGAGGACACTGTCGTCCACGGCGTCATCGACGTTTACGGCTCCCACCGGGACGGAATCCACCCGTTCAGCGACAGCTCGATCGGTTCGTCCGCCGCGGCAACCACGGCTGACGCCACTGCTACGGAAACCAGGTCGGTGGCCGGTTCCGTCGGTAGCACGACGACGGGGACATGGACCCTCCCCGACCTCGGGACGAACTCAGACGACGGCGCCTACAGTGACACCGATGACCCGAGTCCCGCGCGCGTTCAGAAGTGGAAACGTGAGCTTCTCGACCTGTCTCTGCGCAACCGCCTGCTGAACATGCGTACGGGACCCGAGGTCCTTGACTTCACACTTGCCCCAGGCACCTTGGCAGACCTGGACGACATGATCCACGACGGCCAGAAGATCGCCGTCCACCCTGTCGACGACGTCAGCGACAACCGCCGTCTCCAAGGCATCAGGAAAGTGACGGACCTGCCCTCAGAGCAGGTCGCCGATGACCTCACGGCACGGAATCGGGTGTACGCCGATCTATCGGACGCCCGCTACAGCTCGTGGTTCCGTACCCTCAACCGCCAGGTGCGCACCTACACCGAGGAGACCGGGGCTTCGAACCTGTACCTCACCCTCGGCGCCATGGTCCACCAGAACTCCGCAGGTTCTACCGCACTGGCACCGTTGTTCCTCATCCCGGTGAAGATCGTCGGAGGCCGGGGCAACGCCCGCTTTCAGGTCCAGGTGGACACCACCCAGGAGGCCACCCCGAACCACAGTCTCGTCGAATGGCTCCGGCAGGTACACAACGTCACCATCGATGACCTCGCCCGGCCGAAACTCGATGAATCCGGGCTGGACATCACGCACGCCTTGACCGCCATCTCGGCCTCCCTCATCAAGGCGAACCTCCCCTACACCGTGGTCGAGTCCTCCCGGCTGATCATCGCGAAGTTCTCGACCTATGGCATGTGGAAAGACCTCCGGGACAACTGGGAGACGTTCCTGGACCGCCCGGTCTTCAAGCATCTGACGATGCATGCCGGCAACGACTTCGCCGACCCAGCGGAGAAAGCCACAGGAGTTCCGGCGGAACGGGTCGTCGTGAGAGAGGACGAATTGGCCCTCCCCGTTCCCGCCGACGGTGCCCAGCTCCGTGCCATTACGGCCGCGGCCGCCGGGTACAGCTTCGTCTTGGAGGGACCTCCGGGGACCGGGAAGTCGCAGACGATCACGAACCTCATCGCCCAGTGCATGAACCTCGGAAAGCGGGTGCTGTTCGTCGCGGAGAAGCAGGCCGCGCTGGACGTCGTCCGTGACAGGTTGTCGAGAGTCGGACTCGGCCCATTCACTCTGGATCTGCACGGTACGGAACAGCGTCCAGCTGCGATACGTCAGCAGCTCAAGGAGGCCATCGACGCCGAGATGCACTACGACATGCATCTCTGGGACGCAGCCGTGGCCAATCTCAGGGCCCGGCTCGCACCGTTGTCGGAGTATCCGGGACAGATCCACGACGCCAACGGGGCCGGGTATTCGCTGTGGTCTGCCGTCTCGACCCTGACGGTGGACGGCGAGGGACCAACGGCTCCCGTGCCCGAGCACGTCGTGGCCACGCCCGCGGCACCCCTCGTCGAAATCCGTTCCATGGTCTCGTCCCTGGCATCCCAGGCACAGGTCACCGACTTCAGCGCCACCTCACGGTGGAGCCTTGTGGGGGCTGTTCCTGCCACCTCTGGTGGACTGATGTCCGCTTGGAAGCAGCTTGAACAGGCGCAGAGCCTCTTCAGCAAGCTTCCTGAGCTTGCCCGGGTCGTTCAACGTGACGACATCGACAAAATAGTTGACCAGCTCCGCGAGGTCGAGTCGGTCCCCGCCGCCGATCGTCTCAGTCGGGAACAACAGCGCAGGTACGCCAATACCCCTGACCAGCTCACGGCGCTGGCCAGGGAGGTGGACAGGATCGCGGCAGATTTCCAGGCCGCAGCCGCCTTGTTCTCCTCGTCCTTCATCCGATCGGGGGACCCGGCGGTTGTGTTCCAGAGCCTGGAAGCCACGAGAAAGGGGCTCCTCGGGAAGAAGAAGCGAATGGAGGCCTACAGGCGCGCACTGACCGTCGCGGTCCCGCCTGCCGTCATGGAGATCGATGTCGACGGCGCCTACGCCCCCGACCGCGTGGAGCCACAGCTTCGCCGGATCCCCCAGTTGCGGGCGGTTGCGGAAGACCTCGATAGGCGAATCGGCGCGGTTGCCGGCGCCGAAGCCCTGACCGGCAGGACCCCCGCCGACCCCGCTCTCCCGGCCGATCTGTGGCAACGGGGCGATGACCTGCGACACGCGATCACCAACTCCGCTCGACACCCCGAGCTCGTGGCACTCGAGGATCATGCCAGATCGGCGGGAATTGAGGTACCGCTTTCGGAGGTGATCACGGACATCATCGGTGCCTGGCAGGCATGGACGAAGGTCCTTTCCGCCACTCCCCACTCCGTGGATACCTGGATCACGGCACAAGGGGAAACGGGCTGGGTGGATGCCTGGCTGTCGGTCTCCTCCGCATGGGGTGAGGACATCGAGAACTCGGGCTCTTCACTGCCGACCCGTACCGCCCAATGGGAGGACGTCGCCCGCCCGCTACGCGGCATCGGGCTGACGGAGTTGGTGTCGATCGTGGAGCAGGGCGACCTGGCTCCCCGCGACCTGGAAATGGCGCTGAACCGGGGCCTCGCCACCGCCTCCGTCGCCGAGCGGAGTCATCGCTTCAACCTGAGCTCCTTCCACCGGACTCTGCGTGAAGAAGAACTGTCCCAGCTGCACCGCGCGATCGCACGCGTGCAGGACGAGGCCACCCGAGCGCTACCCGCCCGCCTCCTGGGGCGGCGCCCCTACATCGCCGGGCAACTCGATGGGAAGGCCGCACTGCTCAGGCGGCAGTTGGACGCGAAGCGCAACGCGAAGTCCTTCCGTTCTCTGCTCGGAGAGTTCGGGGACGAGATCCTCGCCACCACCCCCTGCTTCTTCGTCAGTCCTGCGTCACTGGCGACATTCGTCGATTCCAGCTCCGTGACGTTCGACACCGTCATCTTCGACGAGGCCTCGCAGGTCACCGTCGACCAGGCCATGGGCGCACTGGGGCGGGCGAAGTCCGCCATCATCGTCGGCGACAGTAAGCAGATGCCCCCGACACGAATCGGGAAGACGTCGACGGCGAACGATGATGACCTACCAGTCGAAGACGACAAACAGAACGACGCGATGGCCGACGTGGACGACCTCGAGTCGATCCTCTCCGAGGCGGTCGAGTCCGGACTGCCTCAGCTGTGGCTGTCGTGGCACTACCGTAGCCAGGACGAGTCCCTCATCGCCTTTTCCAACGACCGCTACTACCAGGGGAATCTGTCGAGTCTTCCTTCCCCCGGCGGTGTCCCCGGCGCCGGGGTATCCGTGCAACAGGTTGGTGGGCAGTTCATCCGTAAGGAGGACGTCAAGGAGACAGGGGCCGCCTTGGGCACCAACCCTGTGGAGGCACGGACCATCGTGGAATCGATTGTCAGGCGTGTCAATGATCCGCTGACCAGCCAGGAGTCTCTTGGCGTGGTGACTTTCAACGTCCCGCAACGTGATCTCATCCAAGATCTCCTCGACGAGTGTGGCGACCCGTTGGTCTCACGCCGCCTCGTCCCCGGACAGGACGGGATCTTCGTCAAGAACCTCGAGAACGTCCAAGGCGATGAACGCGACGTGATTCTCTTCTCCACCGCATTCTCCAAGAAGACCGACGGAGGATCGATGCCGATGAACTTCGGCCCCTTGTCCCGTACCGGCGGCGAGCGTCGACTCAATGTGGCGGTGACCCGGGCGCGTAAGGAAGTTGAGCTGCTCTGCTCCTTCCAACCGTCCGAGATCGACCTGAACCGTACGAAGTCGGCAGGGCTCCGGGATCTTCGTGGCTACCTCGAGGCAGCGGAGAAGCACGGCACCCCCGGTTCGCGGCACAGTTCTTCAGCATCGGTGAACGTCAACACCATCCGCGACGACCTGGCCTCGGCCCTGCGCAACCGCGGCTGGGTGGTCGAGACCGACTACGGGCTGTCGTCCTACACCCTGGATCTGGTGGCGCGCCCAGCCGACGACGACCGGTGGCACGCAGCAGTCCTCACCGACGGCGACAAGTGGAACAACATGTCGACCGTCGCCGACCGTGACCTCACCCCCGCGCTTCTGGAGAAGCTCATGCATTGGGCCACTACGGTCCGTGTCTGGCTCCCGGAATGGATCGAGGACCGCGACGCCGCCATCGACCGGGTTGATGCGGAGATTCGTGCCGCCGGCGAACAGATCGCCCAGCAGGACGCAGACCGTGCCCGCATCATCGCGGAGGCGGAGGCAGCGCTAGAGGCGGAGCGGACGCGTATCGCTGCCGAGCAGCAAGCCGAGGCAGAGGCTCGCGAACGTGCATTGGCTGAACTGGAGGCTGATGACCAGGCCGCGGGCCCCGAATCCCCAGAAGGCGCAGACGCTTCGGACGTCGAGGCCGTGGTCGACGACCTGTTGGGACGTACAGACACTGACATCGATGACGAAGAAACTCCCGTCCAGTGGTCCGGGCGCCAAGGCGGACAGGAACTCCCCGCAAACCCGTTCGCAGACAATTCCGCCGTCGGTCAGTCGGATGAACCGGCACCTACAGTCGCGTATGCCAGGGCTACCGACCGCGAGCCTGCTCCCAGGCCCACCATCGAATCCAGCGGTGATCCTGCACTTCCGACGACGCGCCCATACGAAGCGCTGGCGGTCTCACCTCCATTTGGTGAGCGCGAGGAACTGGAGAAGGGCTTCTCCAAGTCACGGAGTTCCGAACTCGTGGAGCAGGTTTCCCGGATGATCGCTGACTCAGCCCCCGTCAAGCTCGATCTACTCCGGTCAGCGATCGCGAAGCGGTTCGGCCGGCAAAAGACCTCGAGGAAGGTGAACACAGTCATCGACCAGCTCATTCCAGAGGAACTGATACACAACGAGGGAAGTGTCGTCGACGATTTCGTCTGGCCGACCGCGGCAGGACCAGACGGTTGGAACCATGTCAGACAGTCCGAAGGTCGACGCAACCTGCCGGACATCCCGCTGAAGGAGATCCAGTGCGCAGCGCAGCTCGTACTCTCTGACTGGCCCCAGCTGGCTCAGCCCGACCCCGACTCCCGTGAAAAGCTCCAGCGCGAGATCATGGCGGTGTTCGGGCTCGGCAGGCTGACCAAGCCCTCAAGGGACAGGATCGACTGGGCCGTGGACTCCTTGTAGCGACGGGAGCGTGGCTCCCTACCTGACCCGGCTGGATGTCGTGGGATGACTCCGCCCCCGGTCACATCCACAGCCGCTCGAGCAGCTCCACCGCCTCGTGGTCGGAGCGGTGGCGGAACCTGGCGAGGATCTTGCGCCGGGGCGCATCAGCCTTCAGCCCCAGTGCCACCGCCACGGCGGAGGTGTTGTCCACGTCATTTGCGGACGCCTCAGCGCCGACGTGCTCGGCGAGCCAGGCCATGCCTGCACCGGAGTCGAGGGTCGCCGGCAGACCCGGTGTGACGGAGAAGAACTCGCCGTTGTGCAGGTCGACCCATACCCTCTGCCCCAGACCGATGCGCTGGTCGTCGAGGATCCGCTTGATCGAACCAACGGCGCTGTTGCCGATATTTCCCCAGGTGAGCCGCTGCGCACCCCAGTCGCTAGGGATCTCCCGGGGCTCGCCCCACTCCAGCCCCAAGCTCGCGGTCAAGCCGTTGGGCACGATGAACCCGGAACCCCGGAGGTGGTCCTTGTTCACGGTCATCAGGTGGCACCAGCGTCCGTCTCGCATGTACACCGCATTGGAGTCCTCCGGCTCCGCGGTGTTGACCATCGGCTCGGTACGGCGACGGACGATGCCGTCAGACAACTCGAACTCCCCTGTGGCTGCGTAGGTGCGCACCGACTGTGCGGACACCCCGAATTTGCGGGGCAGTTCCTCCAGAAGATCGTCGATGGGAACGCCGGCTTCTGAGGACTCGGCGGACTCTAGCGACTCTGCGGCGTCTAGTCGCCGGCCGATGAGGTCGGCGATGCCGGTGTACTCCTCCAACCCCCACCTCGTGAGCGCCCACCGGTCGATGCTCACCCGTGAGATGGCGTCGCTGGCGCCGAGGCCGTTGCGGAAGGATCGCTCGGACTTGGTCTCGTTGCCCGCGGAGTAGATCTCCATGGCACCCATCGGCTCACCAACCATGGACAGCACGGCCGCGGCCCTCGCCGGGATCGACCCGGCACGGGTGAAGACGTGCTCCCCCGCCATGTGGAAGCCGCAGGTGCGCAGCCATTCCCGCAGCACCTTCTCGTCGTCCAGGCTGGAGCGCTCCAGGATGTCCGCCACCCGGGCCACGCCCTCCTCGTTCGCCATCGGGGTCACCAGGTTGCCGGTGCGCTGGGCGGCGGTCGGAAGGTCAGGGAAGCACACCCAACTGTCGTCGACCCGGAAGTCGTCGTCGAAGGCGTCGAGGATCTGCCACAGCGGCACCTCCCAGCCTGGCTGGGTCACGGCGAGTTCGGGGAAGACCCCGGTGACTGCCTCGAGCGTGTTCACCGGGTGCGCGTGGACACGGATGCCGGCGAGAAGGTCCGCGACCGGCCCACTGGTGACGATGGGCCGCAGGCGGGTCATGAGCTTCTTCTCAACCTGCCGGACGCGTTCGCGTGTCACCCCGAACTCCGAGCCGAGTTCGTCGAGGGTGGCGGCATCCAGCGCGACGAAGCGCTTGCGCAGGATCAGCTGTTCGCGCTCATCGCAGGCGGCCCAAGCACGTGCGAGGACGTCCTGGACGGTGCCTCTGCGCATGGTCGTCGCGATGCTCAACGCGCCGTCCTCGTCGCCGGCGCGCGCCAGGAGGTCCTCGACGTAGGACGGCAGTTCACCGTCGACCGCGGAAATGCCGGCATGCTCCACCGCCGCGCGCAGGCTGCCGTGGGTGCGTGCCAGGTAGCTCAGCAGTCCGGTGGCGACGTCGACCGCCTCCCCGAGGATTTCGCTGAAGGCCTGGTCGTCCTCGTCGTAGAACTGCCCGGACAGCCCCGTCTCGGCGTCATCGTCGTCGAAGGACTCTGCCGTGTCCGGTTCGTCGTCCTGGTGGCGATCGTGGCGCGAGGCCTCCAGGACGGTGCGTGGGTTGATCTCCCCGCTGCCGGAGTTCTCCAGTTCCCCGAGCAGGCGGGCGAACCCGGATTCGGAGACCACCGGTATGCCCAGGTCACGTGCCTTGGCGGCCTTGCGGCTGAAGGAGTCCGGGTCGGCGGCGACGAGTAGCGCCGAGGCCTTCTTTACCCCTCCCACGTCCAGCCCGGCCTCGGTGGCGCGTGCCTCCCACACCTCGCGGGGGATCTCGGTGGCACCGGTGAAGGTCACCCGGTCACCAGGCGCCAGGTGCAGTCCCGGACGGGCCTGCGCTCCCCTGCCCGCGCCCACCGTGCCCGCGGCGTCCGGCGATTCCAGGAACCGAGAAATCTCATCTTCGGGAACGCCGAGTGCCCGTGCCGCGGCCAGCAGGTCGTCGTGTTCCTCCTCGGTGACGGTGCCGTCGGCCCAGGCGAGGACGGCGAGCTGGCGGATGAACCCGGTGTGCAGGTCCACCGCGGTCTCCCGGCTGATGCCAAGGTCAGCGGCACAGTCGGTGAGTTGCTGGACCTCGTGGGCGGACAGCACCCGGTCGAGCATCGCCGTGGACAGCAGGTCCAGGTACTCATCCACGTTCGCGTCGCCGGCCAGCGGGATGCCGGAGGAGAGCTGGTTCAGCCACACCCCGTCGTGCACGCCGGACGCCACGCCGGTGCGTGGGCACAGCGCGACCTCGGCCCCGCTGCTGAGTTCGGCGACCGGCAGCTCCACGGTCCTGAGACCACCGAGGAAGCCCTCCACGGTGCTGCGGTGGGTCCCCAGGTAGTGCTGGAGCAGTTCGGCGGTGGCTTCGGCGTCCCCGAGAGCGGCGTGGGCGTGGGCGTTGTTGATACCTGCGGCGGCGAGTGCGGTGGACAAGCTACGACCGGAGGCCGGCAGCACGGCGCCAGTGAGCTTCTGGGTGCACAGATACGACTCGGCGAAAGGCGCAGCGGTGATACCCAGGCGGGCGAACTCGGCGCCGAGCAGCCGGGTGTCGAAGGGTGCGTTGTGCGCGACGAAGATGCGCCCGCTCAGCTGCTCGGCGAGATCGCCGGCGATGTCGGCGAAGCTCGGGGCGCCGATGAGGTCGGTGCCGGAGATACCGTGGATTCTGGTGTTCGGGATGTCGCGCTGGGGGTTGATCAGCGTGGACCAGCGGCCTGTGACGGTACCGTCCGCGTCCGCGTGGACCACCGCCACCTCGAGGACGCGGTCACGGTTGCTGAAACCGGTGGTCTCGACATCGACCACGGCGAAGGGACTGAGCTGAGTCTGTGAAGTCATCAAGGGGAAAGTATATCCTGCGCCCCGGACGCGAACGAGCACGCTGTTCGAACAGCAGCGAGGAAACCGACGCCACCGCCTGCAGGTCCCAGGTAGTGTGGTCGGCGCAAGAGCGACCCGACAGGCTTCCACCCGGACATGCCTCCACGTCGCACGAGAATTTCGTGCTTCCAGGAGACCAGTGTGGACCGTCGTGTCGCCTCACCGACCCCGATCCGGGTCGGAGTTATTTCAGTGCCCATCGCCCCAAAGAACGCCGCGGACTACGAATTCGCGCTCGACAGCGGAACGTGGGGTTCACGGCGTGAGCTCGATTCCGCGGACCCGTCGGCTCCCCGCCCTCACGATGTGCTGCTCATCGCCACGGGTTATCAGCGCCGAGATCCCGAGACCGCGAAGGGAACGACCAGCAACCCATGGGTCGGCCGGGAGATCTACAACCGCGGCACCATCGGCAACACGTTCGCCGTCAAGGTGACCGGGCCTATGTACACGTCCGCCTCGCCGCACTGGCCGGGCGAGGACGGAAGCGAAGGTATTCGATACCCCTACCGCTTCCCCATCACTCCCCTGGGGTCGCGGGAGGACATCGCCATCGAGGACTTTCCGCCGGAGCTCCATGACTGCTTCCACCTATCGATCAACAACGGATCCCGTCCCATCGTGGCCGAGGTCCAACCGGAGCATGCTCAGAAACTCGCAGAACTCCTCGGGTCAGCCAGCCGGGAGGAGCCGATCGGGTCCGGACCTGACACCAAGGTGGACTACATCGATCCCTTCGACGTCCTCTACAAGAGGTCCCCAAAGAACAACGCCGGAGCAGGACGCCAGCAGAACCCGAAGAAGCGCAAGGCGATCGAGCTCCACGCCGAGGACGAAGCAGTGAAGCACTACGAGAACCTGGGATGGACGGTGAAGCGGATCGGAGCACCCTACGACCTCAAGTGCACCCGCGGCGACGAATACCTCCGTGTCGAGGTGAAGGGGACGACGGGCGCCGCCGGCGAAGTGGAGTTGACCGTCAATGAGGTCGCGAGTGCCAGGGAGCATCCGTCGGAACTCTTCGTGGTCTCGAACATCTACGCCCGCCCTTCCAAGGACGAGGAGGACGACGGGGGCCTGGACTTCGTCGCCACCGGCGGCCGCGCCCATGTCCTGCACGCCTGGGAGCCGTTGGAAGACGACCTCTCAGCAACCAGGTACTGCTATCGCCTTCCCCAGGATCAGGCAGAAAGCTTCGAAGTCGAATGAACCTGCGCGGGCGCAGAACCGTCAAGGTAGTGTGAACCGGGTAAGAGCGACCCGACAGGCTTCTATTCAGACATGCCTCCACGTCGCACGATGTTTCGTGCTGCCTGGAGAATGTTTTGCCCCTGCTTCGGACCTCCGCCTCCGAGATCCTTGACCGGTTCACCGACCCTTCGACCCTGTCCGAACTCATGGCACAACAGGCCCACTTCCGCGGTCTCGGCGGGGTGAACACCGCAGAGCTGAACGCCTGGGAGGCCAGCATCCCGGTGCTGGCCAGGGTCCTTTCGGACGCCGGCCTCGGTGCGGTGCCCGTCCTCCTCGAGCACCAGCTTCCGCTGATCTCGAAGCGGGTGGACGCGGTGCTCGCCGGCACGCACCCGACGACCGGCGAGCCCTCCTACGTGGTCATCGAGCTCAAGCAGTGGTCGAGCGCGACCTCATTCGAGGGCAACCCCGAACTGGTCGACGGTCCCGGGCTCCTTGGTGCCCCTCGGTCGCACCCGGTTCTGCAGGTCGACGACTACCGCAGCTACCTCACAGATTTCGCGACGGTCCTGGCCGGTCACCCGGAGCGCGTCCACGGCGCCGCATTCCTGCACAACGCCATGTCGAGGGCGGACATCGCCGAGCTGGACGATCTGGTCACGACCACCGACTCCAAGCTCTTCACCGGCGCAGAGATCGCAGACTTCTCCGAGTACCTCAAGAGCCGCCTCTCCCCCGTCTGCGACCCTGCCCCGGCCGACGAGCTGATGAGCACCTCGTTCGCCCCGTCACGCCAACTCCTCGACCATGCTGCGGCAGAGATCCAGGAACGCGAGGAGTTCGTTCTCCTCGACCGCCAGCACGATGCCGTGCGTCTCGTGCTGCACCAGGTGAAGAAGGCCCACCAGGCGGACAGCAAGCGGGTCATCGTGGTGTCTGGCGGCCCGGGCACCGGGAAGTCAGTGGTCGCGTTGTCCCTGCTGGGTGAACTCGCCCGGGACGGTCGCCGGGTCATGCACGCCACCGGATCCAGCGCCTTCACCAAGTCGCTGCGCAAGATCGCCGGGCACCGCAGCACCGCGACACAAAAGCTCTTCCTGTACTTCAACAGCTTCCAGACTGCCGAGAAGAACATGCTGGACGTCCTCATCGCCGACGAGGCTCACCGCATCCGTGAGACGTCCACCGGCAGGTACACCCCTGCTGCGCAGAGGGCGCAGAACCGCCCGCAGCTCGACGAGCTCATCGACGTGGCCCGCACCCCGGTGCTCCTGCTCGACGAGAACCAGGTCGTGCGCCCCGGCGAGCTCGGCTCGCTCTACGAGATCACCCGCTTCGCGGAGGAGAAGGGACACGAGGTCGTGCACGTGCGGCTCACCGAGCAGTTCCGGTGCGGCGGCAGCCTCAGCTACACCCGCTGGGTGGAGAGCATCCTCGGGTTGGACGCCGACCTCGACATCACCGGGCTCCCCGACGACGATCTCGCCGAGACCGACAGCGACCCGCTGCCCGACATCGACTTCGCCGAGCTCCACAACATCCAGGTCCGTAACCTTCCCCCGGGCGAGCCGCCGGTGCTGGCGCCTGACTCCCACGTGTCGGTCACGGTGGCGGACTCTCCTGAGGAGATGGAGGAGATCCTGCGGAAGAAGATGTCCCGTGGCTTCTCCGCCCGCATCGCCGCCGGCTTCTGCTGGTCCTGGACGAAGGTGAAGAAGGGCGACCAGGAGCTCGTCGACGATGTGCGTCTGGGCGACTGGTCGCGCCCCTGGAACAGTCCTGCCGAGCGGCGCATCAAGAATGCGCCTCCGGGTTTCCGGTGGGCCACCGGCGAGGGCGGCTTCGACCAGATCGGCTGCATCTACACCGCCCAGGGCTTCGAGTTCGACTGGTCCGGGGTGATCATCGGCCCGGACCTTGTGTGGCGCGACGGCGACTTCGTCACCGTCCGGTCAGCTAACGCCGACCCCTACCTGGCGAAGAAGGACCTCTCGGACCACGACTTCGACGTGCTCATCCGGCACGTCTATAAGGTCCTGCTGACCCGCGGGATGCGGGGGACGGTCATCTACTCCCCTGACCGGCAGACACGCGAGATCTTGCGGGATCTGCTCTCAGAGCAGGCAGAGGCGGAGGTCGACCAGTGAGCGCACCCACCACCCCGGGGTCTCCGCTGGCCGCCCACTCGTACTCCATCCGCACCTACGAATTCTCCACCGACGGGCACATGGAACTGCACCAGGACCGCCTGATGCATGACTGGCCGGTCGTCTACGTGCTGCACCGGCCTGCCACGTCCCGCAAGGACACAGGTGAGGTGTACATCGGCGAGTCGTTGAACATGGACAAGCGCTTCGGTGACCACCTCAAGAACGAGGCGAAGGCCGGGCTCCAGGTCGCCGAGGTGATCGTGGACGACACCTTCAACAAGTCCTCGTGCCTCGACCTCGAGTCGTTCCTGATCAACCTCAGTTCCGGCGATGAGTCGAACCGGACGTTGAACAGCAATGCCGGCCAGCAGGAGAAGAACTACTACAACCGTTTCTACTACCAGCTGAGATTCAAGGAGATCTTCGAGCAGCTGCGGGCCAAGGGCATCTTCTCGAAGTCGATCCGGGAGATCGAGAACTCCGAGATGTTCAAGTACTCGCCGTTCAAGTCGCTCAACGAGGACCAGATGTCGGTGGTCAGCGACATCCTGGACGGTCTGGTGGAGGACCTCGGTTCCCCGGCCGGCACCAACCAGGTGGCGGTCGTCCAGGGCGACCCGGGGACGGGAAAGACCATCGTCGCCACATTCCTCATGAAGCTGCTGGCAGACCTGGGGTCGTTCGTCGACGACGGTGACGAGAAGCGGGAGTCGGTCTTCGAGGACTTCTACCTCGAGGACGTCCGCGCGTTGTTCCGCCACCGCCGTATCGGCCTGGTGGTGCCGATGCAGGATCTGCGTAGGACGTTGACCCGGGTGTTCTCGGCGACTCCGGGGCTGTCCGGGGACATGGTGCTCAGTCCTCGGGAGGTCGCGCTCGACGAGCGCCGCTTCGACCTGCTGGTCGTCGACGAGGCCCACCGGCTGAGCCAGTTCGGCGCCCAATCGATCGGCACGCTGACCAAGGAGTTCCGGGAGATCAACGAGTCCCTGTTCGGCGGGGATCGGCCCGAGGCGTCACAGCTGGACTGGATCCGCGCCCGTTCCGACAACACGATCCTGATGGTGGACACGTCGCAGACCGTGAAGCCGATCGACCTGTCGACGTCCGTGCTGCGAGCCTTGATTGACGCGCAGGACGCAAACCACCGCCGCGAGTACAGGCTGCATTCCCAGATGCGCTCGGTCGGCGGGAACGACTACATCGACTACATCAAGCAGGTGCTCTCCGCGTACCCTCCGCAGGCACAATCCGACTTCGGCCCCTACGAGGTCGGACTGGTCGACGATCCACGCGAACTCGTGGAGCTGATCTGCAGGAAGAACAGCTCCCACGGACTCTCCCGCGTGGTCGCCGGCTACGCCTGGGACTGGGTGAGCAAGAAGAACTCACAGGACTACGACATCCACCTGGCCAATGACGTGCACCTGCGCTGGAACTCGACCATCACGGACTGGATCAACTCCCCCAAGTCCGTGGACGAGGCGGGGTCTATCCACACCGTCCAGGGCCATGATCTGAACTTCGCCGGCGTGATCATCGGCCGCGATCTGCAGTACGACCTCGAGGCCGAGAAGCTCGTAGTCAGCAAGGACGACTATAGGGACAAGACCGGCAAGCGGAACAACAAGCTCGCCGGCAAGACCACCACGGACGAGATGCTCTTGGAGTTCATCACGAACATCTACTACGTTTTGATGACCCGAGGGGTCCACGGCACCTTCATCCATGTGGTGGACCCCGGCCTGCGGGAGTACCTGGGCAGGTATTTTCCGACGATCTCTCAAATCGCCCCTTAACCGAGATGATTCATCTGGGTATCGCCTCTGGGCGGTATGGTCACCCGTTCTTCCCAATCGCGTTGAGATGAAGAGACCGTTCATCGCCGACCGATCTGCCCTGTCAGCGAAAGTAGGAGAATAGGCGCCGGATGCATATTTCTTCCTCCTACCGGGAAGCATTCACCGCCAAGATAGGCACAGCGAAGTCTCTGATACTGCCGTTGCCACAAGCACTACAACCCATGCCATGGGCACTGCCATCAATATATTCCTGTAGATGATTTCGGTATCCGACATTACTGAAAGTAACGGAAATCCTGCGTCAAGGAATACCGGAACAGGAACAGATGGTATCGCCGTAGTCACGTTCGCAATAAAAGTGATCACTACCCGGCATTACGATCTTGGGCAATTGATTTACTGGATATTTCGATGGCCGATGTTCACATATCATATCCTTCGGTGTTGTCGTCCGATATAGGCGGTGCCAGTATCGATGCCCCGGACAGCAATACTCGGTTGCAACACATCCGAATTCGCTACCCTGGCCAGCTTAGATACTAGGCCGCTGATCAACGGGAAAGACCCAGACGCGACACGAACAGACGAAGCATTATTTATGCGGGTGCTACAACGCTTTCTTCGTACTTCTTGGCGGCTTTCCGGGGGCCAGGCGAATTGCCCGTACTAGGAGACCTCCAGCTCCACCCCGGTCGCCGCCGCAACATCCTCCACGCTGACCCCAGGCGCGGTCTCGCGCAGCACCAGGCGTCCACCGAACCCACCGTCACCGTCGCGCACCACGTCAATCACCGCCAGGTCCGTGATGATGCGGTCCACCACGCCCTGGCCGGTCAGCGGCAGCGTGCACTCCGACAGGATCTTCGGCGAACCGTCCTTCGCCACATGGTTCATCAGCACGATCACCTTGCGCGCACCGTGCACCAGGTCCATCGCCCCGCCCATGCCCTTCACCATCTTGCCCGGCACCATCCAGTTCGCCAGGTCACCGTGGCGCGAGACCTCCATCCCGCCGAGCACCGCCACGTCCACGTGTCCGCCACGGATCATGCCGAAGGACAACGAGGAGTCGAAGAAGGCCGCACCCGGGTTCACCGTCACCGTCTCCTTGCCGGCGTTGATAAGGTCGGCGTCCATTTGATCCTCCGTGGGGTACGGCCCGGTGCCCAGGATGCCGTTCTCGCTGTGCAGCACCACGTGCACCCCCTCCGGCAGGTGGTTCGGGATCAGCGTGGGCATGCCGATGCCCAGGTTCACGTACTGGCCGTTCTCCAGCTCCTGGGCGGCACGCGCCGCCATCTGCTCCTTGGTCCAGCTCATGCCGACACCGTCCTCTTCTCGATCCGCTTGTCCTGCTCCCCGGTCTCCACCACTCGGTGCACGAAAATGCCGGGCAGGTGCACCTGCGCCGGGTCGATCTCGCCGGGCTCGACCAGACGCTCCACCTCGGCGATCGTCATCGTGCCAGCCATCGCGCACAGCGGGTTGAAGTTCATCGCCGACTTGGCGAACACGAGGTTGCCCTCCGTGTCCCCCACCTCCGCGTGCACCAGGGCGACGTCCGCAGGAAGCGCCTCCTCCAACACGAAGCGACGCCCACCGAACTCGCGGACCTCCTTCGGCGGGGACGCCACGGCGACCGAGCCGTCCTCCCGGTACTTCCACGGCAGACCGCCGTCGGCGATGGGCGTGCCCACGCCCGCCGGCGTGTAGAACGCCGGCACGCCCACACCCGCCGCGCGCAGCTTCTCCGCGAGCGTGCCCTGCGGGGTGAGCTCGACCTCCAGCTCCCCGGCGAGGTACTGGCGGGCGAACTCCTTGTTCTCCCCCACGTAGGACGCCACGACGCGGCGCACCTGCCGGTTGTTCAACAGCAGGCCCAGGCCCCAGTCGTCGACGCCGCAGTTGTTCGAGTAGATCTCCAGCTCCCCCACCCCGGTCTCCACGAGGGCGGAGATCAGGGTGTCGGGGATGCCGTTGAGGCCGAAGCCGCCGACGGCCAGGCGCGCGCCGTCGCTCACGTCGCGCACCGCCTCCTGCGCTGTGGCGACGACCTTCGAGGTCGGGCCGGTTGATGTGTGGTTCATCGGGTCTCCAGTTCTCCGATCGGGAGGGTGAGCATGTGGTAGCTGAGTGTCTTACCGTGACCGTCGAGTACCGGCGAGCCGGTGACCCCGCCGCCGAGCACGCCGCGCAGTTCACAGACGAAGGACTCCACGGCGGTGACGTCCCGCACGGTGACATCCTCCGTTCTACACCGGAAGTGCTCCGCCACCGCGGATGCGGTGAGCCGGTCGCGCAGGAATGCATGGTCGGCGCTGCTGCGCGGCAGGACGGCGACGATGAGGGTGTCGCCCTTGTCGCCCGTGCGGGCGTCGGCGTAGGTGTCGAGGACGGTCATCAGAGGGTTCCTTTCGCTGTGTTCATCATGCTCTCGGTACTCACCGTGTTCACTTCTGCGGCGATGTGTTCGCGCGGCAGCAGGGTCGAGCGGATCGCCAGGACTTCGCTGAGGCCCTTGCGCGCTCCCCCGCCGGCGGCGGGCCCGGCGCAGTACAGGGCCTCGACCTCCCAACCGACGGCGTGTGCCTGCTCCCTGGTGTCCACCCGCGCGGCCACGCGCACCCGCACCTCCGGGGGTTCGGAAGCAGCGGGGGTCATGTTCCGGAACGCCGCACCGGTACCGATGAACTCCACGCTGACCTGCTCAGGGTCGATGCCGTGCACCGTATGCAGACGCTGCCGCACGATGTCCCACGCCAGGTCCGCGCGCTCGCGGGCTCGCGGCCCGGCGTAGCTGATCTGGCCCTCGCCGAACCAGCCGCCGCGGAAGCCGAGGGTGACCTTCAACGTCCCGGTCCGCGGGCGCCCCGTGGCGCCGCTGACACGCACGGCGTCCTGCCCGACCTCCTCGATGCTCACGCCGGAGAAGTCGGCGGTCACGTCCGGGGTGAGGTAGGCCGCCGGGTCGGCGACCTCGTAGAGCATCTGCTCACGCACGGTCTGCCGGGTGAGCATGCCGCCGGTGTCGGTCAGCTTGCCGAGTACCGCGGTAGCATCCTCAGCAACATCTGCAAAGGGGAACCCGAGGTCGGCCATGCCGGGCACCGGTTTGGTCACCGGGTCGGCGAAGTACCCGCCGGTGACCTGCCCGGCGCACTCCAGCAGGTGGCCCACGAAGGTGCCGGCACCCAGGAGCGCCCAGTCGTCCAGGTCCCACCCGAACTCGTGCACCATCGGTGCCAGGAACAGAGACGGGTCGGCCAGGCGCCCGGTGACCACCACGTCCGCCCCAATGTCGAAGGCGGGCAGGACCTGCTCCACGCCCAGGTAGGCGTGCGCGGAGACCAGCCCCGCCGACTCCGTAGTCTCTGCCGACAGGGCCTCGCCGGTCTCCCACACCTGCGGGTCCTCTGACCGCACCTGCTGCAGGACGCTGTCGCCGGTGAGGTAGGCCACCGTCACAGTGCGTTCCGGGACGACCTCGGCGGCGACCTTGGCGATCAGCCGCGCGGCGGCCTCCGGGTTCGCCGCACCGGAGTTGGTGACCACGGTGGTGCCGTGGGCGACGGTGTGCGGCAGGACGGCGCGCATCCGTGTCTCCAGCAACGGGTCGTAGCCGGCGTCCGGGTCGCTCAACCGACGCAGCTGCCCGGCGGCGACGGTGCGCTCCCCGAGGCACTCGAAGACGAGGTAGTCGAGGTCGGCGTCCTTGGCGAGCTTCACGGCCGGGTCGAGGCGGTCGCCGGCGAACCCTGCGCCGGAACCGATTCTGATGGTTCTCATCGAAAGTATCTCCTAGAAAGTCAGTGCTAGAACGTCAGGGCTAGAACGTCAGGGCGCCGGTGATGACCGCGGTCACGGTGATCACGATGGTGGTTCCCCACGCCCACAGGAAGGTGAACCGCTGGTGCTTGCCCAGCTCCACCTTCGCCATGCCGATGAGGATGAACGTGGACGCCGTCAGCGGGCTCAGCGGGAAGCCGGTGGTCATCTGCCCGGCGATCGCGCCGCGGGCGATCATCGCGGGGTCGGCACCCATGACCTCGGCGGTGTGGGCGAAGACCGGCAGGACGCCGAAGTAGAAGGCGTCCGGGGTGAACACCAGGCTCAGCGGCATCGAGACGACCGAGACGAGCACGGGCAGCACGCTGCCGAAGCTCTCGGGGATCACGTCCGCGAGGCTCTGCGCCATGTTCTCGATCATGCCGGAGTTGCCGAGGATGCCGGTGAACACGCCCGCGGCGAAGACCATCGAGGTCACCAGCACCACGTTGGCGCCGTGGTCACGGAAGAGCTTCTGCTGGTCCTTCCACTTCGGGATGTTCACGCAGGCGGCGAGGGTGAACGCCACGATGAAGCACACCTCCATCGGCACGGCGTGGGTGAACAGCACCGCCACGAGGGTGAGGATGAGCACCAGGTTCACCGCCATGCGCCACCGCGGGACGCCCGCGTCGCGGCGGGCGTGGTCGGCCTCGTCGCCGGGGTCGACGGGGTCGACAGCGTCGGACGCTGCGGCGGCCGTTGCGTCGGACGTTGCGTCCTGCGGGACGTCCTGCGCTGTGTTGTCAGCATCCAGCCGGATGGTGCCGATGCGCTTCCGCTCCATGCGTCCGATGATGTAGGTCGCCACCAGCACCCACACGCCGCCGGCGATCATGGGGATGATCATCGGGGTGAAGACCTCGGAGGCGTCCATGTCCAGGGCGGCCATCGCGCGGATGGTCGGCCCGCCCCAGGGGAGCATGTTCATCAGGCCCGCGCCGAGGGCGACGATCGCGGTGAGGGCGATCGGGCGCATCCCGATCCGACGGTAGATCGGCAGGAAGGCCGACAGGGTGATCAGGAACGTCGCGGCACCGTCGCCATCCAGATGCACGCACATGGTGACCAGTGCGGTGCCGATGGCGATCTTCACCGGGTCGCCCTTGGCCCAGGCGACCATCCGGCGGATCAGCGGGTCGAACAGGCCCGCCTCCATCATCACCGAGAAGAAGAGGATGGCGAAGGTCATCATCACCGCGATGGGGGCGACCTGCAGCAGGCCCGCGCCGATGAAGTCGCCCAGGTCACCGCCGTGGCCGGCGAGCACGGCGAAGACGATCGGCACGAGGACCAGGCCCACCAGCACGGAGGTGCGGGTGAACAGGGTGAGTGCCAGGAAGATCCCCACGGTGAGGAATCCGTACAGAGCAAGCACGAGGCTCTCCTTTGTCGGCGGAAGGGGTGCGGACCCTGGTCAGGTCGGTCGGCCGAGATGGCCGTCCTGTGACCTGGGTCGCGTGGATGATCCGATTATGAGCCGCCACATTTAGTTGCGTCAAACAATAATCTTGCATAGATTCTTGCGGTATGCGGATAACTGACATCACCGTCGAGCAGATGCGCGCCACCGTCTGCGTCGCCGACCAGGGCGGATTCACCCTCGCCGCCGACCGCCTGGGGCAGTCACAGTCCTCGCTGAGCCGCACCGTCTCCCAGGTCGAGAAGGCCACCGGCGCGCGCCTGTTCGACCGCACCACCCGCAGCTTCGCCCTCACCGACGCCGGCACCGAGTTCCTGCGCGCCGCCCGGGTGGTCCTGGAGACCTACGACCGGGAGATCAACAACCTCGCCAGCTACCTGCGCGGGCCCAGCGGGGAACTGCGCCTGGCCACACTGCCCTCACTCGCCGCCACCCTGCTGCCGCCGTTCATCGACCGCTTCCGCCGCACCTTCCCCAACGTGGGCGTCAGTCTGCAGGACCTCATGGCCGCCAACATCATCGAGCAGTGCCGCTACGGCACGGTGGACCTGGCCATCACCGCAGAGGACCCCGAGCTGCTCGACAGCCTCCCTGACCACTTCCGCTTCTCCCCCATCGCCGAGGAACACTTCGCCTGCATCCTGCCGGTGACCCACCGCCTGGCCGACCGGGACGCCATCGACTGGGAGGACCTCGCCGGCGACTCCTTCGTCTCCTTCACCGAGGCCAGCTCCGTACGACGCATCACCGACCGCGAGCTCGGCGCCCGTGGCATCCGCCCGTCCCAGACCGTGACCGCCGGGACGATCTCGGCGGTGACGGGCCTGTGCGCGGCGAACCTCGGCATCTCCGCCGTCCCCGGCTTCGTGATCCCCATGACCCGTGTCGCCGGCGTGGTCCTGCGCCCCTTCCGCGGCGAACCGGTCACCAGGACGATCGGCGTGCTGCAGGACACCACCCGCACACTCTCGCCGGCGGCGCGGGAGTTCCTCACCCTGGTCGCCCACTCCACGTCCGCCGACATGACGCTGCCCGACTTCACCACGTGGACGGGACTGGGCGCCTGACCCCGGCACCGGCACCGCCGGCACCGCCGCCTCCGCGAGAATTATTTGATGTGAGTACGGAAACAAACCCTCACGATGCCGACATCCGTTCGTTACCCACCCCTACACTTCAGCAATGCTCGGCTATATAGCGTGGGGGCATTTTCTTGGCAAATACCTCTCGTTGACGTGCGCGAATCCGTCAGAATGCGCAGAATTACTCCCGGTCTGCTCAATTTCATTCGCGCTGATCTTAATTGCCCGATATCCATAAGCGTTTCCCTCGTGCCATAAATCAGCCACCGTCAAAAGTGGTGGGTCCGGTCACATGACTTCTATAGTCGCGCCCACCGAAGGACATGTAACGGTCCTTCCAGAAAAACGCCGACTAACTGAATGAGAACAGAGGTCATCCGACCCGCTGGAACTGACGAGTTTACGTCAATTAACAACGTACTTGTCGTGCCAACCATCTGTGTCCGTTTCCGCCAGATCCATGCACCTCGCCATTCAGAAAGGGACATCCGGGCGCCCGGATGCCCCGCCAGTCGGTCACGGGAGAAAAAGGAAGAATCCTCGACGGTAGGGACATCAATGAAACGTAGTTCACCACAGGACGTACACAGGCCGGTCCATGACAGCGCGACCGACCATCCGTCGTCCGCCATCTTCGGTGTCGCGCAGGCACCGGCCCCGCGAACGCTGATCGACATCCTCAACAGCACCACGGTCGCCCACCCCGACGCCCTGGCCCTGGTGGGCGGGGACACCGAACTCACCTACGAGCAACTGGCCGCCAGCATCGCCGAGCAGGTCGAGCGGCTGACCCGGGCAGGCATCCGGCCCGGGGACCGGGTTGGTGTGCGCGTACCGTCCGGCACGACCGACCTCTACGTGGCGATCCTCGCCACCCTGGCGGCCGGAGCCGCCTACGTCCCGGTGGACTGGGACGACCCCGATGCGCGGGCACGCAAGATCTGGGCCGAGGCCGACGTCGCCGCCGTCTTCGGCGCCGGCCTCGCCCTGGAACCGGCACAGGACCCCGCGCAAGAAACGGCGCGGGAACCGCGCCCGGCCACGCTCACAGCGGACGCTCCGTCCTCCCCCACGGTGGGCGACGACGCCTGGATCATCTTCACCTCCGGCTCCACGGGGACACCGAAGGGCGTGGCCGTCACCCACCGCGCCGTGGCGGCCCTCGTCGACGCCGAGGCCAGGATGTACCTGACCCGCGACCCCCTGCATCCGGGTGACCGGGTCATGGCGGGGCTGTCCGTCGCCTTCGACGCCTCCTGTGAGGAGATGTGGCTCGCCTGGCGCTACGGCGCCGCCCTCGTCGCCGCGCCGCGGGACGTGGTGCGTTCCGGCGACTCCCTCGGAGCCTGGATCACGAACAACCGGATCAGCGCGGTGTCGACGGTGCCCACGCTGGCGTCGTTCTGGCCGGTCGACGCCCTCGACAACGTCCGCCTGCTGATCTTCGGGGGCGAGGCCCTCCCCGTCGAGCTCGTGAACCGGCTCGCCAGGGACGGCAGGGAGTTGTGGAACACCTACGGCCCCACCGAGGCCACGGTCATATCGACGGGCCAGCTGATGGACGAGGTCCAGGACGGTCAGCCGGTACGTATCGGCAGGGCGACACCCGGGTGGAGGCTCGCCGTGGTCGACCCGTCCACCGGTGAGCCGGTGCGCTGGGGAGAGTCCGGCGAACTCGTCGTCGCCGGGGTGGGACTGGGCCGCTACCTCGACCCGGTGAAGGACGCCGAGGTCTACGCGCCGCTCCCCGCCCTCGGCTGGGACCGCGCCTACCGCACCGGCGACCTCGTCGTCGCCGACCGCGAGGGGCTCGTCTTCGCCGGCCGTGCCGACGACCAGATCAAGTTCGGCGGACGCCGCATGGAACTCGGCGAGATCGACCGGGCGCTCGCGACGATCGAGGGTGTGGGGGCGGCGGCGGCCGCCAAACAGACGACCCCGGCGGGGTCGGACGTCATCGTCGGCTACGTCGTCCCGGACGACCGGCACCAGCAGACCGGTGAGCAGATCGACCTCAGGGCCGCCCGGGAGCATCTGCGGGCCGTACTGCCCGGAGGCATCTCCCCCACGCTGTGCACGGTGGCGGAACTGCCGCTGAAGACCTCCGGGAAGGTCGACCGCTCGGCCTTGCCCTGGCCGCTGCCGGACGACGGCGGAGGGATCTCCACGCTGCCGGCGGAACTGCACGCGCTCGGGCAGATGTGGACCGACCTGCTGGGGCCGGTACCCCTGGACGCCGACTCGGACTTCTTCGACCTCGGCGGGTCCTCCGTGGCCATCGCCAAGCTCGCCACCTCGCTGCGCGCCACGCACCCGGCCGTCAACATCGGGGCGCTCTACGACCACTCCACGTTGACGGGCATGGCGGACTACGTGGCCGGTCTCCGGGAGAGCAACGAGTCCCGGCCGATGCCGGCCGGAATGCCCTGGTGGTCCGGCGTCGTCCAGTTCCTCGTGGTCTGCGGCATCTACGTCCTCAACGCGGCCCGCTACATCGTCGGCTCCATCCTGGTCATCTGGGTCCTCGCCTTCTTCTTCGAGGCCGGCTGGGTCCCCTACCCGCCCCTGGCGCCACTTCTCGTCGGTTGGCTCGTCCTGTTCTCGCTGCCGGGGAAGGTCGTCCAGGCGACGGTCGTGGCACGTCTGCTCACCCACCGGATCACGCCGGGCACCTACCCTCGCGGCGGGCTGGTCCACCTGAGGATATGGGCCGCCGAGCGCGTCCTCACCTACCTCAAACTGGAACCGCTGCTGGGCACACCGGTGACGCCGGTGCTCTTCCGCCTGTTCGGTTGCCGTGTCGGACGCGGCACGGAGCTCCAGACCTTCCCGCCGGTGACCGGCCTGCTGTCCGTGGGCGACGACACCACCCTGGAGCACGAGGTCGACGTCAACGGCCACTGGCTCGACGGCGACACGCTCCATGTCGGGGTCATCCGGGTCGGCGACGAGGTACGGGTCGGCATGCGGAGTTGGCTGGGGCCCGGCGCCGACCTGCGCGACGGGTGCGAGATCCTCGCAGGCTCCTCCGTCGCTGGATGGGTGCCCGCCCACCGGCTCTACGGTGGTTCACCCCCGGCCGACTGGGGGGAGGCGGGCCTCACGTGGCCGGAGCAGAGCCCCGAGGACGCGGCCGGCGACGGCGCGGTGGGGACACTCTCGCGCCTGCCGCACCGGCTCCTCTACATGGTCGGCCTCGCATGGATGGGGTTGCTGCCGCTCCTGGCGATCCTGCCGGGGACGTTCCTGGTTCTGCCGCACGTGGTGGAACGCACCCGCTACGAGGACGTCTTCCCCACCTTCGCCGCCTGGGTCCCGGTGTTCACCCTGCTCACCATCCTCACGTGGATCTCGCTGGTCATCGTGACCGTGCGGCTGTCCTCGCTGCTCATCCGCCCCGGGTACTTCCCGACCGAATCGACCACGGGCTGGGCGTTGTGGCTCACCCACACGATGATGCAGAAGACGCTCACCTCGACCTACTTCCTCTACGCGGCGTGGTACACGCCCGCATTCCTCCGACTGCTCGGGGCGAGGGTCGGCCAGGGCAACGAGATCTCCACGGTCGAGACGATCCCGCACCTCACCTCCATCGGTGACAGGTGCTTCCTCGCCGACCACTCCATGTGCACCGCCTCGCGGCACCGTGCCGGCTGGATCCATGTGGGGACCACCGTCCTCGGCAACGGGTCCTTCGTCGGCAACTCCGGCATCGTCGGGCCGGACTACGACCTCCCGGAGAAGTCGTTGATCGCCGTGCTCTCCTCGACGCCCTACCGGGCGGAGCGCGGGACCTCGTGGCTGGGCCGCCAGACCAGGGAGATCCCCCGCCGTCATGTCGAGGCCGACCTGTCGAAGACCTTCAACCCGGGGCCGGGGCTCAGGGGCGCGCGTGCCAGCGTGGAATTCCTCCGCCTCGTCCCACCGGTCATCGCCGCCTACCTCGACCTGTTCATCGTCTGGGCGGGGACCACGGTCTACATGCGGTCGGAACCCGGCTGGCCCGGGATCTGGACGGTCTGCCTGTGGTCGGTGCCGATCGTGCTCGTCGCAGGCGTGGTGGCCTGCCTCGTTCCGGTGCTGGCGAAGTGGCTCATCGTGGGCCGGTTCACCGCAGGGGAACGCACGCTGTACTCGACCTTCGTGTGGCGCAGTGAACTCGTGGACAACTTCGTCGAGATGCTCGCCGTCCCCTCCCTCATCCGGGTCTCCCTGGGCTCCCCGCTCTACAACTGGTGGTGCCGGCTCATGGGAACCCGCGTGGGCAGGGCGGTCTGGTGCGAGACGTGGTGGCTCCCCGAGTTCGACATCATCTCCATCGACGACCACGCGACGGTCAACCGCGGCACCGTCCTGCAGACCCACCTCTTCCACGACCGCGTGATGTCCCTGGACCACGTCTCCCTGGGCGCGGGCTCCACTCTCGGACCGAACAGCTTCCTGCTCCCCGGGGCCTCGATCGGCGCCCGGACGACCGTGCGTCCCGGCTCCCTGGTCCTGCGTGGGGACGCCATCCCCTCCGACTCCGTGTGGGCCGGAAATCCCGTCACCCACGTCAATCCCGTCACCCACGTCAACCGTTAGGAAAATACCTTGGACACCTCCCCCGAAACAGGCGGTGCACGAGCCCGCCCCGACACCTGGCCCAGCCGACCTGCATCCCTGGTGCCCGCATCCGGCAACGGAGCACTGCCGGACGCACCGGGCGTCCCGAAGGAGGCCGCCGCCGACAGCGTCCGGCCCCTGCCCGGCCCGGCGCGGGTCCGTCCCATCTGGGACGGTGAACACGAGCTGGACCCCACGTCCTTCGCACCTCCCCCGCCGCTGGGCGAGTCCCACGGATCCGCGCAACGGTGGAGCAGGCGGGCCGCCTTCGGACCCGTCGATGACCCGCGCCGGATCACAGGACTGGACGCGGCGCGGGGCTTCGCGCTCCTGGGGATGGTCGCGGTCCACACGATGCCGGCCTACAACGAGCTGACCGGCGAGCCGACGATGGTGTGGAGACTGTTCGCAGGGCATTCGTCGGCGCTCTTCGGAGTGCTCGCCGGTGTCACCATCGCCCTCATCACCGGGGCCAACAACCCGCACACGGGCCTGCGCCTGCGCCGTGACAGGGTGTCGCTGGCCGTGCGCGCCCTCATCATCCTGGCTATCGGGCTCCTCCTCGACCAGGTGGGGGTCCCCGTGTACAACATCCTCCCCTACTACGCCCTGATGTTCCTGGTGGCCATAGCGCTGACGGGGCTGCGGATCCGTCATCTCCTGGCCTTCGCCCTCCTCTTCACCGCCCTCGGGCCGGTGGTCATCAGGCTGGTGGCCGCGTGGGGCGGCTACACCACGACGCTCAACCCCAGCTTCACGGACGTCGCCGATAACCCGCTCGACATGCTGATCACCCTCACGGTCGGTGGAACCTACCCGGCCGTGACCTGGATGGCCTACATCTGCGTCGGGATGACCCTGGGCAGGCTGGACCTGCGCTCCGTGGTCACGCACATCTGGCTGGTCGTCGTCGGCGGCGGTACGGCCGCGTTCGGCATCCTGCTCTCGACGTTCCTGCTCGACTACGGCCGGGTGTTCCGCAACATCTACGAACTGACGGACGGCTACGACGCGACCGACATCCAGGAGGTCCTGGACTACGGGCCGGACGGACGCCTCCCCACGGACACGTGGTGGTGGTTGGCGACCTCGGGTCCCCATACCAACACCACGTTGTCCGTCGTCTCCGCGGCCGGGCTGGCGGTGCTGGCGATCGGCGTGTTCCTCCTGATCGCCAGTGGTGTGCGGGAACTGCTCACCCCCCTCATCGCCGTCGGCTCGATGACCCTGACCATCTACGTCTCGCACCTGCTGTTCCTCAAGTTCGCGTTGGACGCGGACTGCGACAACAGGGTCACCCTCCTCATCGTCCAGATCGTGGGGGCGGTTCTCTTCGCCGTCGTCTGGACCCTGGTGCGGGGCCGGGGCCCGTTGGAGGAGATCGTGTCACGGATCTGCCGGTTCGCGACACGGGGCGTGGGCCGCACCCCGACACCGAACCCGACCCCGAGCTCATGAAGAAAGGACGTTCCGTGAAGCGAACCAGCGTGGTGTCCACCTGTCTCGTCGCCTCCCTGCTGTTCTCCGTGTCCGCGTGCGGTGGTGACGGCGGCGGGAACGACGGGAACAGTGATCCCGTCGGCAACGGCGGCGGCAAGCACGTCCGCCCGCCCTCGACGATCGGCGGCACGGGCCGCGGCGGTGAGTCCGCCTCCGCGACACCGTCCGAAGAATCCAGTCAGGACCCCACGCAGGGACCCTCCCAGAATCCCTCCCAGGACGAGGTGCCGCTGCCGGTGTACCTCTACCCCAACGGCCGGGAGGTCGTGCTGACCGCGCCCGGCTCGTCGCTGGCGTTCGGCGACGCCGCGACGGTCGCCACGGCGGACGAGGAGGGCAGGCTGCTCGTGTGGTCGATCACCGCCCACGACGGCGTCCCGCGTGGCCGGGAGAGCGTGAGCCTGCTCGACCCCCTCGCCGGTGACAGCGTCGACCACTACCTGTGTTTCGCCTTCGACATCGTGTACCTCGGCGCGGTCCCCCGCTTCACCGACGACCCCGTCGTCCTCACCGCGCTGCCGGACGCCACGTCGGCGGTCCCCACACCGATGATGGTCCCCATGAGCCGGGACGGCCTCAACGGGAACCAGGTGGTCGGCAGCGTGGACGACGGCTGCGGGATCCCCCCGGTCAGCCGTCTCCCCGTCATCCAGAGCGAGCTGGTCGCAGGACGCCGCTACGCCCGCGGCGTGTTGTCGCACGCCCCCGCCGACCCCGACTGGCCGAGCGTGCCGGTCGGCCTGCGGTTCGACTACGGCGGCGGCGTCCCCGGCGCCTCCGCCGACCGGACGCGACCGGCCTCCGTCACGTGGCGCTAGGACAGGTCGCGCTAGAACATGGTGTTGGAGTTGGCTGACGTGGCCGGCACGTCCTGGATCACGTCCCAGTGCTCCGTGATCTCCCCGTCGACGACGCGGAAGATGTCGACCACTGCCTGGCCCCGGTCGTCGGGGCCGTTGGTGGAGTGCACGTGGAGGTACACCAGGTCTCCGTCCTCCGCGGTGCGCACGATCTCGCTGCGGTAGGCGGGGTTCTGCTCGAAGTAGTCGGTGAAGAAGTCGACGAACGGGGCGCGGCCGTCGGGGAGCTCGGGATTGTGCTGGATGTAGTCCTGCGCGATGACGTCGGCCGCCGCCGGGTCGTGCCCGTTGAAGAAGTCCTCGTAGAACGTGGTCACGGTGTCGAGGTTCGAGGAGTCCTTGACCGCCGACACCTGCTGTGTCGAGGCGTCGGCCACCGCGGTTGCGTCCTCGGGGGCGGAGCAGCCGACGAGGCCGACGGCCAGCACGGCGGCGGCCGTTACGGTGGTCACTGAGGTCACTGTGGTCACTGTGGTGATCGGGCGAATTCTCATGGTTGTCCTTCCGGTTGTACGGCGGGGTGGGGTGTCAGCTGCCCAGGATCGACAGGCTCAGCCCGGTCGATCCGAGGGCGGTGACGGACGAGCCGAGGGCCACGAGGCCGCCGGTGAGGGAGACGAGACTGTCGGACAAGGTCGGGAAGTCCAGCCGGACCGACGAGGCGATCGCGCCGAGCGAGGACAGGACGATTCCGTACACGGCATCGAGAAACATGGTGGTCTACTTTCTTCAGGCGAAAAGGGTGGTCACGAACGGTGAGGCGAAGACGCCCTTCGGGTCGTTGCCGCGCAGCTCGGCGACGGCGTCCCTGGCGTCCGGCAATGAGTCGACGTAGAGGTCCGAGAGGCTGCTGTTGGTCCAGGGGCCGGCCGGGGTGTGCGCCCACCGTTTGGCCCATTCACCCCGCAGTGTCGCGTAGCCGCCGATTCGGGAGCGCAGGGTCTCCTCCAGCTCGGCGTAGAACTCGTCGGCGTGCGGGGTGCCCGGCAGGGTCAGGACGTCCAACCAGATCACGGTGTCCTTCTCCGGACTCCCCGGTACACGGGAGGCGCCGGAGAGCGAGGACGCCACGGCGCCGGCGACCACGCTGTGGGCGGGGTCGTCGACCTCGCTGACCCTGAGTTCGACGACGCCGTTGATCGGGTACTTCCGCTGACCCCGGTAGGTGTCCAGGAGGCTGGTGTACACCGCGGAGAAGTCGTGGGCGACCCGTTGGAGCTCGCTGCGTGGGACGACGGCACCGATGCTGCTGGCCGCGACCTTCAGCGTGGTCGGCCGCACGAAGTGGACGAAGCACTTGTTCGGCCCCCACATGTTGCGCGCCCCCGTCGCCGTCAGCCCGGCCTTGGTGGCGGACAACATGAAGCTCCCGAAGGCCGGTGCGAGCCGGTCCTGCCCGGAGACGATCTTCTCCAGGGTGTTCGCGGCGACGTCCGGGAGGGTGTCGGCGAAGGGGTAGTTGTACGGCCCGGTGACCCACCTGGCCCCGGCGGGGCGTTGGTCCGCCCGCCGCCAGATCTGCACCCAGGGTGTCCTGGTGAAGCAGTACCAGATGAACCCGACCCGTCCGTTGACCTCGAGCAGGGAGGTCAACGAGTTCTCCCCCGCGTCCTCCGGTGCTGCCAGGATGTCGTCGATGTCGATGTCGGTCCTGTTGATGCAGTGGACGTTGACGTCCGGGGTGGTCTGCAGCGTCACGCTGATGATGAAGCATGACCCCAGGCAGGTCAGTAGCGCCGCGCATCGGGGATCGTCCCTGTTCACCGTGGTCGCCCGGTAGGTCCCGGTGTCGTGGTCCCACTCGAGGAACCTCAGTTGCGTGATCAGGTTGCTCATGGTGGACAGCGTCCGGCCGTCGGTGTGGGGCTCGTCGACGGTGGAGAGTCCCGTGCCGTGGCCGTTGACCGCCACCGCACCCACCACGGTGATGTCCCCCGGGGCGGGGACGGAGAGCAGCGTCCTTCCGACCCCGTGGATCCGTTCCAGGAGGTCGTCCATCCTGGTCCCGCACCACGCGGTGACCGTGGAGTCCGTCGTCGCGGTGACGCCGGCGAGTTCGCGCACGTCGACGAGGACGGTCCGCGGGTGCGGACGTCCGACGGTCGCCACCGGCGACCAGCTGTGCTGGTACCCGAACGGACGCAGGTTCACGCCGCTCGCCGCGGCCCAGTTGGCCAGCGCGAGGACGTCGTCCTCACTCCCGGGCACCGCGGTCCACATCTTGCCGGTGACGATGGTGTTGTCCCAGTTGCTGAACACCGCCTGGGTGAGCTTGATCCCCTCGGGGAAGTTCGACATGAGTTCCGGGTCGCGGGTCACCGCCGCGGCACGGCCCATGGGCGAGAAGATGACTGTGGCGGCCGCGAGGGCCGAGAGCTTCCCGAAGTTCCTTCGTGTGACGTCGTAGTCTGACATGTCCTGTCCTTCTTCTGGAGGTTGAAACACCCCGAGACCCGGCCGTGCGGCCGTGCTCGGGGTGTCGACAACAGGTGGGTTGGTCCCGGGGGATCGTCCTACGGTCCTACGAACCGCTGATCGACCCGGAGGTGATGGGGCGGGCGGACGAGCAGTAGGACAGGATGTCCCCGATCGTGGTGGGCAGGTGGAACAGGGTGTCCTGGATCGCGTACACCGGGATCTGGACGAGGAGCCTGATCGGCAGGCCGATCAGCTCGGCGAGACTGTTCGGCGACAGCGACTCGCGGATGTCGGCACCGTGGTCACGGAAATTGGCCAGCAGCCATTCCCACGACGCTGCCGGACCGCTGCACACGTTCCAGTTCCGGAGGTCCTCGTCGTGGCTCGGGTTCCAGATGATTCCTTCGGCGGACCCGATGGTGGGTGTCGAGACGTCGTCGGCGGCCGCGGTCGCGACTCCGCCGGCCATGACGGTCATGGTCAGGCACGCCGAAACGGCGAACTTCTTGGTGGTGGTGCTCATGGTGGTGGTCATTGCCAGTCCCCTCAGCTTCCGATGATTCCGATGATTGCCGCCGGAATGACACCAATGACAATGGTGGCCAAGCCAAGGGCTAGATTGATTAGAACGACAGCCAGTTCCAGAATTGCGTCGAGCATTTCCTCTCCTTTCGGACCTCCCCAGTGTTGAGGAGTGGACCGAATATAGATCACCAGGTTCGCAATGTGGAGACTTATATGCATAGTGAATCAAACTAGCTACCAGGATAAACACCGTTCGAAAGTTAGCGATAAACGTTAATTGTTCCCCCATTTACGACCGCTCATTTATTGCAATTGTAGGTTCCGGATAATTGTTATGTTTGCCCCTCGACGTAAAACTCCCCCGCCAACCGCGCCGGCATTCTCCTGCGGCCGGCCGCCACGTGGACGGCGGGCGGATGGTTGACTGGGCGGCATGCCGCTACCGTTCATCACCGCCGACGAGGTCCGTCAGCGCGTCCCCATGCTCTCCGCCGTCGACGCGATCGAGCAGACCCTGCGCGACGGCCTCGACCCCGCGGGCACACCCGCCCGCAGCAGCGTCCCGCTCGACCACGGCAGCTTCCTGCTGATGCCCGCGCAGACCCGTGGTTCCGCCGGGGTGAAGGTCGCCAGCGTGGCACCCGACAACCCCGCGGCCGGACTGCCGAAGATCCAGGGCCTCTACCTGCTGTTCAACGCCACCACCCTGGAGCCGAGCGCGGTCCTGGAGGGCAGTTCACTGACCGAGATCCGCACCCCAGCGCTCTCCGCGGTCGGTGTGCGCCACCTCGCCCCCGGGCGTGGGCGCACCGGTGACGGGGTGGACGTCGTCCTGTTCGGCACGGGCCCGCAGGCCTACAACCACGTCCACGCCACCGCCGCGGTGCGACCGATCAACTCCGTCACGGTCCTGGGTCGCCGCCAGAGCAAGGTCGACGAGCTGGTCGCCCGACTCACGCAGGACGGTGTCAGCGCCGTCGCCGGCACCGATCCGGCCGACCATGTCCCGCAGGCCGACCTGGTGCTGTGCTGCACCAGTGCCAGGGCGCCGCTCTTCGACGGTTCCCTGGTGCGTGACGACGCCCTGGTGGTCGCGATGGGATCCCACGAGCCGGACGCCCGGGAGACCGACGACGTCCTGCTGTCACGGGCCACGGTGTACGTCGAGGACGTGGACACTGCGATGCGCGAGGCCGGTGATGTGCGCATCGCCGTCGACAACACCACGATCAGCACCGATGACCTGCACACGCTCAGCGAGCTGGTCAACGACGGACCCGTGGACGCCCCCGGCCCGGTGCTCCTCAAGACCGTGGGCATGGGTTGGCAGGACCTCGCCGTGGCCGAGGTCGCCTACAGCACCGAGGAACGCTGACACGGCGGAGGTCGAAGGTGCATAGGCGGGATCACGCCCCGTGGATCAACCGCGGACGCTCGCTCACACCTCGAAGCTGCCGAACAGCACCGTGGCCAGCAGCAGGCCGAGCACGAGGTTGAACACGGTGGCCAGTCCGAACACCGCCACCGGGCGGGCCCCCGCCTCCTTCAGGGTGCGTGCCTCGAACTCCAGGCCGATGGAGACGAACGCCAGGATCAGGAAGTAGTCGCGGAAGCCCTTCACGGTGGCGTCCACACCCTCCATCGTCGCCTCGTCGAGGAACTCCGCGGCCACCGTGACGATCACCGACGCCGCCACGAAGCCGATCACGAACTTGGGGAAACGGTGCCAGAAGTCGATGGCACGCAACCTCGGGGCGCCCTCTCCCCGATCAACCTTCACCGCGAACCACGCGGTCAGAGCCACGGCGACGAATCCGATGAGTGCGTTCTGGGTGAGCTTCACGATCGAGGCGATCTGCAGGGCGTCCTCCCCCGCCAACGCACCGGCCGCGCTCACCGCGGCGGTGGTGTCGATGTTGCCGCCGATCCAGGCACCCGCCACCGCGTCCGGCAACCCCAGTACCTGCGCCAACCAGGGGAGAAGAAAGATCGACGGCAGGGCGAACACGATGACCAGTGTCGCCGTGTACGCCAGGTGCTCCTTCTTCGCCTTCACCGCCCCGGCCGCGGCGATCGCCGCGCTGACCCCGCAGATCGACACCGCCGAAGCCAGCAGCGCACGAAGGTGATCGTCCACCCCCAGCCTGCCCGCGACCCACCAGGTGAAGAAGAACACCCCGGTGATCAGCACCAGTGCCTGGAGCACCGCCGGCCCTGCGGCCCGCAGGATCACCGACAGCACCACGGTGCCGCCGAGCAACACCAGCCCGGTCTTGATGAAGAACTCGGTGCGGAACCCCGCGGCGAGGCGCCCCCGCACCCCCAGGGCGGACAGCACCGCGTTGAGCGACAGCCCGATCAGGATCGCGTAGACGGGGAACTCGACCGCCCCGCCGAGCTTCGCCACCGCCGTGCCCTCGGACCATTCGGGGACGTTCTCGGTGAGGTAGCGGGTCAGCGCCCCGCCGCCGAGGACCACGACGAGCCCGGCGACGGCCCAGCGCCACTCGAGACGCCGACCGTCCTGCAGGTTTGCCCGCTCGATGCTGCCTTCACCGACGCCACCGACCGTGGCGGTCACAGGACCAGCCAACTCTCGGTGATCACGCCGGCCAGCACGAGGACCAGGATCCCCAGCCCAGCGACCACGGCAGCCCAGTCCTCCGACAGGGCGAACCTGGCGACCTGCCTGACGGCCTCGTTCGACTCGTCTGACTCGCCGGGTCCGCTGTTCGCCGTGTCCTCGCTGGTGTGTGTCGTCATGCACCGAAGATAGACAACTCAGTCTACCTGGTGGAAGCGTTCCATTCCCCCTGAATCAACCGCGCCGCCACGACGGTCAAGCCCTGGGAGGTGGTGGCTCCAACACCTCTGCTGCCCGGCGCAATCCCGGCATTTCGGTCCGGTCGCTGTCAGAGATCGGACCGAAATGCAGGGATTGCGCCGGTGGCGTGCGGACGTCGGAGACACATAGGCGGGGATCACGCCCCGCGGATCAACCGCGCCGCCGCGACGACCGGTTCCACGATCACTCCCGGGTAGGTCGACTCCAGCTCCGCGGCCACGTCGCTGAGCGGACCGCCGCCGATCACCACACGGTCGGCCCCCTTCGTCACCGCGCGCTCCACCGCCACCGCCAGCTCACACCGGCTGGCCTGTGGCGAGGTCGCCAGCACCAACGGGTCGGTGCGTGTGAGCTCCAGTCCCGTGTACGACTCCGCCACCCCCACCCGTGCCACCAGCTCTGCCAACGACCCCGCCAGCTCGCCGGTGGTCGTCGCGATGGCGAAACGTCCTCCCGCGGCCGTGGCGGCGAGCAGGGCGGCCTCGCCGATGCCGGTGACGAGCACCCCGTCCAACGCCGGCAGGTGGCGCAGCTCCCGCACACCCGGGTCGCCGAAGGCGCCGACCAGCACCGCGTCGAAACTCGATCCGTCCTGCGAACCGTCCTGTGCAGCATCCTGCAGCGCACCACGCACGGCGTCGACCACATGCCCCGCGGCGTCCTGCAGCGCGTCCGGCGTGGTGATCATCGCCGGGCCGCGCGCAGCGGTCACGGCGGTCACCACGCAGCCGGGAGCCTCGGCGAGCGCAGCGTCCGGCCCGAGGGCGGCGCGCAGCCGCCGCGCCATCATCGCGGTGGTGGATTGGTTGGTGTTCGGGTTGACCAGCAGGATGCGTCGGGTCACCGCAGACCCCCGCGCGCCGCGGCCAACTCGCGCACGCCCGTGGCGATGCGCACCTCCGAGATCGAGGCCAGGCCCACGCGCACCTCGTCGCGGCGCACCACCGCACCCGGCGCGTAGTACAGCTCACCGGGACTGACCAGCACTCCCCTGCCGCGGGCACGCACCGACCAGTCGGCCGTGTCCGCCCCCTGCGGGTCGTGCATCCACATGTTCATCTGCGGCACCACCAGCTGCCCGGCCATGTCCGGCAGGTAGGTGCCCACCGCCTCGCGGAACTGCTCGTACTTCGACCGCACCCGCAGCCGGTAGCTGCGCAGCTGGCGGGCGTAGTCACCGGAGCGCACGAACAACGCCAGGCTGCGCTGCAGCATCGGCGAGGGCGTCTTCGTGGAGAAGTGCCGGAAGCGTCGCAACGCGGCGATCAGCTCCGGGGCGGCGACCACGTAGCCCATGCGCAGCCCCGGCGCGAGGTACTTCGAGAACGTGCCCAGGTACACCACGCGCCCGGAACGGTCGATGGACTTCATCGGCGCCAGGGGTGGACCCTGCAGGCGGATCTCGGCGTCGTAGTCGTCCTCCACGACCACCGCGTCGGACGACTCGGCGAGCGCCAGGAACCTGCGGCGACGCTCCGGGCTCAGCGCCACGGACGTCGGGTGGTGGCTGCTGGGCGTGAGGTAGACCAGGTGCGCACCCGCGGCGTCGTGGGCCACCGCGCCCTCCCGGTCCACGCGCATGTGCTGCATGCGCGCCCCACTGGCGGCGAAGACCTGGTACGCGTCGACGTAGCCGGGGTTCTCGAAGGCGACACGCACGCCGGGGCCGACCAGCGCCAGCGACAACAACGACAGCGACTGCTGCGTGCCCGCGGTGATCATCACCTCGTCCGGGCCGGCACGCACCCCACGCGGGGCGAGCACCTCCTCGACCAGGGCGTTGACCAGCATCGGGTCGTCGCCCTCGCGGGGATCGCCGAGTGCCACGTGCAGGTTGCGTCCCGACATCGCCGCATTCACCGCCTTGAGCCACGAGCGGGTGGGGAACGTGTTCTCCTCCACCTGCCCGCTCATGAACGGGAACGGGTAGCGCCGCTGGTCCGGCACCACGATCCGGGTGACCGGCGGGGCGTCACGGTAGAACAGTTCGTCCCAGTCCACGCAGGACGCTGCGGGGGCGGTTGCGGGGTCGTCCGCGGCTGCGCGCCCCGGCGCGGGCGGTGGCAGGGTGGGCGCGGTGGCCGGGTACATGCCGCTGCGCGGCTTCGCCGTGATCAGCCGGTCGTCCACCAGGCGCTCCAACGCGGTCTGCACCGTGGTGCGCGAGACCCCCAGCTGCTCGGCGAGCTGACGCGACGACGGCAGGGCGCGGTTCAGCGGGTAGTCGCCCCGCGAGAGCCCCTGGCGCAGGAACGCGCCCACCCGCGCGTGCAGCGGGGTGACGTGGGCCAGGGCCGCCCAGTCGTCGGTGAAGCTGTGCACCGGGTCAGCATAACCCCGACACCAGAAGCAGACATGCCGCCACGAAGGCCACCACCCGCCCGAGCATCGTCACCAGCCCCATCGGCGCACGCCTGGCCAGCACCACGCCGAGCACCGAACCGATCACGATGCCGACGACGAACGTGCCGATACCGTCCCACCCGTCCGGGGCCAGTCCCGTCGTCGGGGCCAGCACCACCAGCCCACACACCGAGGCGACCAGGAACATCACCGCCAGACCCTCGCGGTACCTGCGGGCGTCCGGCGCCTGGTAGACCATCAGCAACGGCGGGCCGGGCAACGCCACCGTCGCCGTCATCGTGCCCGCCACGAACCCGCCCACACCCATGCGCGTGGGAGAGGTCGTGATCACCCTGCCGAGCAACGGCGGCAGCAACGCCACGATCACCCCCAGGGCCACCACCACGTTCACCGCCTTCTGGTGCTCCCCGATCCACGCCAGGAACGGCACACTGACCACCGTTCCCACGATGATGCCCACCCCGGCGGGGAGGAGCAGGCGGGCGTCCTTGCGCAGGTTCGCCCGCTTCGACGTGGCCACCGAGATGATCATCAGCACCGTGGTGATCGTGAGCAACGGCCCGGGCAGCAGGTTCGGCGCGACGAGCACGACCAGGGGCGCGGCGACCAGGGCGAACCCCGAGCCGGTGACGGCCTGGATCACCGCGGCCACGATGCCGACGGTGAGCAGCAGTGCGGTGCACATGCTCAGCACCCCCGGTCCGTGAGATGTGCGGGGTGTGCGCGGGAGGCGCGGGGTGCGCGCTGCTGGTGTGCCATGGGGATCCTGGCCTCTCGTCGTCGGGCGGCGGGGGCGCGGAGGGTCACTCCGGCGCGCCGCCCCAGTTGTGCGGGACTCCCCCAGCCTGCTGTGCCGACGACTGGACCTGAATATCCACGGGACGGGCAGTACGGGCGGTCCAGTTGAAACATGCCAGAAACATTGAGTCCGGCGGGTTACCCGGGGTGCTCCGGGTGCTCGGTGCGCCACCGCGTCCCCGCCAAGCTCGGCATACTGGGGCCCATGACCCGCCGACGAGTGACCCTTCGCGCCGTGACAGCGAGTGTCGGCACCGTTGTCGGCTCGTGCGCCCTGCTGCTCACGTCCTGCACGACACCGCAGGCCTCCTCCGACGGTGGCTACAGCTCCCACGCCGCCACGCTCGACGGGGTCAACCGCACCTGGGACGTCTACACGCCGGAGAGCGGTGGATCCGGTCGATCAGACGAGGCCCCGCTGCCGGTGGTGCTGGTCATCCACGGCACCGGCGACACCGGCGCGGGCATCCGTTCGGGGATCGGGCGGGACCTGGAGCGTCTCGCCGATCGCGACGGGTTCATCGTGGCCTACGTCGACGGGTATGCCAACAACTGGAACGAGTGCCGCGCGGCCGGCGACTGGCCCGCCAAGCAGCAGGATCTCGACGACGTAGGCCTGATGCGTCACGTGGTCGAGACGATCCACGGGGATTCAGGCGACTCCGGCGACTCCGATGCCTCCGATGTCGCTGCCCCCGTGTACGCCATCGGGTACTCCAGCGGCGCGCACATGGCCCAGCGCCTGGCCTACGAGGCGCCCGACCTGGTCAGCGCCGTGGCCTCAGTGAACGGCAACGTACCCACAGACGACAACTTCACCTGCAGCGATGAGCACCAGCCGGTGTCGATACTGTTCCTGCAGGGCCGCGAAGACCCGATCAACCCCTTCGACGGTGGCGAGGTGGTGCTCGGATCCGGTGCCAACGCCGTGAGCCGTGGGAACGTCCGCTCCGCCGAGGACAGTGCCGAATGGTTCGCCCAGCGCAACGGCATCGCGGACACCGGCTCACCCACCACCGTGCAGGACGGAGACGCCAAGGTAACGACCTGGGGCGACGCCTCAGGTATCACTCCCGGTGGCTCTCCCGACGACAGCACTGTCCGGCTGATCGCCGTGGACCACAGCGGGCACTCCTTCCCCACCTCCACCGGCAACTGGGGCAACTCCGGCGGTGCCCGCTACGACGGCCCCGGCGCGATCTGGGACTTCTTCAAGTCCGCAACCTCCTAGCAGCCGCTCCCCGACCGCGCCTGGACCACGCCACAGACTCACCCGTCGAAATTGTCGCCCTCCCAGGTAGGCAAAGGGCCCGAAACGCTACCTGGGAGGGTGATCGGGCTGCATCGCGCTGGAAAAGGTGGCGGTAGAGGTCACCAACCCCACCGCCTAGTCCAGCCCCCAGTTCCAGTCCTTCGTGGCGGTGCGCAGGTGCGCGTAGGAGCGCACGGTGCGTCCGTTGAAGGCGGCTGAGGCCGGCGAGGTGCCCGCCACCGTCCACTCCGGCGGGTTCTCGGCACCGGACAGGGCCCACGCTGCCTGGCGGGCCGCACCCAGGGCCACGTATTCCGCGGGGTCCGGGACCAGCACGTCCACCCCGAAGATGGACGGGGCGACCGCGCGCACCGCGGCCGAGCGTGCGCCGCCGCCGATGAGCAGCACGCGGGTGGCCTCCACACCGGTGGCGCCCACGAGCGCCTCCACGGCGTCCTTCATGGAGCACAGCAGTCCCTCCACGGTGGCGCGGGCGAAGTCCTCGCGGGTGGTGGCGGTGGTGATGCCCTGCAGGATGCCGGTGGCGTTGGGACGGTTGGGGGTGCGCTCGCCGTCGAGGTAGGGCTGCAGCACCAGGCCGCCGGCGCCGGGGTCGGACGCCAGGGCCAGGTTCTCGAACTCCTCCCAGTCCACGCCGAGCAGGCGGCGTCCCATGTCCAGCACGCGCGCGGCGTTGAGCGTGCAGACCAGCGGGAGGTAGCGTCCTGAGGCGTCGGCGAAGCCGGTGACCATGCCCGCGGAGTCGTGCACGCTGTCGGGGACCACGGCGGAGGCCACCCCGGAGGTGCCGATGGACACGCTCACGTCGCCGGGCTGCAGCGCCAGGCCCAAGGCCGCGCCCTGGTTGTCGCCGGTGCCCGCGCCGATGACGGTGCCACGCTCGGCCGCAGCGGCGTTCACCGATGCGGCGACGACCCCGACCCGCTCATTCGGCCCGGCCAGACGCGGCAGTTCGACGTCGTGGCCCAGGGCGCGCTCGGCGAGCTCGGGCAGCCAGCGTCGTTCGCGGGTGCTGTAGTAGCCGGTGCCGGACGCCTCGCCGTGGTCGGTGACCTTCTCGCCGCGTTCGGAGAGGTGCCAGGTGAGGTAGTCGTGCGGGAGCAGCACGCTGGCGGTGCGCGCGGCGTTCTCCGGCTCATGGTCGCGCATCCAGCGCAGCTTCGAGGCGGTGATCGAGGCGACGTAGCGGCTGCCGGTCAGGTCCACGCAGGCCGCGGGGCCGCCGAGTTCGTCGATGAGTTGCTCGGCGGCGCGTGCCGAGCGGGTGTCGTTCCACAGCAGGGCGTCGCGCACGACCTCCCCGTCGGCGTCGAGGGCGACCATGCCGTGCTGCTGGCCGGCGACGGACACCGCGTCGGCGCGGTCCAGCAACCCGGCGGTCGCCTGCTCCATGGCGTCCACCCAGGCCCGCGGGTCGACCTCGGTACCGTCGGGGTGCGTGGCGCGTCCCTCGTCGACGACCTCCCCGGTCGCCGCGTCCACCAGCAGTGCCTTGCAGGACTGGGTGGAACTGTCGATTCCCAGCACGAGTGCCATATCAGTTGTCTCCTTCGATCTCTCCGAGCACGTGGAGGGTCGCTCCCGTGTTCTCCAGCAGGGCGCGGTCGGCGTCACTGATCTCATTGTCCACGACGACGTGGTCGAACTCCGTAACGTCGGCGATCTTGAACACCCCGGGGGCACCGAACTTCGTGGAGTCCACGACCAGCACCTTCACCGGGGCGGTGTCGAGCAGGGCCCGTTTGGTCTCGGCGGCCTCGGTGTCCGGGTGGAAGATCGCCGGCCCGCCACCGGCGGAAGGACGCACCGCGGTGGTCGAGACGAAGACCACGTCCGCCGACAGCCGCCGCAGCTGCTCGGACGTGACCGCCCCCAGGAAGGAGTCGGTCTCCGGGATGTACTGGCCCCCGCAGCCGATCAGGCGGATGTTGCCCGCCCCCGTGCGCTGCCGGTGCAGGCTCATCGCCGCCAGCGAGTGGGTGATCAGCGCCGAGGGGCTGCGCTGCGGCAGCAGGGTGACCAGGGACTCCAGGGTGGTGGAGTCGTCGACGGAGACCACCGCCCCGTCCTCGACGAGTTCGGCGGCCAGGGCGCACAGTCCGCTCTTGACGTCGCGGTGCAGTTGGCGGCGCTGGCCAACCCCCAGCTCGCTCATCGAGGGGCTGACCGAGCGGGCGCCGCCACGGACCCGTTCCAGCAGGTTCTCGGCGGCGAGGTGGTCGAGGTCGCGGTGCACGGTCATCGGTGAGACCTCGAAGTGGCGGGCGAGGTCCTCGACGCGGGCGGTGCCGTGGCGGGTGACGTAGGCCACGATGTTCTCGCGGCGTTTGTCGGGGCGCTTGTCGGCTCCCGTCGCAGGTGCGGGCTGTGACGTTGGGGGCATGGGCGCAACATTAGCACGGGGGCGATGTGAAGTAACCCCCGTTTTCAACATTTTTTTGTTGTAAGTGGTGACTTTCTAACATAATGGCGGTAGGTTGATCGCATCGGGCCACCAGGTGTGACCCACATCCCTCCCGCCTGACGCTTCAGGAGCACAGATGACTTCCAGCACCACACAGCCGGACACACCCCGGCTGCTCGAACGCCTCGGCATCCCCCAGGCACTGATCTGGGGCTTCGTGGGCCTCACCATCTTCATGATCGGCGACGGCGTCGAGACCAACATCCTCGAGCCCTTCCTGCGCGACGACCACGGGTTCTCCACCTCGCGGGTGGGCACCCTGGTCACCGTCTACGGCATCTCCGTCGCCATCGCCGCCTTCTTCGCCGCCGCCCTGTCGGACCTCTGGGGCCCGCGCCGGGTGATGATCCTGGGCGTGAGCGTCTGGGTCACCCTGGAGCTGGTGTTCCTGTGCCTGGCACTGCCGACGTCCAACCCGTGGCTGATCTTCATCACCTACGGACTCAGAGGCTTCGGCTACCCGCTGTTCGCCTACGGGTTCCTGGTGTGGATCACCGCGGTGGCCCCCGCCGAGGACCGGGCCACCGGCGTGGGCTGGTTCTACGTGAGCTTCTCCGCCGGCCTGCCCACCCTCGGCGCACTGACCGCGACCGTCTCACTGTCCCTGCTGAACCTGGACTTCTACCAGACGCTCTGGCTGTCGCTCTCCCTGGTCATCGTCGGCGCGTGCATCGCCCTGTTCGGCGTGCGCGAGCAGGTCGGACGCAAGCCCCTGGTCGACAACCCCGAGGAGGTCAGCGCCACCCTCTCGCGTGGCTTCAAGCTGCTGGCCCGGGACAAGCGCGCCCGCCGGGTGACCTACATCCGTACGATCAACTCGGTGCCGACCTACGCCATGGCCGTGTACTTCCCCGCCTACTTCACCGACGAACTCGGCTGGAAGCTCGGCTGGTTCCTCATCCTCACCACGGTGATCTACGCGGTAAACCTCCCGTTCAACCCGCTCTACGGACGCATCGGCGACCGCTTCGGCTGGGCCACCACCATGTTCTGGGCCGGTGCGGTCGCCTGCGCCGTCACCCTGGCCGCGGTGTACTTCACCCCGCTGATCGGACGCTCCCTCGGCCTGCCCGACCCGCTCGTCTACGGCGTGACACTGGCCTTCGGCGCCCTGTTCGGCGTCTCCCTGGCCGGCTACGTCCCGCTCTCGGCGATCGCCGTGGCGATCGACCCGGAGCACCCGGGTGCGGCGATGTCGACCTACAACCTCGGCGTCGGCGCCGCGGTGGCCGTCGGCCCGCTGCTGGTCGCGGTGTTCCTCCCGCTGGTCGGCGCCACCGGCCTGACGCTGATCATGATCGGCCTCTACCTCTTCGCCGCCTACCTGTCGCTGACCCTGCGCGGCAACCAGCCCGGCTTCGACGGCGTGCCCGACAACGTCCCTGAACCCCTCGCGGAGAAGGCTGCCGAAGAAGCAGCCCGCCAGAACTGACCCACTCCACTCCACAGCACACACCCACAGCAAGGAGAACTCCCGTCATGCCCACCCTCAGCACCTCCCTCCTCCCCGACGTCCCTGAGATCACCGCGCACACCGGCAACCCCACCGCCGTGCCGTCCTACGACCGCTCGCAGGTCACCCCGGGCATCGTGCACATCGGCGTCGGCGGTTTCCACCGCGCCCACCAGGCCATGTACCTCGACCGTCTGATGAACCAGGGCGAGGCGCTGGACTGGGGCATCGTCGGACTCGGCGTGATGCCGTCCGACGTGCGCATGCGCGACGCCCTCGCCGGCCAGGACCACCTCTACACCCTCACCACCAAGGCGCCGGACGGTTCGGAGGACGCCCGCGTCATCGGCAGCATCGTCGACTACGTCTTCGCCCCGGACGACCCGGCGGCCGCCGTGGCGATGCTCGCCGACCCGCAGATCCGCATCGTGAGCCTCACCGTCACCGAGGGCGGCTACAACATCGACCACGTCACCGGGGAGTTCGTGGAGGACGCCGAGCTCATCGCCGCCGACCGCGCGGCCCTGCGCTCCGGCGACCACGCCTCGCTCAAGAGCTTCTTCGGTCTGGTCACCGCCGCACTCGACGAGCGCCGCCGCGCCGGCGTCGCGCCGTTCACGATCATGAGCTGCGACAACATCCAGGGCAACGGCGAGGTCGCCCACGCCACCTTCGTCGCCTTCGCCACCAGCGTGGACGCCGAGCTCGGCGCCTGGATGGACGCGTCCGTGGCCATCCCCAACTCCATGGTCGACCGCATCACCCCGGAGACCACCGACGCCGACCGCGAGGACGTCGCCGCGCGCGGCTACACCGACGCCTGGCCCGTCGTCGCCGAGGACTTCACCCAGTGGGTGCTGGAGGACAAGTTCACGGCCGGACGTCCGCCCTACCAGGACGCCGGGGTCCAGCTCGTCGACGACGTGGTCCCCTACGAGCTGATGAAGCTGCGCCTGCTCAACGCCTCCCACCAGGGCCTGTGCTACTTCGGCCACCTCGCCGGGCACCGCATGGTCCACGACGTGATGGCGGACCCGCGCTTCGGCGACTTCCTGCTGGCCTACATGACCGACGAGGCGACCCCCACCCTGCGACCGCTGCCGGGCGTGGACCTGGACGACTACCGTCGCACCCTGATCCAGCGCTTCGGCAACACCGCGGTCAAGGACACCGTGGCCCGGCTGTGCGCCGAGAGCTCCGACCGCATCCCCAAGTGGCTGCTGCCGGTGGTGCGCGAGAACCTCGCCGCCGGACGCCCCGTCCGCCTCTCCGCGGCGATCGTGGCGTCCTGGGCACGCTACGCCGAAGGCGTGGACGAGGACGGTGCACCGATCACCGTCGTCGACCGGATGGCCGACCGACTCAAGGAGTCCGCCTCGCACAACCGGGAGGACGCCCTGTCGTTCCTGCGTGACCGGGAGGTGTTCGGCGACCTGGTGGACTCCCCCGAGTTCACCGCCGATTACACCCGGGTGCTGGAGTCGCTGCACACGGTCGGCGCCGAGGCCACGCTGGACATGCTGCTCGCCGAGCGCTGATCCTCCTCCCACCCCGTCCCTCCGACGGGGGTGATCTGTATGGCAGGTGGGGCGGGGGTGGACCGGTACCCGCACGGGCTCTTGTCGCGGTTGTTTCCTCTGTAGTAAGTTCGGTACGGCCCGCTACAGTTAAACGTAGCCTACGGTTAGAGACGTTTCACCAACACCACCGCCCGGCGAACTGCTCTCCACGGCATTCCCACCCCGTCGCCGGGCCAGGAGAGGATCCCCCTTCATGCTGCACACCGCCCGCCGCTCCACCGGACGTACCGTCCGCCGGACCCTGACCGCCACCGTGCTCGCCGGTGGCCTCGTTCTCGCCGGCTGCTCCACCGATGACTCGGACAGCAGCTCGGACGACACCAACTCCTCCGACAGCGCCGAGGGTGGCGCCGAGGAGTCCGAGGTCACCATCGACAACATGTACGGTGAGGCGACCTACAACACGAACCCGGAGACCGTCGTCGCGATCGGTACCGCCGTGGACAACCTGCTCGCCCTCGGCATCACCCCGGACGTGATCGTGGAGCGTGGCGATGACGCCAACGCGGACTGGAAGAACCCGGACCTCGAGGGCGTCGAGCGCATTGCCGTCTCGGAGGACTTCCCGCTCGAGGAGGTCGCCGCCAAGGATCCCGACTTGGTCGTCGGCGACACCTACCGCATCGACGAGGACACCTACAACGAGCTGTCCAAGGTCACCGACGTGCTGCCCGGCATGGACGAGGACGCCAACTGGGAGCCGCAGCTGCAGGCCCTGGGCGAGATCTACGGCCTGGAGGACAAGGCCCAGGAGGTCATCGACGCCGACGAGGAGGCCTTCGCCTCCGCACGTGAGGAGTTCCCCGGCCTCGAGGGCAAGACCGCCCTGACGGTGCAGGACCGCGCCGGTCAGTTCGGCGTGATCGCCGACCCGGAGAACATCGCCAACAAGTTCTACTCCCGCCTGGGCATGACGCTGCCGGCCTCCTTCACGGACGGCTCCCTGAACGTCGACGCCGATCGCGCGCAGATCTCCTACGAGCGCGTGTCCGACCTGGCCGCGAACTTCATGGGCATGTACGCCACCGAGGGCATGGACAAGATCCGTGCCATCGCCGGCTACAGCCAGCTGCCGCAGGTCGAGTCCGGCGCCGTGGTCGAGGATGACAAGGCGGTCATGGCCGCGCTGAACATCCCGTCCTCGCTGTCCAACGCGTGGCTGCTCGAGCAGCTGCAGGACCAGCTGCAGATCGTCTCCGACGAGGACGCCGTCGACGCCGAGTAGTTGATTCGACAGTAAATGTAGTGGGGAGATACTCTCCCACTACAGAATGAGGGCCCGGGATCAGATTCTGATCCCGGGCCTTCTCATTGTCTGCAGGCCTTCACTGCCGTCCGTCGAGGGTCAGCGGATGACCTTTCGCACGGTGGTCTCCTTGTCGCCGAGGTACTCGCGGCGGAAGTAGCTGTCGAGCAGCGAGCTGCCGAGGGACTTCTTGCCGCGCTGACGTGACGTTCCCTGGCCCGTCTTCCCGAACAGGGCACCTGGGCTCTTGCCCTTGCCCGCCCGGCCGGCGGCGCCCTTCTGCCCTGCTGCACCGGCGGCTCCCGCCGCTCCTGCCCCGGCTGCCATTCCATTACCGCCGGCACGTTGTCCGGCGGCGTTGTTGCTACCGGACACAGGGGCCGCCCCGCCTGCCGCCGGGACTCCTCCCCTGGCACCAGCGCCTCCGTGTGCGGCGCCCGCCCCCGGACTGGACGAGCCACCGGCTCCGGCGAGAGGCATGGCACCGGGACTGCGGGGTGTTGCGGTGCTGACGCCTCTGGGGAGAAGGGGTTGGGCCACGGACCCTGGCACGCCTCCGCGCAAACCGGTGGTGGTCCCTGGGGCCGCCGTCCCCGGGGTGACGGTCGGTGTCCCGCGTCCGCCGACTGCTCCGAGGGCCTGGTTCTGCCCGGCGACCATGGATGTCGGCGAGCCTGCCTGCGCGCCACCGGGTGCGCCGTAGGCACCGCCTGTGGGCCCCATCGGCGATTGCCCGACGGGTGCTGCCTGGTTCGCCGCCGCTGGGGCCGCCCCGATCTGGCTGGCTTGCTGTGCGACGGCGTTGGGCTGCGCGGCGGCCTGGGTAGCAGCTGGTGTCGCTGCGCCACCGGCGACCTGGGTGATGGCTTCTTCAGCTGCCATGGTCGCTGCCCCCGCGGAGGTCAGCGCCCCACCACCGGTGTGACTGGTCACCGGTACCGAGAGGTTGGTGACGAGCGGCCGGGCGGTGTCGAGCGCGGGCTGGAGGTAGCCGGCGACGAATGCTGCGACCTGTGCCTGGGATTTCGCGGCGATGGCCGCGGCCCCGGCACCTCCGGTGGCTGCTCCGGCCGCGGTTGCCTCTGCAGCCAACTCGAGCTCCATGGCGACGAGTTGGGTGTGCGCGGCCGCCCGGATCGGCGGCAGCTGCAGCATGGAGGTCGCCATCGCCGTGGAGTTGGCCGAGACGACAGCGCACTGTTCCGCGATCGTCGATATCCCCGCGTAGATGTTCGTGAAGACTTCACCTTCCGTGGTGGAAGCAAGTGAGCTGGCGGCACTGCGAAGCAGTTCCGAAGCAACGATCATTTTTCCGGCCGACTTCGACCACGAATTTGCCGCCGACACGATCCCGCTATCGTCACCGGCGAACATGACTGTCAGTGCCTTCAGGGGTGTCACCGCCTCCACGGCCGCAATTGGGGGAACATAGCCGAGGTCCAGTATACGAGTCTCGACGCGCGAAGGGAGGATATAATTCTCAAACTCCTCCATGGACTCATCGAACTCCAACATCATCTTGAAGGCGCCCTCCGACGCGATCTCCTGAGCGCGCAAGGACTTCGCCAGCGGAACCAGAGAATCATACAGCCACCCAACATTCGAGATCGCAGCCGTCGTTGCAACCGCAAGGGAACCCGGATGACCGAGAAGATAGGATGCATACTGAGTGGATACGGCAGTCAGGGAAGGTGAAGTAGTAAACAAAGATGTCACAGCATCATGGAGTCCAATGCCATTCAACTCCCTATTAGCAAAGTCGACCCCCTGAGCAACTCGCCGTAGACTATCATAGTCATACTTAAACATAGAATCCCCCACCTAAGATATTCTTGAACAATTGAAGCACCGAAACCGAACGCTGACATTCCACATTTGCAGCACTATCTGCACTTCCCGAAAACGCGCTATACCTCCCCACCGCTACCTGATCAACAGCAATGCAGCCTACCGCCAACTCCGCCGACCCCGCCCCCAGCCTGAGATATCCATGTAGAGGATCAAGATCGTCCTGATCAATCTTGGAAAACGCACGATAGTCCTCGACGAATCCAATATCAAAAGTACGAATTCCGGAATTGATACTGTCGGCTGCAACCAAGCCACAAAAGGCTATTCCCAAGCCATCATCCGGAGAAACGTCGACATCGAGTCCGATTTGCCCAATTCTATTGTCAATTTCGGGATGACAGGGTTCAGGCATGTCCTCCCACTGCGGCATCATCGCCCTCTCCCCGAGCAGCTCCAGGACGACAGGTTGCCCCACGAATCGTTGGGACTTGTACACCAGGTTATCCATTGGATCCAACGGCCTGGTCTCGAACCAGAGGCCGGTGTGTCCCGCAGGCTGAATCATCCGGCCGTCGTCCGTCACCTCGGGTTCCGCGATCATGCCATCAAGCGCAGCTTCCCCCTCCCCCGCGCCGTCCCCGGAATGCTCGGCCGCGGCGACGTCCACCCCATCCCCGGCCTCACCGTCAGCAGGCGAGCACGCCGTCACCATCATCACCATCACCAGAACGACGACCACGCACGGCAGCCACAACAGCCGATGCGAACCGTCGTCTCCCACGCTCTCCCGATGGACCATAGGCCCCACCCCGCCTCTTCGACTCAATTATCGCCGTCCCACCAGGGACGACATCCAGACAGCCGCTGTTCCCCACGACCCCCACCCGAACCCCCGACGGGCCGGACCACCACAGGGTAACCCACATTCACGAGCGTGTCCAGGGGTAAAACTATCCTTCTGTAGACCGGCTCAGGACGTCCGTTTCCGGTCCACCGGCGTCCCCAGCACGGACAGTGCCGTCGCCAGGCCGGCGTAGTTCGTCACCAGCATCACCAACGCCACCAGCTCCCGGTCGGAGAGGTACGTCGCCAACGCCGACCACGTCGGCTCGTCCACCTCCCCGTGCGCCACGATCTGGTCCACGGCGTCCAGGATCACGCCCCAACGCCTCGTCTGACCATGCGACTCCCCTTCCATCGCCTGAATCTGCTCATTCTTCAGCCCCGCCGACGCCGCCAGCTTCCTGTGGTGCGCCGCCTCATACTCGGATCTCTGCAGATGTGCGACGCGCAGGATCACCAGCTCGGTCTCCCTGCGCGACAGATAACCGAACGGCATCATCATCGCCGAGTACACCAGCCACGGCTTGAACAGCCGACGGGCCCTACCGATCGTGGAGAACACCCCCATGGTCTCCGTCCCCTGCACCTTCGCGCCGATTCGCGCGATCAGGTGGTTGAGCACCCCCAGCTCGCGGACGCCGGGGACCTTCTCACCGGGGCGGGTGATCCGCGCCGAACCCTCGGGTGATGCCTGTGTGGACAGTGACTCCGGGCCAGATATGTTCATACCCCAACACGCTACCCGGCCCGAAGCCGCCACGGGGCCGGCCCGGCAAAAATCCGCCCACAAGACCGCGACGGCACCACCGGTCTACTTGACCGTCTGGTCCTTCTCGTCCTCACGCAGGGTCAGCACGTCCACACCGGTCTCGGTGACGACCATCGTGTGCTCGAACTGCGCGGACCACTTGCCGTCCCGGTTCTGCACCGTCCAGCCGTCGTCCCAGATGTCGTAGGGCAGCTCGCCCAGGTTCAGCATCGGCTCGATCGTCAGCGTCATGCCCGGCTCCAGCACCGTGTTGTACGCCGGCTCGTCGTGGTGCAGCACCACCAGACCGTTGTGGAACGTGGGCCCCACCCCGTGGCCGGTGAAGTCACGGACCACCGAGTAGCCGAAACGCTTGGCGTAGGCCTCGATGACCCGGCCGATCACGTTGATCTCCCGGCCCGGCTTCACAGCCTTGATGCCGCGCCACATGGCGGCGTACGTGCGCTCCACCAGCAGGCGGTGCTCCTCGGAGACATCGCCGGCCAGGTAGGTGGCGTTCGTGTCACCGTGCACACCGTTCTTGTAGGCGGTGACGTCGATGTTCACGATGTCCCCGTCCTGCACCACCGTGGAGTCCGGGATGCCGTGGCACACGATCTCGTTCAGGCTCACGCAGGCGGCCTTGGTGAAACCACGGTAGCCCAGGCAGGACGGGTAGGCGCCGTGGTCGCACATGTACTCGTGGGCGACCCGGTCGATCTCGTCGGTGGTCACGCCCGGAGCCACCACGGCACCGGCCGCGGCCAGGGCGCCGGCGGCGATCCAGGAGGACTCGCGCATCGCCTCGACGACCTCGGGTGTCTGCACCCAGGGCTCACCGACGTTCTCCTGCACCTCGTCCCGCCACGCGTACTCCGGACGTTCGATGGAGTCCGGAACCTTCCGGATCGGGGTGGGGTTACCGGGTGTCAGAAGCGCTCTACTCATGACGCCCCAGCCTACTCCCCGTCCAGGTTGTCGAAGAACTGCTGGGTCACCGCCACGGAGTGCTCCGACCCGCCGCCCAGCACGATCATCGTGGCGAACGCCAGGTCGCCGCGGTATCCCATGAACCAGGCGTGCGAGCCCTCGTTGATCTCCGCCTCACCGGTCTTGCCGTACACCTCGCCGGCACCGGAGATCGCCGAACCCGAACCGCTGGTCACCACCGCGCGCATCATGTCGCGCAGGTTGCCCAGCATGCCGGGGTCCAGGGGCTCGCCCTCCACCGCGTCATTGCCGTCGGTGTCCAGGGTGTGCACCCCGTCGGTGTTGATGAGGTTCGGCACCGGGGTACGTCCGTTCGCCGCGGTGGCTGCCACCAGCGCCATGCCGAAGGGGCTGGCCAGGTCCAGGCCCTGCCCGTAGCCGGCCTCCGTGCGGTCCAGCATCACCTCGCCCTCGGGCACCTGGCCGGTCATCGTGGTCAGCCCCGGGATGTCGTAGTCACGGCCCAGGCCGAACTTCGCTGCCTCCTCCTTCAACTCCCCCGGCTCCAGGTCCGTGGAGATCCGGGCGAACGTGGTGTTGCAGGACTGGGCGAAGGCGTTGCGCATCGAGGTGTTGCCCAACGAGAAGGAGTTGTAGTTCGTCACGATACGACCGCCGATGTCCTGCGTCGCCGGGCACGCCACCGAGGAGTCGGCGTTCAGCCCCTCCTTCTCCACCCCGGCCGAGGCGGTGATCACCTTGAACGTCGATCCCGGCGGGTACTGGCCGGACAGCGCCACGTCGCCCTGCTTGTCCGCCTCCTCGGTCTGCGCCACCGCCAGCACCTCACCGGTGGACGGGCGCATCACCACCATCATCGCCTCGTCGTTGGGACGGGTGTCCACCGCCTGCTGCGCGGCCTCCTGCACCGCGCGCGACAGGCTGACCTTCACCGCCGGCGCGGGGGCGGGTTCGGCGCGTTCCAGGGTGCGCACCACCGAGGCGTTCTGGTTGACCGCCACGACCTCCCAGCCGGCCTCGCCCTCGAGCTCGGGTTCCACCAAGTCGGTGACCCGGGACATGATGTCGGGGGCGAAACCCGGGTCAGGACGCACCATCGCCGGTTCCTCGTTGAGCCGGACCCCGTCGATCGCCTCCAGCTCCTCGCGTAGCTGGTCGCCGAACTGGCCGGGGATCATCGTCACCGAGTAGGTGCCCGAGGCGTCCGATGCGGCGGACCACACGGCCGCCTCGTCGATCGTCGGGATGGCTTCCTCACCGGCGTGCGCAGCGGTGAGCACACGTCCGATGCGTCCCACCGCGCCCTGCACCCCACCGGACGTACGTGCCTCGTCGAGGTCCAGCACCACCCGCCAGGTGGTGCCCGGGGTGGCGAGCACCGCACCGTCGGAGCCGACGATGTCGGCGACCTGCGCGTCCATCCGACGCAGCTCCAGGTGCTGGTCGGCGCCCAGGTCCGGGTGCAGCACCGAGGAACGCCACCGCACCGTCCACTCCCCGCCGGTACGCGTGGCGGTGAGGGTGGCGTCGTAGCTGAACTCGCGTTCGCCGGGCAGGTCCCAGGTCATGGTGTAGTCCGCGGTGGCGACGTTGTCGTCGGTGCGCACGCCCTCCACGTCGACCTGCAGGCCGTCGGCCTGCAGGGAGTCCCAGGACTGCTCCAGGGCGTCGGACGCCACGGCGTCGTCGTCGGTGAGCCGGGCGGCGGCCTCGACGTCGCGTGACGAGACCGCGTCGAGGAAGTCACCGACCACGTCGTCGGCGACGTCCGGACGCGGGGTGCAGGCGGAGACCGTGACCAGTACGACGCTGAGCACCAGGCTCAGTACGCCGGCTACGGACGACACACCGGCGCGTGTGGTGGTGGTGCGTCTCGGGGGCCGAGCGCCGGGCGCCCCCAGAATCTGGGTCATGCCGGTCACGCTAGCAGCGCAGCGCGCTGGTTCCCCGGACAAACACGAACCGCTTTCACCCGGCCCCCTGCCAGGTGTGGCCCCGCGGTCTAGGTGGTGACCTTGACCTGGGGGGAGCCGGTGACGCCGGCGGCGGCGAGCTCCTCGGGGTCCATCTCGTCGGCGATCTTCATCGCCTCCTCGATGAGCACCTCGACGATCTCGTCCTCCGGCACGGTGCGGATGACCTCACCCTTGACGAAGATCTGGCCCTTGCCGTTGCCCGAGGCCACGCCCAGGTCGGCGTCGCGTGCCTCACCCGGACCGTTGACCACGCAGCCCATCACGGCCACGCGCAGCGGAATCTCCATGCCGTCCAGCCCGGCGGTGACCCGCTCGGCGAGGCTGTACACGTCCACCTGCGCACGCCCGCAGGACGGGCAGGACACGATCTCCAGCTTGCGCGGACGCAGGTTCAGCGACTGCAGGATCTGGTCGCCGACCTTGATCTCCTCCACCGGGTCCGCCGACAGGGAGGTACGGATCGTGTCGCCGATCCCCTCCGCCAGCAGGGCGCCGAAGGCCACCGCGGACTTGATGGTGCCCTGGAAGGCCGGACCGGCCTCGGTGACACCGAGGTGCAGCGGGTAGTCGCTCTGCGCGGCGAGCTGACGGTAGGCCTCGACCATGATCACCGGGTCGTTGTGCTTCACCGAGATCTTCAGGTCGCCGAAACCGTGCTCCTCGAACAGGCTCGCCTCCCACAGCGCGGACTCCACGAGGGCCTCCGGGGTGGCCTTGCCGTACTTCTCCATGATCCGCTTGTCCAGCGAACCGGCGTTCACGCCGATACGGATCGGGATACCCGCCTCACCGGCGGCCTTGGCGACCTCCTTGACCCGGCCGTCGAACTCCTTGATGTTGCCCGGGTTCACGCGCACCGCGGCACAGCCGGCGTCGATGGCGGCGAAGATGTACTTGGGCTGGAAGTGGATGTCGGCGATCACCGGGATCGGCGACTTCTTCGCGATCGCCGGCAGCGCCTCGGCGTCGACGGTCTTCGGGCACGCGACCCGGACCATGTCGCAGCCGGTGGCGGTGAGCTGGGCGATCTGCTGGAGGGTGGCGTTGACGTCGTGCGTCTTCGTCGTCGTCATCGACTGGACGCTGACAGGGTAGTCACTTCCGACGCCGACGTTGCCGACCATGAGCTGGCGGGTCTTGCGACGGGGAGCCAGCACCGGCGGCGGAGCGTCGGGCAAACCGAGGGAAATTCCGGTCATCGTGTTGTCTAGTCCTTACTTTTCGTGTGGATCTACGGGCACAGTCTACGCCCGGGCGTCCTGACGGGCTAAAACAGTTGGAGTGGGTTGACGACGTCGGCGACGATCACGGTCAGACCGAACACCAGCAGGATCGCCGTGGCCACGTAGGTCACCGGCATCACCTTGACGTAGTCGACCGGGCCGCCGGGCTCGAGGCCGCGCATCCTGCGCAACCGGTCACGCAGCTTCTCGTAGATGACGATGACCGCATGGCCACCGTCCAGGGGCGGCAACGGCACGAGGTTGAACACCGCGAGGAAGAAGTTGAGGTTCGCCAGCAACAGCAGGAAGCTCATCCACTGGCTCTGCTCCACCATCTGCCCACCGATGTGGGAGGCGCCGACCACGCTGACCGGGCTGTCCATCTGACGCTCGGCGCCGAAGATGGACTGCACGACCGGCCAGTAGCGCTGCGGCAGGTCGACCAGCGCCTTCACGGTCTCCTTGCCCAGGTAGTAGGTGTAGTCGGCGGTACCGCCGACCGCGGTGACCGGGTTGTAGTCCACCATCTCCGCGCGCCCGTCGAACTGCACGCCGATCGCGCCGACGGTCTGACCCTCGCGCTCCACGAGCTGCACCTGCAGGTCCAGGTCCACGTCCCGCCCGTCGCGCTGGACCGTCGCCGGCACGGTGACGGTGTCGCCGACGGCCGAGCCGTCCTGCCCCGCGGTGCGTCCGACCTCCTGGACGCCCGAGATGACCTCGGGGATGCTCCCGACATCCTCGCCGTCGACACTCACGAAGGTGTCGCCGACGGCGACGCCGGACGCCGCGGCGGAACCCTCACCGGAACAGGTAACGTCCTGTGTGGCGTCGGTTTCCGGCGAGCACACCAGCTCGACGGCCTTCGGTGCAGGCGCCTCGGTGGACGGCAGTCCGAAGCTCACCGCCACGCTGAAGATGATCAGCGTGCCGAGCACGATGTTCACGATGATGCCCGCCATCATCACGAAGACCCGCTTCCACGCGGGCCTGTTGATCATCAGGTACGGCTCTTCCTCCTCCGTCCACGGGTCGTTGACGGTCATGCCGGCGATGTCGCAGAAACCGCCCAGCGGGACGGCCTTGAGGCCGTACTCCGTGTGGCCGCGCGTGGTCGACCACACCGTCGGCCCGAAGCCGATGAAGTAGCGGCGCACGCGCATGCCGCACACCCGGGCGGCGACCATGTGGCCGGCCTCGTGCAGGGCGATCGTCACCCCGATCCCCAGGGCGAAGAGGATCACGCCAAGAGCGAAACTCACCGGCCCATCCTCTCGTGGGCCCGCGCACGGGCCTCGCGCTCGGCGGCGAGGACGTCGTCGATGTCACGCGGACGCTGCACCAGCGACGCGCAGTCCCCCATCACCTCGGCGATGGTGTCGACGATGCGCGGGAACGCCAGGGTGCCGGCGAGGAACTCCACCGCGGCCTCCTCGTTCGCCGCGTTGTATACCGCGGGCATGCACCCGCCGGCCGTCACGGCCTCGCGTGCGAGCCGGACGGCGGGGAACACCTCGTCGTCCAGGGGCTCGAAGTCCCACGTGGACGCCGTGGCGAAGTCCAGCGACGTCTGGGCGCCGGGGACGCGCCCCGGCCAGCCCAGCGCCAGGCTGATCGGCAGCTTCATCGACGGCGGGGACGCCTGGGCGATCGTCGCGCCGTCGCGGAAGGTGACCATGGAGTGCACGATGGACTGCGGGTGCACCGTCACCGCGATCTGTTCCGCCGGGACGCCGAACAGTAGGGACGCCTCGATGAGCTCCAGCCCCTTGTTCACCATCGACGAGGAGTTCAGCGTGTTCATCTGCCCCATCGACCAGGTCGGGTGGTTCGCCGCCTGCAGCGGCGTGACGTCCTGCAGCGCCTCGCGCGTCCACCCGCGGAACGGCCCGCCGGACGCCGTGAGCACCAGCTCCGCGACGTCCTCGTGACGTCCCGACCACAGGCACTGCGCCATCGCCGAGTGCTCCGAGTCCACCGGGACCAGCTGGCCCTCGGACGCGGCGTCCAGCACCAGCCCGCCGCCGGCGACGAGCGACTCCTTGTTCGCCAACGCCAGACGCGCCTCGCCGGTCAACGTCGCCAGGGTGGCGTCCAGTCCCAACGACCCGACCAGGGCGTTGAGGACGACGTCCTCACTGCCCAGGCCCAGGTCCCCGGTGGTGCGCTCCACGAGCTGACGGGCCGAGTCCGCCCCGCGGACCACGTGGCCGTCCAGCTCCCGCTCGATCTCGTCGGCACTGCGGTCGCTGGCGACCGCCACCTGCCCGGCGCCCAGGCCGAAGGAGCGCACCTGCTGAAGCAGCAGCTCCGGTTTCGTCCCGTGCGCGGAGATGCCCACCAGCTCGAAACGCTCCGGGTTGTCCGCGATGATCTCGAGCGCCTGCGTACCGATTGAACCGGTACTACCCAGCACCACTACTCGTCTCTTCACCCGGCCCATTGTTCCACGGGCCCGCGGCGCCACGGTAGCCGGGACGCCACCTCCCCGCGCTCCCCCAGCAGACCTCCAGGCTGCCCCCAGCCGCCGGTCAGGTGAGGGGCCTGCCTGCAGGGTCTGTGTGCGGGGTGAGCGGCGGGGTCACTGGCGGGGGAACCCGCGGCGGGGCGGAAGTTCACCGCGCGCGGCGGATGTGCAAGAATGGAGGCGATAATTCGGCAGGTGACCACTGCCGTCCTAGTTCAGGAGGATATCGACGTGGCCGATCACGCAAATCATGGCACGAAGGTGGCAGTGTACAACGGCGTCTCCACCGAGGATGAGCCGTCCGCAGCCTGGGGCTGGCACCAGTTCCCCCGGAAGACGACGATCGTCGTCGGCTACCTCGGTGGCCTGTCCATGTTCGGCATGCTGTTCGGTAACCACCCCGGCCACGTCGAGAACATCTGGCTCGTCTGCATCGGCGTGCTGCTGATCGTGGGCACCACGCTCTACGCACGCCACTCCTCGCCGAACTGGAAGCCGAAGCCCGCGCGCGCCACGGTGACCTCGCACAACAAGCCGGCCGGCCACCAGGAGCCCGACTGGGCCGCCGACCAGCGCAACCTCACCGGCGTCTACGCCAACATGACGACCGCCGAGCTGCGTTCCTGGAACCTGCCGGGTGTCGGCTCCGACGGTGTCGAGAGCATCGAGACCCCGAAGCACGTGCTGCACCACTAGGGTCCGCACAGGGTCCGCACGGAGAAAGCCCCCTTCCCTCCCCAGTCACCTGGGTCGGGGCGGGGGCTTTTCTTTGTCCCCACCTGCCCTGGGGCAGGCGGACAACAGCAAGGAGCCTAGCGCTCCTCGGCGGCGAGCTGGCCGCAGGCTGCGGCGATCTCCTGGCCGCGGGTGTCGCGCACCGTGCAGGCCACGCCCTGGGCCGCGACCCGGCGGACGAACTCGTCCTGCACGGGCTTCGGCGAGGCGTCCCACTTCGAACCCGGGGTGGGGTTCAGCGGGATCAGGTTGACGTGCACCTGGTTGCCCAGCGCGCCGCGCAGCTTCTTGCCGAGCAGGTCGGCACGCCACGGGTGGTCGTTGATGTCGCGGATCAGCGCGTACTCGATGGACACGCGACGGCCGGACTTGTCGGCGTAGTAACGCGCGGCATCGAGGACCTCGTCCACCGACCACCGGTTGTTGACGGGCACGAGGGTGTCGCGCAGTTCATCGTCCGGGCAGTGCAGGCTCACGGCCAGGCGCATGTGCATGCCCTCGTCGGCGAGCTTGCGGATCGCCGGGGCCAGGCCCACGGTCGACACCGTCACGTTGCGCGCGGAGATGCCGAAGCCCTCCGGTGCCGGCGCGGTGATCCGACGGATCGCCTTGACCACGCGCTTGTAGTTGGCGAGCGGCTCGCCCATGCCCATGAAGACGATGTTGGACAGACGACCCTCGCCGCCCTCGACCTCACCGTCGCGCATGGACTTCGCCGCGGCGCGGACCTGCTCGACGATCTCGGCGGTCGACAGGTTGCGGTCCAGCCCGCCCTGGCCGGTGGCGCAGAACGGGCAGGCCATGCCGCAACCGGCCTGCGAGGAGATGCACAGCGTCGCGCGGTCGGGGTAGCGCATCAGGACGGACTCGAGCATGGTCGCGTCGTGCAACTTCCAGAGCGTCTTGCGCGTCTGGCCCTCGTCACAGGAGATGTTGCGGACCGACTCCATCAACGTGGGGAACAGGGCGTCCTTCACGGTGGTGCGCAGACCTTCGGGCAGGTCGGTCATCTGGGAGGGCTCGCCCTCGAGACGTCCGTAGTACTGCTTGGCGATCTGGTTGGCACGGAAGCCGGGAAGTCCGGCGTCGGTGACCGCGGCCTTGACCTCGTCGTCGGTGAGGTCGGCCAGGTGGGTGGGTGGCATGCCCCTGGTGGGGGCACGGAACTGCAGTTGAACCGGTGTAGTCATGGTGTCGGCAATTATTGCACGTCGTGGGAGGTGGGGGCACATCGTGCAATACCACTACACTTGGCGGCATGGCTAAGAGACCAGAGAATGAACGCTCAGACGACCTGACCGTCCCGACCACCGACACCGCCGAGCTGCCCGACGCCGGCGGCTTCGCCGACACGTCCGACGCCGCATCCACCGAGGTGGAGACGTCGGAGGCCCCCGCCCCGGAGGGCACCGCCGCCGACTCGTCGGCGAAGCCCTCCGTCGCCGGCTCGATCGCCGGGTCCACGTGGGTGGGCCTGAGCGTCGGCGCGGTGATCCTGATCCTGCTGCTGATCTTCATCCTGCAGAACCAGGACTCCGTGCAGCTGAAGATGTTCGTCTGGGAGTGGAACTTCCCCATCGGTGTGGGGATGCTCATCGCCGCCATCGCCGGCGCCCTGGTGATGTCGTGCGTGGGCGCGGTGCGCATCCTGCAGCTGCGCCGTCAAATCAACCACCCCGACAACGGCGGCAAGAAGAAGCGCAAATAGCGTGACCTGCGGGCTGGCCGACCGGGGTCAGCCCGCGACGGCGGTCATCACGATCCACGTGAGCATCGCCGCCGGCAGCATGCCGTCCAATCGGTCCATGATGCCGCCGTGGCCGGGGATCATCGCCGACATGTCCTTGATCTTCAGGTCGCGCTTGAACTGCGACTCGACCAGGTCGCCGACGGTGGCGCACACCGCCAGCCCGGCGCCCAGCGATATGCCGAGCACGTAGTGCATCGGCTCACGCAGGTCGAGCAGGAACAGCACCGACAGCATGCCGATGACGGCGGCGAACACCACCGAGCCGATGAAACCCTCCCAGGACTTCTTCGGGCTGATCGCCGGCACCATGGGGTGGCTGCCGAAGAACACGCCGGAGGCGTAACCGCCGACGTCCGAGGCGATGACGCACAGCATGAAGGTGAGCACCAGGCTCCACCACGGCACGTCACGGTAGGTCAGCTGCGAGAGCATGCCGGCGAAGGCACCGCACATCGGGATCCACACCAGCACGAACAGTGAGATGCCGATGTCGCGCAACCAGTTCGTCGGAGGCGACGTCCTGCCGTTGTGGAACAGGCGGGCGACCACGGCCGCGACGGCCGTCAACGCGAACGCGGAGACCAGCCCCGTGGTCCCGTAGGGCCACGACAACCAGATCATCGCCTGCCCGCCGATGAGCAGCACCGGCAGGTTCAGCGAGTACCCGTTCTCCTTGAGGCGCGAGTGCACTTCGTAGGTCGCCAGCCCCATCGCCGCGGCGACCAGGGGGTACCACACGTAAGGGATCGCGAGGCCGGCGACGACCAGCAGGCCGAGGACCAGCGCGCTGGTGATGGCGACCGGGAGGTTGCGTCCGGCGGAGTTCTTCGGCTGCGGCAGGCGGTAGCCGTCGCGTCCAGTGCTCTTACCTGCCCTATCTGCGCTATCTGCGCTGCCTGCGTTCGCAGGGTTCCCGGTGTTCACGGCGTCGCCTGTCCCTGATGGTTGTCCAGCAGTCACTAGACCTCCATCAACTCCTTCTCCTTGGACTCAACGACCGCATCGACCTGGCCGGTGTACTGGTGCGTGACCTTGTCCAGCTCCTTCTCCGCGGCCTTGACCTCGTCCTCGCCGGCGTCGCCGTCCTTCTGGATCTTCGCCAACGCGTCCATGCCCTTACGGCGGATGTTACGGATCGCGATCTTGGCGTCCTCCCCCTTGGACTTGGCGACCTTCACCAGCTGCTGACGACGCTCCTCGGTCAGCTGCGGGACGGTGACACGCAGGACGTGCCCGTCGTTGGTGGGGTTGACGCCCAGGTCCGAGTTGCGGATCGCGTTCTCGATCTCCTGCATGGCCGACTGCTCGTACGGCTTGATGATCAGCATGCGCGGTTCCGGCACGCTGATGGTGGCCATCTGGGTGATCGGGGTGCGAACACCGTAGTACTCGCCGAACACGCCGTTGAACATCGCGGGGTTCGCGCGGCCGGTCCGGATGGTCATCAGGTCCTCGCGGACGTGCTCCACCGAGCGGCTCATGTAGTCCTCGGACTCGAGCAGGGTGTCGTCAATCATTGCTGTCCTCTTGTCGCAGATAAATCAGTTGCGGGCAGGTCTTGCCGTTCCAGTGACGAATCTACCAGTCACCGGCACGGAGTTTCCCGGAAGTTCACCGACGGGGGCGTCCTGCGCCTCCCCGCCGGTGGCGGGTTTTCGGGTACGGCCGTGAAGGTACGACCGTTCAGGTACGGCCCGTTCAGGACGCCGGGGTGGCGACCAGGGTGCCGATCTGCTCCCCCGCCACGGCGCGTGCGATGTTGCCGTCCGTCAGGAGGTTGAACACGAGCATCGGCATGTTGTTGTCCATGCAGAGGCTGAAGGCGGTGGCGTCGGCGACCTTGAGGCCACGCTCGATGACCTCACGGTGGGTGATCTCGTCGAAGAGCTCGGCCTCCGGGTTGGTGCGCGGGTCGTCGCTGTAGACGCCGTCGACGCCCTTGGCCATCAGCAGCACCTCGCAGCCGATCTCCAGGGCACGCTGTGCGGCGGTGGTGTCGGTGGAGAAGTAGGGCATGCCCATGCCCGCACCGAAGATGACCACGCGGCCCTTCTCCAGGTGCCGGTCGGCGCGCAGCGGGAGGTAGGGCTCGGAGACCTGCGCCATGTTGATGGCGGTCTGCACACGCGAGTCGATGCCCTGCTGCTCCAGGAAGTCCTGCAGCGCCAGGCAGTTCATCACGGTGCCGAGCATGCCCATGTAGTCCGAGCGGGCGCGGTCCAGGCCGCGCTGCTGCAGCTCGGCGCCTCGGAAGAAGTTCCCGCCGCCGATGACCACGGCGACCTCGGCGCCCGTGGCGGCGACCTCGGCGATCTGGCGTGCCACGTTCTCCACGACGTCGGGGTCGATGCCGACCTTGCCGCCGCCGAACATCTCACCGCCGAGCTTCAGCATGACCCTCTTGTAACCGGACGGGGTGTTCGTGTCGCTTGCGGGGTTCGCTGTGCTTGCAGTGCTCTCGGCCACCGTGGGATCTCCTTGGGGGTGTTGGTGCGTGTGTGTCCGATTGATCATCCTAGCGTGCCGGCCGGTCCCCCACAGCACCGACAGCACCGAACCCGCCGTCCCCGGGCAGAGCCGGGGGCGGCGGGTTCAGGTGGTGCTGCAGTCCTGCGGCAGCTCGCGCTGCGCAAGCGGGTGACCGGGGGTACTAGCCCTGGCCGACCTCGAAGCGCACGAAACCGGTCAGCGTGACGCCGGCCTCGTCCATGACCTGCTTGACGGTCTTCTTGGACTCGGTGACGGACGGCTGGTCCAGCAGGCAGGCATCCTTGAAGTAGCCCTTGAGGCGACCCTCGATGATGTTCGGCAGGGCCTTCTCCGGCTTGCCTTCCTCGCGTGCGGTCGCCTCGGCGATCTCGCGCTCCTTGGCGACGGTCTCCTCCGGGACGTCGTCGCTGGAGAGGTAGGTGGCCTTCAGCGCGGCGACCTGCATGGCGGCGGCCTTGGCCGCACCCTCGTCGTCACCGGTGTAGGCGACGAGCACGCCGACTGCCGGGGGCAGGTCGGACGAACGGTGGTGCAGGTAGACGGCGACCTTGTCGCCCTCGATGGTGACGGCGCGACGCAGCTCGAGCTTCTCGCCGATCTTGGCGGAGAGCTCCTTGATCACGGTGTCGGCGGACTTGCCGTCGACGTCGACCTCGGCCAGGGTCTCCGGGCTGTTCGCCTTGGCTGCGGCAGCGGCCTCGGCGATGCGGTTGGAGATCTCGATGAACTCGGAGTTCTTCGCGACGAAGTCGGTCTCGGAGTTGATCTCGACCATGGTGTTGCCGGACACTGCGATCAGGCCCTCGGCCGCGGTGCGCTCGGCGCGCTTGCCCACGTCCTTGGCGCCCTTGATGCGCAGGATCTCGACTGCCTTGTCGAAGTTGCCTTCGGACTCCTCGAGGGCCTTCTTGCAGGCCATCATGCCGGAGCCGGTGAGCTCGCGGAGCTTCTTGACTTCAGCAGCGGTGTAGTTCGCCATGTGAGGCGATCCTCCTTCAGATGGTGGAAGTGAAAAGTACAGACGTAGAGAGAATTTCTCCGGTGAGAACTACTCTGCAGACTCGGCTGCGGGGGTCTCCGCGGCAGCGGCCTCGGGAGCCTCTGCGGCCTCCGGAGCCTCGGACTGTTCGGTCTTCTCGGTCTTCTCAGCCTTCTCGGCGGGGGCCTTCTCGGCGTCGCCTGCGGACTCCTTGGCGGCGGCGGCCTGGCGCTCGGCGCGGGCCGTGCGTCCTGCCTCGACGGCGGAGGAGATCACGGAGGTCAGCACCGTGGTGGCGCGGATGGCGTCGTCGTTGCCCGGGATCGGGAAGTTGACGTCGTCCGGGTCACAGTTGGTGTCGAGGATGGCGACGACCGGGATGTTGAGCTTCTTCGCCTCGGAGACGGCGATGTGCTCCTTGTTGGTGTCCACGATCCACAGTGCGGAGGGGATCTTGGACATGTCGGAGATGCCGCCCAGGACGCGCTCGAGCTTGTTCCGCTCGCGGGTCAGCATCAGCACCTCCTTCTTGGTGCGGCCCTTGTAGCCGTCCTCGGCAGCCTCCATTGCCTGGAGCTCCTTGAGACGGTGCAGACGCTTGGCGACGGTCTGGAAGTTCGTGAGCATGCCGCCGAGCCAACGGTGGTTGACGTAGGGCATGCCGACGCGCTCGGCCTCGGAGGCGATGGCCTCCTGGGCCTGCTTCTTGGTGCCGACGTAGAGGACGTTGCCGCCGTGGGCAACGGTCTCCTTGACGAACTCGTAGGCCTCGTCGATGAAGGTCAGAGTCTGCTGCAGGTCGATGATGTAGATGCCGTTACGGTCGGTGAAGATGAAACGCTTCATCTTCGGGTTCCAACGACGGGTCTGGTGACCGAAGTGGACGCCGGCGTCCAGCAGTTCGCGCATGGTGACAACAGCCATGATATTTCAGGGGAGTTCGCTGGTCAGGGACTTTTCCCTGACTGCCGCTCCCCTTCCTCGCTTTCAAAAGTTCAGGTTGACGGTTCTTGTACGGCCGACTTGCCGACGGGGTTTCTCCGTCGATTCACCGGTCGTCCTGGCAGGCATCCCCGGGTTGTCCCCGCCCAGATAACCCCGCTTGAGTCAGCGGGGACCGTTGGCGGACGGGCCACAATGTTCGGATCACGCGATACCTACGCGATGTCAGCACACCCACCCGACCAGGTGCTGATCGGACCGCTCCCGCCGCTCCCACCACAGATCGCGTGTGACTGTGGCCGTCGCGGGGACCGCATTCGGCAACCGGTGGAAGACCACCAGCTGAGCGCCGCACCAGACTGGCGGGCATACTGCAGTTGATGAATCTACCCTGAACCTGAGCTTCCCACAACTCCACGTGCCCGCCCTGTGCACCGGCTCCGCCGCCGGTCACCCGCGGTACCGGAGTTGTCCACATTTCCGGTTCGACCCGGCTTTTCACACCTCTCCCACCGGTAACATCAGCGCCCATGACGGGGACATCACGGCGGGGGCCGTACCGGACGATCGCAGCCACTCTCATCGCGGCGGTGCTGGCCACGGGCGTGAGTGCCGCCCAGCCACGGGGGCAGGGACAGGCACAGGTGCAGGGGCTGCAGTACGTGCAGGACGCTGCGGGCGCTGCGGGCGTTGCAGGCACGGGCGATGCCGACCGCGTGGGGACGCACCGGCGTCCGGTGCCCGGGGCCGTGCTGCGTGGCGCCGACATCCCGGAGCAGAACTGGTTGCCGGGTCACCGCGGGGTGGACCTGGCGGCCGCCCCGGGGGACGTGGTGTCGGCGAGTAGCGCGGGGACCGTGCACTTCGCCGGCGTCGTCGCCGGGACCCCGCTGGTCTCCGTGGACCACGGGGACGGACTGCGCACCACCTACGAGCCGGTCATCGCCTCGGTCTCCACCGGCGACACCGTGCACGCCGGCCAACGCATCGGGGTGCTGGCGGACGCCGCGTCCCTGCCCTCCACCGCCCGACGCGGGGAGGGACTGTCCTGGGGCGCGCGGGTGGAGGCGCCTGACGGAGGTTCCGCCGTGCGCTACATCGACCCGATGAGCCTGCTGGGTGTGGTCCACGTCCGGCTGTGGTCCTGACCCCGGCCCGGCCGACTCAGTCGTTGTAGCCGGAGCGTGGATGTGCCTGCCGGTACACCTGACGCAGCCGCTCGGTGCCGACGTGGGTGTAGATCTGCGTGGTCTGCATCGAGGCGTGTCCGAGAAACTCCTGGACGACCCTCAGGTCCGCGCCTCCCTCGAGCACTGCGGTGGCGCTGGAGTGGCGCAGTCCGTGCGGGGTGACCCCGGGCGTGCCGGCGGCCTCGGCCGCGGCGTGGACGACCTCGCGCACACGACGCTGGTCGATGCGTCCACCACGGCTGCCGAGGAACAGCGCCGAGGTCGCCGGACGCTTCGGCCCACGTCGGGCGGCGAGGTCCCCGCGCACCTCCAGCCAGGCGTCCAACGCCGTGCGTGCCGCGGTGCCGAAGGGCACCACACGGGTCTTAGCTCCCTTGCCGGTGACACGCAGATCACGGTCGCCGAGGTCGGCGAGGTCGGCCCCGCAGAGCTCGGCGACGCGGATGCCGCTGGCGTAGAGAAGTTCGAGCATCGCCCAGTCACGCACCCTCAGGGCGTGGGCGTGCGCGTCGGGGGCGTCCTGCGTGCCGTCTTGAATCTGTCCCTGTGCCAGTCGCTGGGCCCGTTCGAGCAGTGTGCCGGCCTGGTCGTTGGACAGCACCCGCGGCAGATGGCGTTGCGGCGGCGGGGCCTGCAGGGCCGAGACCGGGTTCCCGGGCAGCCGGCCGGTGTGGCTGAGCCACCCGCCGAAACCACGCATGGCGGAGACAAGCCGGGCCACCGTCGCCCGCGAAGCCCCGGCCTCCAAAGCCCAGTCCAGGACGTCGCGGCCACGTTCCAGGGTGAACTCCTCGACGCTCCCGAGCCCCTCGCACGCCGAGTAGAGGTCCCGGCCGTAGGCACGCACCGTGTTCGGCGAACGCCCCTTCACCAGCTCCAGGTACTCCAGGTACCCCCCGATGGCCTCCTCCACGGGGCCCGGGGTCCCGCCGACACCGTGGATGTGACCGTCACTGCTCATGGTTCACGATCCTAGCCCGGCGCGCTCCCATGGTGAGTCTCGTCCACCTTGTTCTCCTGCACCGCGTTCTTCTTCACAGGGCTCTCGTCGACCGTCTTGATCCACCGGTTGCCTGAACGCACCACGAGGCTCATCCTCTCCAGCTCGGTGATGGTGCGCACCACCGCCGCCATCAGCATCGACGTCTCGGCGCTGATGTGCTCGGTGTCGCCGAGGCCGTCGGAGGCGACCCCGCAGGAGTCGTACACCCGCAGCTGCTCCGCACTGAGCCGCTGGACCGGGCTGGCCCCGAACTCGAGGGCGAGCTGCAGTTCGGTGTCCACGCTGCCCACCGGTTCCACCACCTCGCGCACGTCCGCCGCCCGGGTGATCAGGATGCCCGCGCCGTCGCGGATGCGCTTGTGGCAGCCGATGTAGTCGGCGGAGTCCACCGGGCCGGGCAGCACCATCACCGGCCGGTACATGCTGTCCGCCCAGTTCGCCGTGTTCACCGCCCCGGAACGGTAGCCGGCGGCCAACAGGACGGTGCCCTGCGACATCGCGGCGACCAGCCGGTTGCGGGTGAGGAAGCGGTGGCGGGCGGCACGCTGGTGCGGCGGGTACTCAGAGACCACGAGGCCTCGTCGGGTCGCCGCGTGGAACAGTCCCTCGTTCGTGCGTGGGTACACCTCGCCGGGGCCGGTCGCGGTGACGACCACGGTCCGTCCTGCGGCACTGAGCGCCCCGGAGTGCGCGGCGGTGTCGATCCCCAACGCCCCACCGGAGACCACCGTGTACCCGGCGTTGGCCAGTTCACTGGCCATGGCGTGGGTGGTGCGGTTGCCGTAGGCCGTCGACGACCGCGTCCCCACCATCGCCACGCTGCGCTCCACCGCCTCGTCCAGCCGGGCGGTGCCGGTGGCCCACAGCGCGAAGGGCTGGGTCGCCTGCCCACGGATACCGTCGACGACGGTGTCTGGGCCGATGTTCATGAATGAGCTGGCGAAACGTTCCGCGGGCCACTCTGGTGAGTCCGGGGTGATCAGCCGCCAGCCCTGCTCACGGGCGAAGGACAGGTCGAGCGACTCGTCCACGTCCGCCCTGCGCCGGGTGCTCTGCAGCAGCGCCTCCGGCAACGCCGAGTCACGACGCCGGATCATGCCGGCCGCCCGCTCCACGTCCGCCGGCGCACCGGTGTCGACGCTGGCCGCCGCGCCGTCGTCGACGCCGTCCGGCCACAACAGTTCCAGCAGTTCCATCTGGGAGGCCTCCACCACCCGCCGCAGGTACATCCACGCCCGCATCCGTACGCTGCCGTGGTCCTCGGCCGTACTCCCCGTACGTCCTGCTCCGCTCATGCCAGTCCCCCTCGTTCCCGTCATGTCCCTCATGCCCGTCGTTTCCGTCATCTCAGTCCCACCGCTCATCCCTTGCTCCAGTTCCCGCCCCCGCTGCCGCCGTCCCCGGCGATGTCCACGCAACCGGTGAACAGCTCGAGCGCGTCCATGACCTCGCCCATCCCGGGCCGGCCACCACCGGCCAGGTCCGTCATCGTCCAGGCCACCCGCAACGTACGGTCCACCCCACGCTGGGAGACCACGCCGGTACGCAGCTTCTCCTGCAGCATCACCATGCCCGCGTCGTCCGCGGAGTGGTGACGCCGCAACGCCGGACCCGGTGCGGCGGCATTCGACCGCCACGTCCGCCAACGGTGCACCGCCCGGTCGCGCGCCTCGACCACCCGCTCGCGCACCTGCGCGCTGGACTCCGGGAGCTGAGTGCCCGCTGTTCCCGCGCCTGAGCCGATCAGCGACTCCCCCTGCCCGGCGCGGGTCCGCACCGCCAGGTCCACCCGGTCCAGCAACGGCCCCGACAGACGTTGCAGGTAGCGGTCACGCACACCACCGCGGCACCGGCAGTCCACCGGCTCGGCCGCCCCGCACGGGCACGGGTTCGACGCCAGCACCAGCTGGAAACGCGACGGGAAACGCACCGTACCGTGGTGACGCACGATGTCGATGTGCCCGGTCTCCATCGGGGTGCGCAGCAACTCCAGCGTCCCGGCGGACACCTCCGGCGCCTCGTCGATGAACAGCACCCCGTTGTGTGCGATGCTCACCGCCCCGGGACGGATCCGCCCGGCACCACCACCGGCCAACGCCGCACGCGTCACCGAATGGTGCGGGGCCACGAAAGGACGCTGCCCGAGCCACACCTGCTCGAGGCGCTGACGGGCCCCGGCGACCGAATGCACCGCGGCGGTCTCCAGCTGCTCGGACAGAGCCAGCGGAGGCAGGATGCCGGGCAGCCGCTCGGCCAGCATCGACTTTCCCGTCCCCGGCGGCCCGGCGAGCCACAGGTGGTGGCCGCCCGCCGCGGCGATCTCCAATCCCCGTCGGGCCTCGTCCTGCCCGCACACGTCGGCCAGGTCGGCCCCGCCCGCCGCCTCCGAACCCTGACCGGCACCGGGAACCACCGGTCCGCCGGCGTTGTCCGAGAGGCAGGACGCCAGGTCGTGGGCGGGCCCGCCGCGTATCCACGGCAGCAGCTCACCCAGGTGGGCCAGACCGACCACGTCCAGGCCGGTGGCCTGGGCAGCGCGGGCGGCCTCGGCGGCGTTGCCGACCGGTACCGCCGCGCGGCGGAAACCCGCCCCCTCGGCGGCGACGAGCATCGGCAGCACCCCGTCCACCGGACGGACCGAACCGTCCAGCCCCAGCTCACCCACCACCACCGTGGAGCGCAGCTCCTGTGACGGCACCGCGCCCTGGGCATCCAGGATCGCCAACACCATCGGCAGGTCGAAACCCGCCCCGCGTTTAGGCACCGAGGCCGGGGACAGGCTCATCACCACCCGGCTCTTCGGCCAGTCCAGGCCACTGTTGATCATCGCCGAACGCACCCGGTCACGCGCCTGGACCACCGCAGTGTCGCCCAGGCCCACGATGCTCATCCCCGGCAGCCCGCGGCTGATGTCACACTCCACGGTCACCGGGGTTCCGGTGACACCGTTGAGGGCGATGCCCTGCGCCTGGCCCACGCGCACCGGTGAGCGGTCGCTGAACGTGATCACCATCCCACGCCCTCGTAGTGGGTGATCTCGCCGGCGGTGATGTCCAGCACGTCGAAGCGCACATGCCGGGCACGGTGCTCGGGATGACGACGCAGCCACTCCGCCCCGGCGTGGCGCATCGCGGTGAGCTTGGCCGGGGTCACCGCCTCGGCACCGGTGCCGTAGCGTCCGTCCAGACGCCACTTGACCTCGACGAAGACGATCTCCGAGCCGTCACCCGAATCCGGGCCCGCGAGGATGATGTCCACCTCCCCACGGGCGGTGAAGAAGTTGCGTCCCAGCAGCCGGTAGCCGCGCTCCAGGAAGTAGGCGGCGGCAACGTCCTCCCCCGCCGCACCGACCTCGCGCAGGTTGCGTCCCGCCCGGCCGCTGCGACCTGCGGGCCCGCCCTGCTGCTTGCCTTGTCTCTGTGGCTTCGTCTCGTCCGACATACCCCAGCACTCTGGCAGGCCGCACAGACCGCGCCGGGCCCGCACGGGGCATCGTCGCAGGAACCTGTGGACAACCCGACCCCTGTGGAGGACACGTCCTCCCCGCCCCAGACTGCCAGCAGAACTAGTCGGGCATGCGCAGGTCAGGCTTGTCGAGCTCCTCGATGTTCACGTCCTTGTACGTGATCACCCGCACGTAGCGCACGAAACGGGCGGGGCGGTACATGTCCCACACCCAGGCGTCCGACATCCGTACCTCGTAGTAGACCTCACCGTTGGCGTTGCGCGGCAACAACTCCACGGCGTTGGCCAGGTAGAAACGTCGTTCGGTCTCCACCACGTAGCTGAACTGGCTGACCACGTCCCGGTACTCGCGGTACATGGACAGCTCCACGTTGGCCTCGTAGTCCTCAAGCTCCTCGGCGCTCACGGTTGCTGGTCATCTCCCTTGTCGATCGGCGGTCCTGCCTGCCACCGCCGATGTGCGGCGGCCACATTCGAATAAGTGTAACGGTGCTCGGGGGTCCCGCCGAGCAGACTCACCGAGGCCATGTGAGACGCGGTGCCGTAACCCTTGTGGCCGGCCAGCCCGTAGCCGGGGAACTCGGCGTCCATCTCGACCATCAGCCGGTCGCGCGAGACCTTCGCCAGCACACTCGCCGCCGAGATGCACCGGGCGATCAGGTCCCCCTTGACCACCGGCAGGTGCGGCCGCGGGAAGCCGTTGACCTTCATCGCGTCGGTGAGGATGTAGCCGGGGCGCACCTCCAGACACGCCACCGCCCGACGCATCCCACCCAGGTTCGCGTGCTGGATGCCCCAGGTGTCCACGTAGGACGCCGGGACATGCACAACCGCCCAGTCCTCGGCGACCTCGCGCACGATGTCGAAGTAGAGGTCGCGTTTCTTCGCCGTCAGCTTCTTGGAGTCGGTCAGCCCCTCCAGTTCCGGGAGGGGCCCCGGCGGCAGGACGCAGGCGGCGACGGTGACCGGCCCGCAGCACGCGCCGCGTCCTGCCTCGTCCACGCCGGCGACCGGCCCCAGGCCGGCCTTGTGCACGGCCCACTCCAACGTCCGGCCGTCCGGCATGGTTCGTACCGCGGACACGGTTACTGCTGGATGTCCGGCGCGTCGACGCCGCCGATGCGGTCCAGGGGCCAGATCTTCGCCGTGACCTTGCCGACGACGTCGTCGACCGGCACGGTGCCCTGGAGTTCGTCGCCGATGTGGAATCGGGAGTCACCGGAGTTCGTCCGGTTGTCGCCCATCACCCACAGGTTGCCCTCGGGCACGGTCACCGGGCCGAAGTAGGCACCCTGGCAGGCGTCCGACCCGGTCATCGGGTCAACCTTGTAGGTCATCGGCGAGCGGGTGTAGGAGTCGTCGACCTTCTTGCCGTCGACCATCACGCCGGGGTCGCCGGCCTGGCACTGCACCGTCTGGCCACCGGTGGCGATGACACGCTTGACCAGGGCGTTCTCGTCCGGGGCGAGGATGCCGATGTACGACAGCGCGGTCTGCACGCCACTGACCACGCTGTTGTCGGAGCGCTGGGAGACGTACTGGTCGTTCCAGGACTCCGGCCCGTTGAACACCACCACGTCGCCCGGCGTCGGCTCACCGCCGAAACTGTAGGACAACTTGTTGACGAATATGCGGTCGCCCACGCAGTCCTCACAACCGTGCAGCGTGGGCTCCATCGACTCCGAGGGGATCAGGTACGGACGCCCCACGAAGGAGTTGAACAGCGCCAGCAGCACCAGGGCGACGACGAGGATGATCGGGAACTCCACCCACCAGGGATAGGTCCGCTTCTTCTTCCGCTCGGACTCCTCACGGCGTGCCGCGACCTTCTCGCGCTCCGTGAGGGGACGCTCCTGCTCGTCCTGCTCGTCCCGTTCGTCCGGACGGTTCCCCCAGGTGTCGTCGGACTCCGGGGGCCGTGCGGCGTCCGGGGTCTCGAGTCCGTCGGCGTCGTCAGGGGTGTTCGGATCAGTCACGGCAACAGACGTTACCAGTTACAGTGCCCAACCCCTCCCCACCGATCGGGCCGGCCTCCGGGTCGAGCGCTACGCGCCGCCTCCCCCTCCCCAACTACCCCCGGGCGTATCGGGTTCGGCGGAGCCGCACCGCGCCGAGAATCGCCCCACGAACGTCGGCGACGAGGTCAGCCCCACCACATCCCCCGCACGGGATGCTGAAGTATCCCGAACTGTAGGCACTTTACTTAACTGTGTTTACCCATCGTTCCAAGATAAGTAGAGACATCACATATTCTTAATATCGGACCGGGGTCATCCCCGACCGTGACCGACGGCCGGATCGCGAGACCGGCGCATTGACGACCTCGCCCACACACGGGTGAGTCACCTTCTCGAGAGGACCAAGCATTATGACCGACCAGAACCAGTACGCCCAGCACCCCCAACAGCAGCCCTTCCAGCAGCCGACCCCCGAGAAGAAGCCCTTCTACAAGCGGGCGTGGTTCATCATCCTGGTGATCATCGTGGTGGTCATCGTGCTGGCCAATGCGCTCAGCGGAGGCGACGACGACGCCTCCAGCGACTCCAACGACTCGTCCACGAGCCAGGACGCCCAGGGCAACGGCGAGGGTAACGACGAGGGCACCGACGACAGCGGGGACGCTGACGGGGAGGCCGGCCCCGCCCAGGTCGGCGACACCGTCAGCACCGACAAGGCGGACATCACCGCCAGCAACCTGCGCGCGACCACCGATGCCCTGGGCAGCCAGTACCTGTGCGTCGACGTCAACTTCCAGGTCACCGGCGATGACTCGGTGAGCCTGAACGGGGCGATGGACTGGAAGCTGACCGACCCCAACGGTGTGACCCAGAGCCAGACCTTCTCCACCGAGGCGGACTACGACTCGGTCGAGGTCGGCCCCGGCGGCAGCTACGCCGGCGTCGTCTGCTTCGACGGGACCGGCGAGCCCGGCGACTACCGCCTGAACTTCGAGGAGGCCATGTCCTTCATGAACTCCGCCGAGGCGGAGTGGACCACCACCCTCTAGACGAGATACCGGGGCCCTGAGCTACAGCGAGCCCCGCTCGACCACCGTGCCGGTGACCACCTGCACCGGGTCGGCCGGCATCTCGCCCGACTCGATCATCTCCAGGAGCATCGACACCGCGATGCGTCCCATCTCACGCTGCGGCGCATCGAAGGTGGTGATCCCGGCACCGAGCAGCCGGTACCACTCCGGGTCGTCGAAGGCAGCGACGGCGACGTCACCGGGGATGCTGAGCCCGCGCTCCCCCAGCACCTGGGCGACGCCGGCCATCAGCCGGGGGGACGCCACGATCATCGCGTCCGGCGGCGGGTTGCCGTCCGCCCGGTCGAGGAGGTCCTGCATCATGAGACGTCCCGACTCGGCGGTGTAGGCACCGGAGAAGTAGCGCACGCGCGCGTCCGTGCCGTCCACCGCCTGCAGTACCCCGGCGGCGCGTGCCCGTGTCGTCGACATCGCCGGGTCGCCGAACAGCACCGCGATGTCGCGGTAGCCGCGGGCCACGACGAGCTCGGCGAGGCGCCGGAAACCGTCCTCGTCGTCACAGAGCACGCACGGCACCCCCTCGCCCAGCCCGGACCGGTTGAACTGCACCAACGGCAGGTCCGTCGTGGCGGACGCACCGACCACGGGAACCTGGATGATGCCCGCGACCTGCTGCTGTTCCAGGGACGTCACCAGGGCGTCCTGCCCGGCGGCGGTGGCGTCGGCGACGGTGATCATCTGGTAGCCGGCGTCCGCAAGGGCGTCGTGGATGGTGTCCAGTGCCTCGGTGTAGTACTCGTTGCCCAGGTCAGGAAGAACGAGGCCGACGAAGGTGGTGCGCTGGCGGCGCAACGCGCGCCCCAGCATGTTGGGCACGTAGCCCAGCTCTTCTGCGGCGGCCTGCACCCGCTGGCGGGTCTCCGGGGCGACCGACCCCTCACCCGACAGGCTGCGCGAGGCGGTGCCGTAACCCACGCCGGCGCGCTCGGCGACGGCCTTCAGGGACGGACGTGGTGTCTGCGACGTCATGACAGATCACCAGATCCCGACGAGGTTCATCCAGGCGCCACCGACCACGATCCAGATGGCCAGGGAGACCACACCGGCGATCAGGCCGACACGCCACCACTGGGCGACCGTGTTGTACTTCGTGCCGAAGAACGTCGGGGAGGCTCCGCCCGCGTAGTGCGTCAGCGACTGGAACAGGTTCGAGCAGTAGCCCAGGATCAGCGCGGCCAGCAGCGGCGGGGCGCCGAGGGACAGCGCCGCCCCCAGGAAGGCGATGTACATCGCGGAGATGTGCGCCGTCGCCGAGGCGAAGAAGTAGTGGGCGAAGAAGTAGATCACGATGAGCAGGACCAGGGCCGGCAGCCAGCCCATCGAGCCGAGGGAACCGGCGATGAGGTCGGAGATCCAGTCGATGAAGCCGTAGGCCGACAGGGTCGTCGCCATCATGTAGAGCACGGCGAACCAGGTCATCGTGTCCCACGCGGCCTTCTCGCGGATGATGTCCTCCCAGGTCAGAACCTGGAAGATCATGAGGATGATCACGCCGAGGAAGGCAGTGGTCGTAGCGGAGATGCCGAGCACCAGGTCGCCGACCGTCCACAGCAGCAGCAGGACGAGGAACGTACCGGCCAGCACCTTCTCGCCGTAGGACATCGGGCCGAGGGCGTCGAGCTCGTTGCGCGCCATCTCCTTGACCTTCGGGGTCTTCTTCAGCTCCGGCGGGTAGACCACGTAGATCACCAGCGGGATCACGATCAGGGCCGTGATGCCCGGGACGATCGCGCCGAGCGCCCAGGTCGCCCAGGAGATCTCCACGCCCTGCTGTGCCGCGAGCGAGGCGATCAGGGGGTTACCGGCCATGGCCGTGAGGAACATGGCGCAGGTGATCGAGTTCGCGTTCGAGGAGACCAGGGACAGGAAGGAACCTGCACGCCGGGCCGTGGGGCCGGGCTCGGAGTCGTAGGTCTTGGCCACCGAGGTCATGATCGGGGCCATGATTCCGCCGCCACGGGCCGTGGCAGACGGGATGGCCGGGGACATCACCAGGTCGGCGAGGCTGAGGCCGTAGCCGACACCGAGCATGCGCCCGCCGAACTTCGAGACGAAGAACAGGGCGATACGACGTCCGAACCCGGTCTTGATGAACCCGCGCGACAGCAGGAACGCCATGACGATCAGCCAGATCGTGGCGTTGCTGAAGCCCACCAGGGCGAAGGGCGCGGACGGGTCGTCGCTGTTCGGCGCCAGGGGCACCAATCCGAGCAGGACGGCGGCGACCATGCCGATGAGGGTGACGGCACCCATCGGCATCGGCGCCATGATGATGCAGACGATCGTGGCGACGAAGAGGCCGAACATGCGCCAGGCCTCGTCGGTGAGCTCAGCCGGGTGGGGGCTGAACCAGAAGATGGCCGTGATCAGGATCGGGATCCCGAAGCCGATGAGGATCGACTTCCAGTGGGACGCCGGCGGGGCGTCGACCCGTGGGTGTTCCTGTGTTGCTGCTGCTGTCGTGGTTGACATGTCGCAGAAATCCTTTGTGCGATGCGGTTCGGATGGTCCCGCTGTCCTCGTTGTCCACCGGTGTGTGGATTCGATTCCAACGCGTTAATGGAATCGTATCCATCCGGTCCCTGCGCGGGCAAGACATGGGCGTGTGATTTTTAGACGTTGCTCTTCGTATAGTGACCTGCATTACCCCGGGGGTGAGCGCGGAGGGGAACTCAGTCCAATACTCGCTCAATCTTCTTTTTATCTGTGTACTATCTTCTCAAGTCTCCACGCTCAGGGAGGGACTCTCCACCACCCCACGCATCCACTCACGAAGAAGAGAGTCAACCATGGCCATCGACCAGGCGATCAGCGCACTCGCGACAAAGGTCCGCGAGCTCAAGCCCATCATCGAGACCGAAGAGTCGACGAAGACCGCGTTCATCATCCCCTTCATCAGCAATGTCCTCGGATACGACGTCACCGACCCCCGCGAGGTCATCCCGGAGTACACCGCCGACATCGGCAAGAAGAAGGGCGAGAAGGTCGACTTCGCGATCAAGTCAGGCGACGACTTCCGGTTCCTCATCGAATGCAAGAAGATCGGTGAGCCACTCGACCTCAGCCATGCCACACAGCTCGTCCGGTACTTCAACGTCACCGACACCGAGTTCGCCATCCTCACCAACGGTGAGGTCTACCAGTTCTACGCCCAGCTCGACGCGGTGAACCGCATGGACGAGAAACCGTTCATGACCCTCGACCTCTCGTCGGTCGACGCGAGAATCTTCCCCCACCTCGAGATGTGCACCAAGACCCAGTTCGACTCTGAGACGATCGCCGCAAGCGCCGAGGAACTCAAGTACGTCTCCGAACTGCGCAAGACCATCGCCGCAGAACTCAGGGAACCGTCGACGGACTGGGTGAAGATTCTCGCCGCCCGAGTCACCTCGCGCCGCATGACCGCAGCGAACCTGGATCTCTTCACCCGTCTCGCGGCGACGGCCGCGGGCCAGTACCTTCGCGATGAAACCAACCGACGGCTACGATCCGCCCAGGACTTCGAGGATCCCCGTTCAGCGGTCGCCGTGCCCGTGGAAGGACCGGAAGACCAGCCGGAACCTGAACCCGTCTCGGAGGACGGCATCGTCACCACCGAAGAAGAACGCCACGCCCACAGCATCATCCGCGCCATCTGCTGCTCCGATGTCTCGGCCACCGACATCACCATGCGCGACGCCAAGTCCTACTACGCGATCCTCTTCCAGGACAACAACCGTAAGCCCATCGCCCGCCTCCTCTTTGACAGGAAGGTCCCCCGGATCGTCCTGTTCGACGAGAACAAGGCAGAGACCCCGCACGACCTGAACTCCATCGACGGAATCTACGAGCATGCAGATCACCTCCGTGCCCGGGTCCGATCGCTGATCGCCAGCTGACCGGAAGGAGACGACAGAGTGCCTGACCAACCCTGGAACCCCACGAATCGCCCGTCTCTGCCGCAGAAGGCCGTTCTGCAGAACAAGTCGGCGGCCACCGCCCCTCCCAGCTACAGGGCGCCCTTCGACGCCTTCCAGTTGTGGGGCGTTGTCTCCGCCATCATATTCGTGGTCGCTGGCCTCATCGCGGTGATTGCGGTCGCCGATGCGCGAACGTCCCAAGACCTGGCCATCGGAATCGTCGCAGCCATCTTCGCTACCGGCGGTTTTACCGGAATCATCCTGTCCCGCATCGGCACCCAGCTACGACGATGCGGAGCACGCTGATGCGGACGCGGACCAGGCAGAGCCTTCTCGGGGTACTGATGCTCGGGCCCCTCGCCCTTGCTGGCTGTGGGGACGGGAATCAGGCGTCTCCCGCCGACTCAACGTCAGCCACCGCCTCGGCCGCCTTCACCTCTGCCACGTCCACCTCGTCCTCATCGACGAGTGCCACCAGCACCTCGCAGGACACCAGCACGCCGGCGACCCCAGAAGTCCCCGCCCTCGTAGAACCACAGGCGGAGACACCCGTCGCCGAGGCAGAGGAGTTCACGCAACCTCAGGGGATCTGGGCTCCTCCCGGGCAAGGCACCCGCTGCCCCGGGACCGACGCCTACGTATGGGACTTCGCCGACTGCAATCCCTCCAACGGCGTCATCGACCCTGAGGAGTTCTACCGGCTCATGGAGGAGAGTGAGGATCCGGACCCGTCCACCATCCCGGCATGGCAGGGTGGCACCTGTTCATACGCGGAGTGCGGTTACCCGCCGGGCGAACCGGCACCCGGCACCATGCAGGCGGAGGTGGCGGAAGGTTGCCGCTCCGGTCAACTCGTCGGCACGGGATGCGAGCAGTACCTCTGAGCCCGAGGCTCTTGAGTACCAACGAGGGGCGAAGATCGAGCGTGGGATGTTTGAATCGGCCGGTTCAAACATCCCACGCTCGATTTTCGCCCCTCTCCCCGCGGGCTTCACCCACGGCGGGGTACCAAGTTGGACCTGGGGGTGTTGAGTGGGCCAACTCAACGCTTCCAGGTCCAACTTGGTACCCGCCTCCCCTCGTCCCGCCCGGGCCGGCCCCCGACCCACCGCCGAGCACCGGGCCATGACATGGGAAAAGCCCCGCCCCGCACTCCCCCGCAGACGGGGAGGTGCAGGCCGGGGCCAGTCACAGGCCGGTCAGGGCCTAGAAGCTCAGCGCTTCTCCTTGATCTTGGCGGCCTTGCCGCGCAGGTCACGGAGGTAGTACAGCTTCGCACGACGAACCTTACCGCGGGTCAGGATGTCGAGGTGATCGATGTTCGGGGAGTGGACCGGGAAGGTACGCTCCACGCCGACGCCGAAGGAAACCTTGCGGACCGTGAAGGTCTCGCGGATGCCGGAGTTCTGGCGACGGATGACCACGCCACGGAACACCTGGACACGGCTCTTGGCGCCCTCGATGACCTTGACGTGGACGTCGACGGTGTCGCCGGGACGGAAGTCGGGGATGTCGCTACGCAGCTGTGCGGCGTCGACCTTGTCGAGATAGTGCATGTTGTTTCCTTGCTTTGTCTTCGATCGGACAGAGGACCCACGACCTGCCCCGGGAGGCGGTACGCGTTCGTGCCCACACCATTGAATTTTGACGCGCGAGCACCCCGCATCACGGGGCGGATTCACGCAACCCGGCCATTATGCCAGCGTCAGGCCCTAGCGGCCAAACCCGGCCCGCTTGAGTGCGTCGGCCATGGAGCCCGAGGCGTTGGACGACTTCTGGTTGCCGCCTCCCTTGCCGCCACGGCCACCGTTGCCGCCGTTGTCCCGGCCGCCCTTGTGCGCCTGTCCGGGCTTCTTCCCGCCGCCGTTGCCGCGGCCACCGCCGTTGCCGCGCCCGCCACGGTCACCACGACCACCGTCACCGCGTCCACCGCCGTTGCCGCCGTTGCCTCCACCGCGTCGGGCCGGCTCACCCGGCTCGTCCTGCAGGCGCAGGCTCAGGCCGATGCGCTGGCGGTCGACGTCGACCTCCATGACCTTGACCTTCACGACCTGCCCGGAGCTGACCACGTCGTGCGGGTCGGAGACGAACTTGTCCGACATCGCCGACACGTGCACCAGCCCGTCCTGGTGCACGCCCAGGTCGACGAAGGCACCGAAGGCGGCGACGTTGGTCACCGTGCCCTCCAGCACCATGCCGGGGCTCAGGTCGGAGAGCTTCTCGATGCCCTCGGCCAGCGAGGCGGTGCGGAACTCCGGGCGCGGGTCGCGTCCCGGCTTGTCGAGCTCGGCGATCACGTCGGTGACCGTGGGCACGCCGAAGGTGTCGTCGGCGAAGTCGCGCGGGTTGAATTTGCCGAGCACCGCGGTGTTGCCGACCAGGTCGGTGACGGCCACGCCGGTGGCCTCGGTGATGCGTCGCACCAGCGGGTAGGCCTCGGGGTGCACCGCCGAGGCGTCCAGCGGGTCGGTGGCGCCGTGAATCCGCAGGAATCCGGCGCACTGCTCGAAGGCCTTCGGCCCGAGCCGTGAGACGTCCTTGAGCTGTCGGCGGGTGGCGAAGGCACCGTTGTCCTCGCGGTGGCGCACGATGTTGTCGGCGATGGTGGCGTTGACCCCGGCCACGCGGCGCAGCAGCGGCACGGAGGCGGTGTTGACGTCCACGCCCACCGAGTTCACCGCGTCCTCCACCACGGAGTCCAGGCCGGACGCCAGCAGCGCCTGGTTCACGTCGTGCTGGTACTGCCCCACCCCGATCGACTTCGGGTCGATCTTCACGAGCTCCGCCAGCGGGTCCTGCAGGCGACGCGCGATCGAGACCGCGCCGCGCAGCGCGACGTCCATGTCGGGGAACTCCTCGGCGGCGAGCTCGGAGGCGGAGTAGACCGAAGCACCGGACTCGCTGACCATCACCGGCGTCGGACGCGCCCCGGTGGCGTCCGCCACGGTGGCCGAGATCTCGCGGGCGAGCTTCTCGGTCTCGCGCGAGGCGGTGCCGTTGCCCACCGCCATGAGCTCCACGTTGTGCTTGGCGCACAGCGTGGCCAGGGAGGACGCCGCGGCGTCCCACCGGTTCTGCGGCTTGTGCGGGTAGACCACCGCGGTGTCGAGCACCTTGCCGGTCTGGTCGATGACCGCGCACTTCACGCCGTGGGCGTAGCCGGGGTCCAGGCCGATGGTGGCGCGCTGACCGGCGGGGGCGGCCAGAAGCAGGTCGCGCAGGTTGCGGGAGAACACGTCCACGGCAGCCTCGTCGGCGCGCTCCTTGAGGCGCATGCGCACGTCCACGCCGGACGAGACCTGCAGCTTGGTGCGCCACCCGAAGCGGGCGCACTCGGCGCGGAAGCCGTCCGCGGCGTCGCCACGGGGCTCCAGGCCACGGGCCAGGGCGATCATGCCCTGGTAGACCTCGTCGTCGCCGGCGTCGAGGTTGAGCTGCAGCACGCCCTCGGACTCCCCGCGCAGCAGTGCCAGGATGCGGTGGCTGGGCAGACTGGTGAAGGACTCGGAGAACTCGAAGTAGTCGCGGTACTTCTGCGCCTCGGTGGAGTTCTCCTTGCCCGCGGCGACCCCGGCGGTCATCGTCCCGGTGCTGAAGTAGCGTTCACGGACCTCACCGACCAGGTCGGCGTCGGTGGAGATCTCCTCGAGCACGATGGCACGCGCACCGGCGAGCACGGCCTTGGCGTCGGTGAAGCCCTCGGTGACGAAACCGGCGGCCAGCTCGGAGGGGTCGGTGGTGCAGTCGCCGAGCAGGGAGTCGACGAGCGGCTCGAGGCCGGCCTCGCGTGCGATCGTGGCCTTGGTACGGCGGGTGGACTTGAACGGGAGGTACAGGTCCTCCAGGCGGGCCTTGGTCTCGCAGCCGACGATCAGGTCGCGCAACTCGTCGGTCAGCTTGCCCTGTTCGTCGATGGCGGCGAGCACGGTCTGCTTGCGCTCCTCGAGTTCACGCAGGTAGCGCAGCCGGGACTCCAGGTCGCGCAGCTGGGTGTCGTCCAGCCCGCCGGTCACCTCCTTGCGGTAGCGGGCGATGAACGGGACGGTGTTGCCCTCGTCCAGCAGACCGACGGTGGCGACCACCTGGGACTCGTCGACCCCGAGTTCCCGGGCGAGGGTCGCGGTGATCGTGGAGGTGTGTGTTCCTGCGTTGTTTCGGACGCTCATTCGGACGATCGTAGCGTGGACGTCTGCCCGAACCAGAGTCCGGGCGTCCCGTCCGGTGCCGGCGGCAGACAACCGGCCACCGAGGCGGTGACGTCAGCGGTCCCCGGAGCCTCCCCCTGCCAGTTCGCCGACACGGTGAGGCGGTGAACCTGCTCGCTGATCGCGGGACTGTCGAAGCGTTGCTGGTACTCGGCGAGCAGCATGTTGTCCGGCTCGCAGGCGGACTCGATACCGGTCAACTCCACCTCCACCTGGCCCGCGCCACGCCGGGCGAGGACGCTGCGCACCGCCTCGCCGACCTCAGACCCCAGTTCAGGGCGCAGCAGGACGTTCATGTCGGTCCACGTGCCGTGTGCTGTCATGTCCGCCATCCTAACCACCCCCAATCAGAACGCGGGGAACTCCTGGGTCGCCACCCGCGGCGGCTGGCCGCGGTGCTGCTCATAGAGTTCGCGCTCCTTGAGGTCGTCGTCCACGGCACCGTCGACGACCTCCCGCAGCCGGTGGATGGTCACCGTGGAGCGCGGGATCAACGACCCCGAACCCGAGGAGGTGATCAGCCGGTGCGGGCTGGCGATGAGCCAGTCGGCGACCGAGACCTCCACCGCCCGGTCCGCCGACGGGCAGTAGGCCGACTCGACCTCCGGATAACGCCGACGCCACGGGTTGTCCTCCGTTACCGGCGGAACCGGGTCCCCGCACCCCTCCTCACCTGGATTCCCACCGTCGGCATCTTCCCCGTCATCCTCGCATCCGCGCAGGTCACGTTCGCGTTGCAGCTCGGCCTCCTGCTCCTCGATGTGGGCACGCAGCCCGGCGTGCCGGTCGAGTCGACGCCACACGGCGTCCATGTGGTCCAGCGTCATCCGCCCGTCCTCCATCGCCGCCCAGTACATCTCCGGCATCCGCCACGACAGTTCGGTGGCGTGCCGGAACCGCGCGGCGTAGGCGGCGCCGCGGGTGCGCACCATCTCCGAGATCGCCGCGCGCTCGGCCGCCGAGCGTCCCCGCATCCCGCTCTGTGCCATCCGGAGTTCCATCCGGTTGAACGGGTAGACGGTGAGTTCCTCGACCGACGGACTGTTCACCGGTTCGGTGACTGGCATGGTGTTCCTCCCCCTCGCACATGGCCGGCAGTTGTCCGGCCCTCGCCGCGAACACTAACCCCCGCCGCCGTCCCCGCCCGGCGCCCACCGCGCATCCGCCCAGGACGCTGTGGACAACCCCACCCCTGGGGAGAACTACTCCCCCAACACGCTGCGGTCGCGGGCGTCCAGGCCGCCGTCCTGCCCCAGGGCGTCGATCAGTTCGGGACGCACCGCCGCGGTCCTGCTCAACGCCTGGTCGCGGCGCCACCGGTCCACCTTCGCGTGGTCGCCGGACAGCAGCACGTCCGGCACCTCCAGGTCCCGCCACACCCGCGGTTTGGTGTAGCTCGGCCCCTCCAGCAGGCCGTCCTGGAAGGAGTCCTCCTCATGACTGCGCCGGTTGCCCAGCACCCCGGGGATCAGGCGCACCACGGCCTCGGCCATCACCAGCACGGCGACCTCGCCGCCGATGAGCACGTAGTCGCCGAGGGACACCTCCTCGACGCGGTAGCGGTTGGCCGCGTCGTCGAAGACGCGCTGGTCGATGCCCTCGTAGCGTCCGCAGGCGAAGACCAGCCGGTCCTCGGACGCCCAGCGCTCGGCGGTCTGCTGGGTGAACGGCGCACCCGCCGGGGTGGGCACCACCAGCACGGGACGGTCATCGGACGCCCCAGCGTCCGTCGCAGCGTCCGTCTCGCTTTCGGGGTCGTCGGACGCCGCGGCGTCCGGCGCCGTTCCGGGTACGTGGGCCTGCGCGCTGCGCAGGCTCTCACCGACGGCGGCGGGGCCGGTGAGGGCGGCGACGTCGTCCAACGCCGGGCCCCACACCGTGGGTTTCATGACCATGCCGGGGCCGCCGCCGTAGGGGGTGTCGTCGACGGCCTTGTGCACGTCGTGGGTCCAGGCGCGCAGGTCGTGGACGCCGACCTCGAGGATCCCACGCTCGATCGCCCGCCCCAGCAAGGCATGCCGCAGCGGGTCGAGGTACTCCGGGAAGATGGTGACGACGTCCAGGCGCATGGGGGTTGATCCTACCCGAGCTCCAGCAGGCCCTCCGGCGGGGTCAGCACCAGCGCCCCGTTGTCCAGGTCCACGATCGGCACGATGGCGTGCCGGAAGGGCACCAGGATCGTCGACCCCGCGGTCGACAGGGACGACTCGGCGTCGACGTCGACCTCCAGCAGTGTGCCGGCGGGCCCGTGGACGACACCGCTGACCTCGCCGATGTCGACGGGCTCGGGCTCCACGCCGTCGTAGGCGCGGGCGTTGGCGGTGTCCTCGTCGACCTGGCCGCAGTCGAGCACGCGCAGGCCCACGAGCTGGTGGTCGTAGTAGCCGTCGTCCCCCTCGTCGAGCACCGGATCGCCGAAGAAGCGCAGACCGCGCAGGGTCTCGGCCTCGGTGCGGTCGGCGACCTCGGCGACGGTGACCAGGAGCCGCCCCTGGTGCGGACGCGCCGCGGTGACGGTGAGCGTGCGCTCCACCCCGCGGTTGCGTCCGGTGAGGACGGCGCCGACGGCGAAGCGTCCCCCCGGGTCGTCCGTGGTCGCGTCGACCACGAGTTCCCCGCGCACGCCGTGCGGCTTGATGACCCGTCCGATCTGGAGCTGTTCAGTGCCTGACATGGAGGTCAGGATACCGTACCTGCCCCGCCTAACGGGTGCCGGCGGGTGCCGGCCAGATCATCGACTAGATGATCCCCTGTGCGGCCATCGCGTCGGCGACCTTGCGGAAGCCGGCGATGTTCGCGCCCACCACGTAGTCACCCTCCATGCCGTACTCCTCGGCGGTCTTCGCCGTGGTGCGGAAGATGTTGCCCATGATGTCGCGCAGACGCTTGTCCGTGTAGTCGAAGGACCAGGAGTCACGCGAGGCGTTCTGCTGCATCTCCAGGGCGGACGTCGCCACACCGCCGGCGTTGGCGGCCTTGCCCGGGGCGAAGTCGATCTTGCGCATGGAGAAGACCTGCACCGCATCGTGGGTGCAGGGCATGTTCGCACCCTCGGCGACGTACTTCACGCCGTTGTCGGCGAGCAGCTCGGCGGAGGCGCCGTCCAGCTCGTTCTGCGTGGCGCACGGCAGCGCCACGTCCGCCTCGACCTCCCAGACGTTGCCGCCCTTGTGGAAGGACGCGCCCTTGGCCTCCTTGGCGTAGTCGGCCACGCGCAGGCGACGGACCTCCTTGATGTCCTTGAGCAGCTCGACGTCCACGCCGTCCGGGGTGGAGACGTAGCCCGAGGAGTCGGAGAAGGCGACCACGTTGGCGCCGAGCTCCTGTGCCTTCTCGATGGCGTAGATCGCCACGTTGCCCGAGCCGGACACGATGACCTGGGCGTTGTGGAGACGCTCGCCGCGGGCGGCCATCATCTCCTGGGTGAAGTACACCGCGCCGTAGCCGGTGGCCTCGGTACGCACCAGCGAACCACCCCACTGCAGGCCCTTGCCGGTCAGGGTGCCGGACTCGTGGCGGCCGGCCATACGACGGTACTGGCCGAAGAGGTAGCCGATCTCGCGGCCACCGACTCCGATGTCGCCGGCGGGCACGTCGATCTTGTCGCCGATGTGGCGGCCGAGCTCGGTCATGAACGACTGGCAGAACCGCATGATCTCCAGGTCGCTGCGACCCTTGGGATCGAAGTCGGAGCCGCCCTTGCCGCCGCCGATGGGCAGGCCGGTCAGCGAGTTCTTGAAGATCTGCTCGAAGCCGAGGAACTTGATGATGCCCAGGTTCACCGACGGGTGGAAACGCAGCCCACCCTTGTACGGCCCGAGCACGGAGTTGAACTGCACGCGGAAGCCACGGTTGACGTGGACGTTGCCCTGGTCGTCGACCCACGGGACCCGGAAGATGATCTGGCGCTCCGGCTCGGTCAGCCGCTGGATCAGGCCCATGTCCGCGTAGTGGGGGTCCTTACGCAGAACGTGGGTCAGGCTGTCGAGAACCTCGGAGACCGCCTGGTGGAACTCCGGCTCACCTGCGTTGCGCTGGAGGATCTGCTCGTAATAGGTCTTGACTGTGGCATCGACGTCCATCGTGCTCCCTTCGGTGAAATCTTCTTTACCTGGGATATTTTACCTGCCGGACACAGTCGATTTAACAACCTCGCCACACAAGTGACCCATGACACACATTCTGACCTGGTTTGTTTCGTCCACGGCCAGCGCAGGAAATGGTGGCGAAACATTGGAGAAACCTGCTGCGGACGCTCCCCGGGCGCCCTGACCACCCCCGTGACCCACCCCTGTCGCTGATGCCGGCAGCACCATCGCACAGACCGGAGGTCGCACCAACGGTGCCCGGACCGCGCCCGGACACGAAAAAACGCCGCCTCCACCGTGTGCACGGTGGAGGCGGCGTCCGACTGGCCCGCCGAGGGCCTCTACGAGGCCCGGCGGGGAGACGGGAGTCCTACTCGGACTCGGCGGCCTCGGCGTCGTCAGCCTTCTCGGCTTCCTTCTCAGCGGCCTTGTCTGCAGCCTCAGCCTCGGCGGCAGCCTTGGCCTCGGCCTCTTCCTTGGCCTTGCGCTTCTTCTCGGTGATGGCCTCGGCGGTGGGTGCGTCGGCAGCCTCGGCGAGAGCGGCGTTGAAGAGGTCCAGCTTGGAGGTCTTCTCCGGCTGGGGCTTCAGGGTGCCCTCGGAGCCCGGGAGACCCTTGTGGGCCTGCCAGTCACCGGTGACCTTCAGCAGGGCGAGGACCGGCTCGGTCGGCTGGGCGCCGACGGACAGCCAGTGGCGGGCACGCTCGGAGTCGATCTTGATGACGGACGGCTCGGCCTTCGGCTCGTAGATGCCGATGTTCTCGATGACCTTGCCGGAGCGGGGGGTGCGGGCGTCGGCGATGACCACGCGGTAGTGCGGGGTACGGATCTTGCCGAGGCGCTGGAGCTTGATCTTGACGGACATGGTGGTCCTCTTTCCTGTTGACGGTCACCGGGCAGTACGGTCACCCGCTCCCCCACGCCTCCCACGACGGTGGGGACCTCTGGGGTCACGGGCCGGTTCAACCCTTGGATTTATCCTGCGCGTGACCACCGGACGACCGGGGTCGTGATCGGTGTTACGCAGACTGCTCGACACTACAGTGCGGTAGATCAGCCGGACAAATCCGCAGGACGCCCCTGCCGGCCCGGCCCGGCCAGCCGGCGCGCGCCTTACGGAAGGAGGCGCCTAGCGCCCCTTGCCGAAGTCGAGGTTGTCCATGTCGATGTTCTCGAAGCCCTCCGGCATCTGCTGCTGCATCTTCTTCAGGTCGGCCATCGACGGCATGCCGCCGCCACCGGGCATCCCCGGCATGCCACCCATGCCCGGCATCCCGGGCATCCCCTGCGGCATCTGCGGCTGCGACGGGCCCTTCTTCGCGGGCTTGCGCTTGCCGTTCTTGCCCTTTCGTCCCTTGGGCTTCTTCTTCGTCGCCGAGCGGCCCATGCCGCCACCGCCCATGCCGAACTGGCCGGCCATCTTGCCCATCATCTTCTTCGCCTCGTGGAAGCGGCTGACGAGCTGGTTGATGTCGGCGACGGTGACACCGGAACCGGCGGCGATGCGCTTACGGCGCGAGGCGTTGAGGATGTTCGGGTTCTCGCGCTCGGCCGGGGTCATGCCGCGGATGATGGCCTGGATCCGGTCGAGCTGCTTCTCGTCGACCATGTCGGCCATGTCGTTCATCTGCTTGCCGCCGGGCAGCATCTTGAGCACGTTGCCCAGCGGACCCATCCTGCGGATCATCAGCATCTGGTCGAGGAAGTCCTCGAGCGTGAGCTCCCCGGAAGCCATGCGGGCGGCGGAGTCCTCCGCCTTGCGCTGGTCCATGACCTGCTCGGCCTGCTCGATGAGGCTGAGCACGTCGCCCATGCCCAGAATGCGGTTGGCCATGCGGTCCGGGTGGAAGACGTCGAAGTCCTCGAGCTTCTCACCGGTGGAGGCGTACATGATCGGCTTGCCGGTGACCTCACGGATCGACAGTGCGGCACCACCACGGGCGTCGCCGTCGAGCTTGGTGAGTACCACGCCGGTAAAATCCACGCCGTCGCGGAAGGCCTCGGCGGTGGTGACGGCGTCCTGGCCGATCATCGAGTCGATGACGAACAGGACCTCGTCGGGGTTGACCGCGTCGCGGATGTTGCGCGCCTGGGTCATCAGGGTCTCGTCGATGCCGAGACGGCCGGCGGTATCGATGATGACCACGTCGTGCTTGGTGCGCCCGGCCTCCTCGATACCGGCCTGGGCCACGGCGACGGGGTCACCGTGGCTGGTGCCCATCTCGTGGTCCAGGGAGTCCAGGGAGGTGCCGGGGTCCGGTGCGAAGGTGGGGACCTCGGCGCGCTCGCCGACGATCTGCAGCTGTTGCACCGCACCGGGACGCTGCAGGTCACAGGCCACGAGCATGGGCGTGTGGCCCTGCTTGGCCAGGTGCTTGGCGAGTTTTCCGGCCAGGGTGGTCTTACCGGCACCCTGCAGGCCGGCGAGCATGATCACCGTGGGCGGGTTCTTGGCCAGGTTCAGGCGCCGGGTCTCCCCGCCGAGGATGTTCTGCAGTTCCTCGTTGACGATCTTGATGACCTGCTGCGCAGGGTTGAGCGCCTCGGAGACGACCACGCCGTTGGCGCGCTCCTTGACCCGCTTGATGAAGGCGCGCACGACGGGGAGGGAGACGTCGGCCTCCAGCAACGCCAGGCGGATCTCACGCGCGGTGGCGTTGATGTCCGCCTCGGTCAGCCTGCCTTTTCCGCGCAGGCCCTTGAGGGCGCCGGACAGGCGATCGGACAAGGACTCAAACACTGTGGAACTACTCCCTTACGCAATGGCTTCTGACCCCACCACCGTACCCGGTGTGTGCGGACCTTCCTACTCACCCCCGAAAACGACGCAGGACGCACCGGGTGCGCAGGACGCCCCGCGGCCGGCGGGCCGTGGGGCGTCCGGTGCGTCCGGTGCGTCCTAACTCTTCTGGTGCGCCTCGTCGGCGAGGTCGTTGGCCCGGTGGGCGTCGCCCTGGGCGGAGTCGAAGTCGTCGACCTCCTCGAAGTCCTCCTCGTCGGAGTAGGAGTAGGCGGACTCGGCGTGCTGGGTGGTGTCGATGCCGGCGGACTCGTCGTCGCCGGAGATCCTCCAGCCCATGGTGTACTTCAGCGCCAGGCCGATGACGGCGGTGACGACGGTGCAGAAGACCACGGCGACCAGGGCGATGACGATCTGGACGATGAACAGCTTGAAGCCGTCCGCGCCACCACCGGTGAGCAGGCCACGGTCGGTGGCCAGCAGGCCGATGCCCATCGTGCCCCAGATACCGGCGACCAGGTGGACGCCGACGACGTCCAGGGAGTCGTCGAACTTGAAGCGGAACTTCAGGCCCACGCCGACGGCGGCCAGGGCGCCGCCGATCGCGCCGAGGATGATGGCGGTGACCGGGGTCAGGTCACCGGCGGCCGGGGTGACCGACACCAGGCCGGCGACGACACCGGACGCGGCACCCAGCGAGGTGGTGTGGCCGTCGCGCAGACGCTCCACGAGCAGCCAGCCGAGCATCGCCGCACAGGTGGCGGCGGTGGTGTTGAGCCACGCCAGGCCGGCCTCGCCGTTGGCACCGAAGGCGGAGCCGCCGTTGAACCCGAACCAGCCGAACCACAACAGGGCCGCGCCGAGCATGACCAGCGGCAGGTTGTGGGGGCGCGAGCCCTCCTTCATGAAGGTGCGCGAGCGCCCGATGATCAGGGCAAGCACCAGGGCCGCCACACCGGCGTTGATGTGCACCACGGTGCCGCCGGCGAAGTCGATCGGGGCGATCGCGGCCACGTTTTCGCCGTCCTCGGTGACGGTGCCGAACATCATCGCGGCCAGGCCGTCCTCGCCGTCGGAGAGCAGTCCGCCGCCCCAGACCATGTGGGCCATCGGGAAGTAGGCCAGCGTGGCCCAGATCCCGGCGAAGACCATCCAGGTCGAGAACTTCACGCGGTTGGCCAGCGAGCCGGAGATGATCGCCACGGTGATCACCGCGAAGGTCAGCTGGAAGCCGATGTCGATCACGTTGGCGTACCCCTCGGCGCCGGCGATGTAGTTGCCGTTCGCGTCGGTGACCGAGTCCTTCAGACCGAAGAACTCGAAGGGGTTGGAGAACAGTCCCCCCACGGTCTCGGTGCCGTAGGACATCGACCAGCCCCACAGCACGTAGATCACGCCGATCAGCCCCAGCGTGCCGAAGGACATCATCATCATGTTCAGGGCGGACTTCTGACGCGACATTCCGCCGTAGAACAGTGCCAGTGCCGGCGTCATCAGCAGCACCAGTGCGGCGGACATCAGCATCCAGGCCGAGTCGCCTGTGGCTGCCGCCATTTCCTCGGGTGTCATTTCGGGGGACTCCTCAGGGTTGCGTGGGGGTTGTCTCCGGCCAGTAGCGCCGGTGTCTCACCCTGAGTAGTTAAGTGCCCCGATGTTTCGTCTGTTCATGCCGGATGATTTCGTGTGCATGAAAAACACCGCCGCAAGATTACGGCGGTGTTTCAGTGGTGCGGTTCCAGGCCTGGGTTTAGCCCAGCAGAGCGTCCACGAAGCCCTCGACCTCGAACGGGGCGAGGTCGTCGGCGCCCTCGCCCAGGCCGACGAGCTTGACCGGCACGCCAAGCTCCTCCTGCACCTGGAAGACGATGCCTCCCTTGGCGGTGCCGTCCAGCTTGGTCAGGGCGACACCGGAGATGTCGACGACGTCACGGAACATGCGTGCCTGGACCAGTCCGTTCTGGCCCACGGTGGCGTCGAGCACGAGGATGACCTCGTCGACCTTGGCCTTCTTCTCGACGACCCGCTTGACCTTGCCGAGCTGGTCCATCAGGCCCACGGAGGTGTGCAGACGTCCGGCGGTGTCGACCAGGACGACGTCGATGCCGTCGTCCACACCCTTGGCCACGGCGTCGAAGGCGACGGACGCCGGGTCCGCACCCTCCTTGCCGCGCACGGTCTTCGCCCCGACGCGGCGTCCCCAGGTCTCCAGCTGGTCGGCGGCGGCGGCACGGAAGGTGTCCGCCGCGCCCAGCAGGACGGAGTGGCCCATGCCAACGAGCACGCGGGAGAGCTTGCCGGTGGTGGTGGTCTTGCCGGTGCCGTTGACACCGACGACCATGATCACCGCGGGCTTGCCCTCGTAGGGCATGGCGTGGATCGAGCGGTCGAGACCGGGCTTGCAGGCGTCAATGAGGCAGGAGCGCAGCAGGGCGCGGGCCTCCTCCTCGCTGGAGACACCCTGGTTGGAGATCCGGCCCCGCAGATCCTCGACCACGGCGAGGGTGGTCTTGGTGCCGAGGTCCGCCATGATCAGCGTGTCCTCGATCTCCTCCCAGGCGTCCTCGTCGAGGTCACCGGCGGACAGGATGCCGAGGACACCACGTCCGATGACGTTCTGCGACTTGGAGAGGTTGCCGCGCAGACGACCGATACGTCCCTCGACCGGGGCGATCTCCTCCACGGGCTCCGGAGTCGGCTCAGGCTCGGGTTCCAGTTCGGGCTCGGGCTCCGGCTCCGGCTCGGGTTCCGGTTCAGGCTCCGGCGTGGGCTCCACGACGGGTGCGGGAGTCGGCTCCGGTTCGGGGACGGGCTCCTGCTCGACCTCCGGCTCCTCAGCAGGCTCAGCGTCGACCTCCGGCTCCGCTTCGGGCTCAGGCGTCGGCTCCGGCTCAGGGGTTGCCTCAGGCTCAGGCGCGGGTGCAGGCTCGGGTGTCGGCTCCGGCTCGGGTGCAGGCTCGGGCTCGGGTGCGGGCTCGGGCTCGGGTGCGGGCTCGGGCTCGGGTGCGGGCTGCGCGACCGGCGGCGTCGGGGCGGTCGGCGGCTCCTTGTCCCCGCCGAGTTCCTGACCCGGGAGAACCTCAGGCTCCTTCTCCGCCACCCCGGCGGCGCTACCGGCGCTGAAGTTGAATCCACCCTGCGCCTGGTAGTTGCCGGAGGTCGGCTTCTTCTCCTCGATCTCCGACTTCTTCTCGAAGGAGATCTCCTTCTGCTTGCCCCGACGGATGCCGAGGACGATCAGCAGGGCGACGATGACAATGACCGCGACGGCGGCTATGACTATCCAGATAATCGGGTCCATGTCACCAGTGAACCAAACGACCGCCGCCCCGTGTGCCGCAGGGCGTGGATTTCTTCCCCAGTGCCCTCTTCTCCCCGCCGCCGTCCACCAATTCAGGACGACACCTTGACCCCTCAGGTCGCCGAGGCCCCTCCTCAACGACCTGAGGGCTCAAGGTGCGGCACCTTGAGCCCTCAGGACGCCTCGGGCCCCGGTGCTACTCGCTGATGATGGAGTCGATCGCGGCGTCAGCGGCGTCAGCAGCACCATCCTCAGCCGAAGCCTCAACCTCATCCTCCACCTCGTCAGGCCCGAACACGCCGAGCACCATCGCGTCGGCCGCGACGAGGTCACCGGTCACGAGGTCAGGCACGATGCGCGCGATCTCCGCCCAGCCCGGGTACGCCGAGGACAGCTGCCCGGTCGAACCCAACCGTCCGTGGGCGTGCATGCGCGCGGCGATCGCCAGGATCATGCTGATCACCGGGGTCAGCGCCCACCGGTTGTCCGGGTTGTCGGTGTCCACGTTGTCGAGCTTGTCGAAGCGCACGCGCGCGGAGGTGTACAGCTGCCGGTTCGTCTGGCGGATCCGGCGCAGCAGCGCCAGCGCCACGCGCAGCAGACCCGGGTCGGCGAGCACCTGGCCGAGTTCCTCACGGTGGCGGAAGGTCTCGAACACGGCGATCAGCCGCGAGTTCTCCTCCGACAGCGCACCGGGCACGACCTGCGAGCCGGCGAAGAAGGTCGACAGCACGGCCTCCTGCTGCTCCGGGGACAGCTGCGCGATCTGCACGGTGGTGGCGTCGATGCAGGACGTCTCCAGCGTGGCGTCGCGTCCGGTCTCCACGGTCTGCGACAGCGGTGTGCCGCCGATGCCGGAGAGCCGGCGTCCGATCTCGCGGCGGGCCATGGTGTCGTCGTCGTCGGTGGCGGCGAGTTCGCCGAGGATCTCCAGCGCGGCGATCCAGGCCACGCCGGGCCGCGGGTCCGGGGAGGTGGAACGCAGTGAGGCGTGCACCAGCCCGGACAGGATGAACTGCGCCGGACGGTCGGAGGACGGCACCAGCGAGCGCGACATCGCGCGCAGGGCCTCGCGCGGGTGGCGCGCCAGGGCGGCGTGCATCGCGGCACTGGCGTCCGCGGTGGCCTCCCCGGTCAGCCAGCCGGCCAGCACGTCCCACAGCACGGTGAGCACGTCGGTGTCCTCGGGCAGTTCGTCGGACGCCCCGGCGAGGTAGGCGGCGAGCTGCGTCCAGGGGCCGCCGTCGTCCGGACGGGCGTGGCCGGGGACGTCGACGCGCAGGGCGCCGGGGCCGGGGGACGCCGCGGGGTGCAGCGGGCTGAAGCGGTCCCGGTTGTGGAACTGCACGCTCAGCGCACCGGCGTCGGTCAGCTCGGCGGGCAGTTCGGCGACACCGTCGGTGAAGCTCAGCACGCGGGCGGACATCCAGGGTGCGGTCAGCGACCACACCCACGCCGGGGAGTCGACCTTCGGCGACACGCTCAGGCTGCCGCGGGTGCCGTCGCCTTGCGGGGCGGTGTAGGTCAGGGTGCGGTCCTCGGCGGGACGCATCGTCACCAGGCGCACACTGTGGCTGCGTCCGTCGGCGACGAACTCCAGCTCGCAGGAGCCCTCGGTGAGCAGCGGCAGCGAGGCACGCACCGACGACAGCGACACCGACCAGGTCACCTGGTCCACCGTGCCCAGGCGCAGGGTGCGCACCGGGGCACCGTGACGGTCACGGATGACCAGTCGAGGGGACTCCACCGGCATGCCCGGACGGATCCGGAAGCGCGCGGCGGAGTTGATCTCCACGGCCGGGGCCACGAGCGACTCGGTGCGCCACATCGGGTCCTCACCGATCAGCGGCAGCTGGAAGCGCAGCCGCGGCGGCTCCACGACCAGCGGCAGGGCGTCGCCGGCATCGGTCTCGGCGATGACCTGGACGGACTTCTCCTCGGTCTTCACGTCCACGGTGCGCGGGATGAACAGCTGCTTGTCACCCTGGAACAGCGAGACGGTCACCGGGGTCAGCCCGGCGACCAGGCCCAGCCGCGGGCTGGCGGGGGCCTCGATGTCCAGGCCCTCGACGATGGCGAACTCGTGACGGAAGGACTCGTTGCGCGGGCCGCGCAGGCGCACCAGGTACTCCCCGACCCACGGGGTCTCGTAGGCCTCGGGGTCGAAGACGTCGAACATGCCGCCCTCGGCGGGCACCTCCAGCGGCTCCTCCTCGGTGACCTCCTCGCCGGTCTCGTCCGGGCCGGCCCAGGAGCTCACCGACAGGAACCAGATCTCCGGCGCACCGGAGACGGTGGCCGGGAACACGGCCTGCAGGCTCGACGAGTGCACGGGCAGTCCGCCGACGGTGCGGATCGCCGGCAGCACGTTCTCCGGCTCGCGGAACCACACGCGCTGGCGGGCGTCCACGCACCGTACCGTGCCCATCGCCGGACGTGCCACGCCCGGACGGTCGATGAGCAGTGCGGTGGCCTCGGACAGGTCAAGGTCGCGGATGACCCAGCCGTCCCACGCCTTGACCTGCCACTCGCCCAGCACCGGGATGGTGCGGTCGGCCACCGGGTCCACCGCGGTGGAGTCCTGGGGGCAGACCACGAGCACACGCGAGTGGTGCAGGGAGACACGGTCGGTGAGGTCCTTGCCGCGGCGGGTGAAGACCATGACCGGGTCGGCGTCGTCGACGACGGGCAGCACCCAGGACTCGCCGTGGGTCAGGTCGCGCACGCCGATCTCACGCACCGGACGGCGCACCGGCAGGTCCAGCGTCTCGGTGACCGGACGCCCCGGGGCGTCGGAGCGACGCGTGCGGAAACCGGCCGGCCGGCCGTCGACGTCCACGTGCCAGCGCACCTCGTCGACAGGGTCGACAGGGTCGACGGAGTCGACGGAATCGTCGGAGTCGCCGGGATCCTCCAGCGGCTGCTCGGGAAGACGCAGCACCACGCGCTGCCGGGCCAGGTCGATGGCCAGGCGCGGGCGGTCCTCACGGGTACCCACGCCCACGCGGTGGCGTCGGGCCGTGGTGCCGGAGGGACGCTCACGCAGTTCCTCGACGACGTCCTCGAGCACCAGCGGCGCGACCGCGGCGTCCTGCCCGGCCTCAGACCGGGCCTCCGTCACGGAGTTGACCCAGTGGTCGGGGTGCTCGGCGGCGAGCTGCACCACACGCACCACCGGGGCGATCAGCCGCTCGGCGAGCGCGGGCAGCGCGGCACACAACGGGCCGGCCTGCAATGACTCCTCGGCGAGCACGGCGACCACGGCGGCGGCCTCCTCGGCCGGGGTCGCCAGGGCCTCGCCGGCCAGCCGGCGGGTGTCGATGAGCTCGATGAGCTCGGGCACCCAGTCGGTGGCGATGCCCACGTGGGCGAACAGGCGCCCCAGGTCCCCGTCGGAGCCGGCGGCCGCGGCGTCCACCGGGTCCAGGCCCGCGCGGGTGAGGATCTCGGCGTAGTCGATCAGCGAGACCCGCTCCGGAGTCGGCTCGATCCCCAGGCCGGTCCAGAACTCCGACTCCAGCTCGCCGACCACGTTGAGCCTGGCGGCGCGGAAGATCAGGGTGGAGGCGGTCAGCGCGGGGCAGGTGCGCAGCAGCGCGTCCTCCCCCGCGCCGGCACGGATCTGGCGGGAGAGGAACTCCCCGTAGAAGATGGTGAGGCGTTCAAGCTCGTCACCGGTGATGTCCAGGTCGACGAACACGGCGGGGTCCCCGCTGAGTTCGCCGAGACGTCGGGCGAGTTCTATCTCCGTGCTGGACGCCCAGGCGAGGAGATTGTCGGAGAGATCGGCGATGGGGCTGTCTGCAGGAGTCGGGGTGTTGCTCACGTCGACCTATTCTAGGAGGAGCCGGAGGGTTCGGCAGGTTTGGGGTCCATGCGTTGGGAAATGACCCGCGTGACGCCGTCGCCGCGCATGGTCACCCCGTAGAGCACGTTGGCCACGTCCATGGTGGGCTTCTGGTGGGTGATCACGATGAGCTGCGAGTCTTCGCGCAGTTCCTCGAACAGGGCGATGAGCCGACGCAGGTTCACGTCGTCCAGCGCGGCCTCGACCTCGTCCATGACGTAGAAGGGGCTGGGGCGGGCGCGGAAGATGGCGACGAGCAGCGCCAGGGCGGTCAGCGACTTCTCCCCGCCGGAGAGCAGCGAGAGGCGTTTGACCTTCTTGCCGGGCGGGCGGGCCTCGACCTCGATGCCGGTGGTGAGCATGTCGTCGGGGTCGGTGAGCACCAGGCGTCCGGCGCCGCCGGGGAACAGCGTGTCGAAGACGCGGGGGAACTCGTCCTCCACGTCGTTCCACGCCTCGGTGAACAGGGTGAGGATGGTGTCGTCGACGTCCTTGATCACCCCGTCGAGGTCGTCGCGGGCCTTCTCCACGTCATCGAGCTGGGTGGCCAGGAAGCGGTGGCGCTCCTCGAGGGCGGCGTACTCCTCCAGCGCCAGGGGGTTGACCTTGCCCAGCGAACGCAGGGACTTCTCGGCCTGCTTGAGTTCACGGGCGGCGAGATCACGGTCGAAGTCCTCGCCCGGGGCCTCGGCGAGCAGCTGGGCTGAGCTCATGCCGAGCTGGTCCATGGCCTGTTCCAGGGCCTGCTCGATGCGCAGCTGCGCCTGGCTGCGGGCGATCTCGGCGGTGTGGGAGGTGTTGGTCAGGTGGTTCAACCGCAGGGTCAAGGTGTTGACCTTGTCCTTGCGTTCATTCAGTGCGCCCTGCCACTGCCGGTGCGCCTCGTCGGTGCGCGCCCGGGTGCCTTCGGCACGGTCCAGGGCGTCGCGGATGCGCAGGTCCACGCGCCTGGCCTGCTCGGCGACGACGGCGGCGCGCTCACGTGCTGCCCGACGACTCGCGGCCGCACGTTCGAACTGCTCGCGTGCCGCGGTCTCCTGGCGGGCCTGGCGGCGCAGCCCCTCGGCCCGTCCACGGTGGTTGCCGGCGCGTTCCTCGGCGGTGCGCAGCGACAGCCGGGCCTCCATCTCCATGGCGCGCGCCTGGGTCAGCGCCTGGGACGCCGCATCGCGTTCTGCGGTGGACGGTTCGGCGTCACCGCCGGGGCTCTCTCCTTCCTCATCCAATCGCGCCAGACGCTCGGCGACCTCGTCGGCCTCGGTGGCCAGCGCGTCGCGGCGGGCTTCGGCCTCGTCGCGTTGGGCGACGACCTTGTCCAGCAGTCGGCGAGCCTGGCCCGCACTGCGCTCGGCGGCCTCGGCCCGCTGGCGGGCGGCGGTGAGCCGGGTACGGTGGTCGCGCACCGCGGCGGTCGCCCCGGCTGCGGCGGTGCGCAGCTCCTCGGCGGCCTGTTCGGCGCCGGTGAGTGTGGCCTGCAGGTCGGCGAGTTCCGCCTGACGTTCGGCGATCTCCCCGGACGCCCGGTCGATGCGGGTGGACAGCTCCACCGGGGTCGTCCCGCCGGAGCCGGCGGCGACCCAGCCGGCGCCGAGGAGCACACCGTCGGCGGTGACGGCGCGCAGGCGCGGGTCGGCGGCGACCACGCGGCGTCCTTCCTCGACACCGGGGACGGCGACGACGTCGACGAGCAGGGCGGTGACGGCCGGTACCACGGCGTCGTCGACCTCCAGGTGGTCGAGCAGCCAGCCGGCCCGGGAGTCTGAGGTGGCGATCGCCGTGGAGTCCAGGCGCCAGGAGCCGCCCGCCCCCTCACCGGCAGCTGCACCGTCACCGGCGAGCAGGACGGCGCGTCCTTCCGCCGCCTCCACCAGGGCGTCCACCAGCGAGTCCACGGAGCCGGCGTCGCCGCCGGCGAGCCCGGCGGGCAGCACCGCGGCGACCGCGCGCTCCCAACCGTCGTGCACGCTCAGCAGGTCGGCGAGTGGACGCAACGCGTCCAGCCCACGCTCGGCGGCCGCACGCACCGCCACCGCCGCACCGTCGGTGGGACGCAATTGATCGCGCCAGGCGTCCACCGACGCCTCCAGCGAGGCGACGGCGCGTTCCAGGTCGCGTTCGGAGCCGCGCAACTCCCCCACCCGCCGGTCGGCGCCGGTGGACTCCTCGGCCGCGCGTGCCGCGGCGTCCTCCAGTCCGGCACCCTGGTTCTCCAGCTCGGCCAGCGCGTCGGCGGCGTCGGCCGCCTCGGAACCCGAGGTTGCCTCCAGGGCCTCGCGCTGCTCGTCGACGGACTGCTGGAGCCTCTCGATCTCCTCGGCCGCGGCGGTGCGCCGCTGGTCCACGGCGTCCTGCTGGGCGAGCAGCCGGACGATCCCCTCCCGCCGGTCGGCGATCGCGCGGACCTGTGCGAGGTGCTCGCGCTCGGCCTCACGGGCGGCCTCGTCACGGGCGGCGACGTCCTCCCGGATGTTCTCCAGCCGCTCCGCGGCGAGCTCGACCTCCTCGTCGAGCACCGACTGCTCCTCCTCCGCCTGCTCGGCGCGGGCGATGAGCTCGTCGGGGTCCTGGCCGGTCCAGGTGGTGTCGGCACCGGAGTCGTCGGCCCGGTCGGCGGCGATGCGCAGGGTGGCCGAGTTCTTCTCGGCGACCGTGGACAGCCGAAACCACAGGGACTTCGCCGCCTCGGCCTCCTCCAGGGCGGTGCGCAGCTCCTCCTCGGTGACCGCCAGCGCGGTGGTGTGCTCCTCGAGCTCGGCGTTGAGCTCGGCGATGTCGGCGTCGAGGACCTTGGTCTGTGCGTCGGCGTCGTTGAGTTCCTCGGAGAGCCGACGGACCTTGTCGGCGGTGAGCAGCAGCCGGTTAGAACGGATCGTGGCCTGCACCTGCTCGGCGCGTTGGGCGGCCTCGGCCTGGCGTGCCAACGGCTTGAGCTGCTTGGCCAGCTCGTCGGTCAGGTCGTGCAGACGATCCAGGTTGCCTTGCATCGACACCAGCTTGCGCTGGGCCTTCTCCTTGCGACGGCGGTGCTTGAGGACGCCCGCGGCCTCCTCGATGTAGGCGCGGCGTTCCTCCGGACGCGACTCCAGGATCTGGGCGAGACGCCCCTGCCCGACGATGACGTGCATCTCGCGGCCGATGCCGGAGTCCGACAGCAGCTCCTGGATGTCCATCAGACGGGCCTTGGAACCGTTGATCTCGTACTCGCTGGCCCCGTCGCGGAACATGCGCCGGGTCACGGAGACCTCGGAGTAGTCGATGGGCAGCGCGCCGTCGGCGTTGTCGATGGTCAGGGTGACCTCCGCGCGGCCCAGGGCCTTACGGTCGCCGGCGCCGGCGAAGATGACGTCCTCCATCTTGCCGCCGCGCAGGGTCTTCGCGCCCTGTTCGCCCATCACCCAGGCGAGTGCGTCGACGACATTGGACTTACCGGATCCGTTCGGCCCGACGACCGCGCAGATTCCGGGTTCCAGTTTCAGGGTCGTCGCCGACGCGAAGGACTTGAAACCCTTCAGGGTCAACGACTTGAGGTGCATGGCGGAGAATTTTACCTCAGCGGGTCTCGAACCCGGTGTACTCGCCACGCGGGCCAGTCACCGAGTCCACCACGTGGTCCACCCGCCCCGGGGTGTCACCGGAGCGTAGCCAGTTCAGCAAGTCACCCGTGGCGGTCTCGGAGCCTTCGGCGATGACGAGGACGCGGCCGTCCGGGTAGTTGGACGCGAATCCGGTGAGCCCGAACTCCAGGGCCTTCGTCCTGGTCTTCCATCGGAAGCCCACCCCCTGGACGTGGCCGTGCACCCATGCGGTGAGACGGGTGGTGGGTGCTTCCGGGTGCTCGCTCATGCGTCCAATCCTGCCATGGTGGCTGTGGTGGCCGCTCTAGCCGCGCAGCGTGCGTGCCGGCTGGGCGTCGAAGGTGTCGTCCTTGTCGTCCCAGCACTCCACGTTCTTCAGCTCGGGAAGCATGCTGCGCTTGAAGACGGGGTCGAGCCCCTGCTTGCGCTGTTCGTTGTAGTTGCGCAGCAGCTTGAGCACCACCGGGCACAGCGGGACGATCGCGCAGAGGTTGACGAGCACCATGATCGCGGTGAAGGTGTCGGCCAGGGCCCAGATGAGCGGGAGCTGGACGATGGCGCCGAGGAAGACGCAGATGACCACGAAGGTACGGAAGGCCAGCATGACCATCGGGTTCTTCGTGAAGTACTCCACGTTGGACTGTGCGAGGTAGTAGTTGCCGATCACCGAGGAGAAGGCCAGGAAGAACAGGATGAAGGTCACCGCGTGGATGCCCCAGTCGCCGACCTGGGCGGCCACGGAGTCCTGGGTCAGCGGCGAGCCCTGGATCTCCTCACCGAAGGGCGGGTTGGACAGCAGGATGATGAAGGCGGTGACGGAGCAGACCACCAGGGTGTCGAAGTACACGCCGAGGGTCTGAACCAGGCCCTGCTTGACGGGGTGGGACACCGCGGCGGTGCCGGCGGCGTTGGGCACGGAGCCCTGGCCTGCCTCGTTGGAGAACAGGCCGCGGCGCATGCCGTTGACGAACGCCGCACCGACGGTGGCGCCGGCGATCTCCTTGAACCCGAAGGCGTGCTCGATGATCTGGGCGAAGACACCGGGGATCTCGGAGAGGTTCATCAGGACGACGATGAGGCCGAGCCCGATGTAGGCCACGGCCATGAACGGCACGACCACCTGGGTGAAGGAGGCGATGCGATGCACGCCACCGAAGACGATGAGGGCGGTGAGTGCGGCGACGACCAGCCCGACGATGATCTTCAGGCCGGTGCCGTCGTTGTCGGCGGAGCGTCCGACGGATTCCACGATGGCGTTGGTCTGCAGGGCGTTGTTGACGAAACCGAAGGTGACGGTGATGATGACGCCGAAGATCACGGCGAGGACGGGCTTGTTCAGGCCTCGGGTGATGTAGTAGGCCGGACCGCCGCGGTAGGCGTTGTTGGCGTAGTCGCGGGTCTTGTAGAGCTGGGCCAGGGTGGACTCCACGAAGGAGGTCGCACCACCTACGATGGCGATGACCCACATCCAGAACACCGCCCCGGGTCCACCGAGGGTGATCGCCACGGCGACGCCGGCGACGTTGCCGGTGCCCACGCGCGAGGCCGCGGAGATCGTGAAGGCCTTGAACGGCGAGATCCCCTTCTTGCCCGCCCCCTCCGGGTCCTTGCCGACCATCTCATCGTCCTCGTACGGCGCCTCGGCGACCGCCCCGAACATCTGGGGGAAGAGCCGCAGCTGGACGACCGCAGTCCTGACTCCGAAGTACAGGCCGACCGTGACGAGAATGAAGGCGAGAACCAGCCAGATGTTGTCGTTCATGGATGAGATGAAGTCCGTCATGTTCGGGACGTTACTGCGCATCCAGTGAAAGCGACGTACCAACACCCGCTTAGGTGTCGCAGATCACTTTTGTTTACCTCATTAGGCCACCCCCTGGTCATTGCCGGGCGTTATCGCTGCTCCGAGTCGGTAGGAGCCTCACCGCCTATTGCCCCGTCGGACGCCCCGTCGGCCGCTCCCGCGTCGCCGAGCAGTTCGGCGACCTCGTCGGCGACGTCCGACAGGCCGGGCTCGCCGTCCAGGCCGGCCTCGCCGATGACGTCCAGCAGGACGGCGGCGCCGTCCTCACCGAAGGCCGCGATGATCTGCTCCGCGAGGAAGCGGCTGCCCGGGGTCGACGGGTGCGCGGTCATGTTGAATCCGCGGGTGGTCCAGTCACGCAGCCCGGAGACGAACCGGTCGGCGTCGCGCGCGCAGGTGGAGTTGACGTCCACGGTCATGTCCCGGATGTCGACGAAGCTGACACCCGCCGTCTTCGCCGCGGCCTTCTGGTTGGCCTGCGTGGCCCGCTCGTACTCCGCGGTGCGCGGGGCGGGAGCGCCGGACGGCAGGTTCGGGATGATGTTGCGGTCGCAGTAGACCTCGTCGGTGCCCGTGGTCGACAGGCGGCCGAGCATGAGGATCTCCGCCGCCGGCGCCGCCTCCCTGACCTTCTCCACCGCCTCGACGAGATTGGCCTGGATCTGTTCGTCCGAGGTTCCCCGGCGCTTGTCGTTCATGCCGGCGGCGAGGACCACCGTGGAGGTGTCGTTGACATGCCCGGCCTGGATCGCGAGGTCGACACGGTGGAGCATCTCGGTGGTGGTGTGGGCGTTGCACGCCCAGTTCTGGACGGGGCGTCCGGTCTCCTTGGCGACCATCGCGGGCCAGGCGTCCGGGGCGACGAAGCACCCCGCCTGCCTCGGGTAGGCGAAGCCGAGCTGGGGGTACTTGTTGATCAACCAGTGCGAGTTGGCCGTGAAGGCGTCCCCGAAAGCGACGAGGTTGTTCTCTGTCTCCTCGGAGTACGGGTTCACCCGGGGGAACAGTGTGCCCAGCGTGGGGATGCCCGCGGATCCGGCAACGGTCGCGGACGACCCGAGCGATCCTGAAGACCCTGAGGCCGGCAGGTCGTCGGCCGCGGCAGTCGGGGCGGCGGCGAAAACAATGGTCAGCGCCAGAATCGGGGCCGTGATCGCGGCAAAGGACGTCGGGCGGCGGCGAGGAGGTCGCACGGCAGAGTTCTCCTGAAGGTATGAAATGTCAGTGGCGGAGAGTGGTGGATCATTGCAGCGCAAACAGCACGGCAAGCGCCCAATGAATCCCGGGTAACCGAAGTCGGCTAAGCACTCTATTACATGCAAGCAAGAATATTCATCCCTACGTCTCCCCTACCCCTTCTCACCGAGCGCTGGCGGCTGCCACCTGAGAGGCGAGGAAGCGGGATCCCGGAGTCGAGGGATGGGAGGTCATGTTGAATCCGCGGGTGGTGATGTCCCAATTCCCGGAGATGTAGCGGGCGGCGTCCTTCGCGCAGCTGGAATGGCTGTCGATCGTCTTGGAACGGATGTCGATGAACGGCACGCCGGCAGACGCCGCCGCTGCCTTCTGGTTGGCCTGCGTGGCTCGTTCGTTGGACGCGGTACGCGGTGCAGGCTGGCCGGTGGGCATGTTCGGGATGATGTTGACGTCGCAGTAGACCTGGCTGGAGCCCGTGGTGGCAAGGCGCCCGAGGATGAGCACCTCAACCTTCGGGGCGACGGCGCGGACCTTGTCCACCGCCGCGACGAGATTCGCCCGGACGACCGCGTCGTCGACGCCCTGATTCTTGTCGTTCATGCCGGCGGCGAAGACGACCGTGGAGGTGTCGTTCACGTGGCCGGCCCTGATCGCCTGGTCGACCCGGCCGAGCATGTTCGCGGTGGTGTGCGTGTTGCACGCCCAGTTCTGGACGGGACGGCCCGTCTGGTTCGCGACGAACCCGGGCCATGCGTCAGCAGCTACGAAGCAATCTGACTGCTTCGGGTAGGAACTGCCGAGCCCAGGGTGCTTGTTGACCAACCGGTGCGAGTTGGCGGTGAAGGAGTCGCCGAAGGCCACGACGTTGCCCACCGTCCTCGAGGAGTACGGGGCCGAGGTCGACGATGACCCGCTTGAGCCACTCGATCCACTGGAGCCCGACGAGCCCGAAGAACTCGAGGATCCAGAGGATCCAGAGGAATCCGCTGAGCCACCTCCGGACGACGGCAGATCAGCCGCAACTGCCACGGGGGAGGCGGCGAGGGCCGAGAAGGCCAGGGCAAGGGCCACGAGCGGCGCCAGGGCGGTAGGACGGCGGCGAGACAGTCGCACGGCAGAGTTCTCCTGAAGGAATGAAGTGTCAGAGGTGGAGAGATGAAGAGAGGTGGAGGTCCGAGGAGGAAGCGAACACCCTCCCCAGATTCCCGGCGCCGCGCGAAGTGACTCGTGGCCCACAGAGAACACTATTCTAAGAACACACATTTGGTTCAGAAATCAACTATTCTCAGGGGTCTTTTCCGCCGGCCCCCCCGCCAACGTCCAGCCACGACCAACCGCGGATAGCCCCCTGCCAGCGCGCCGGTCACCCGTGTGCCCACTACGCAGAGCTAACGGGCTGCCTCAGAATGGTGCGGAGCTTCTCCGGGGCCACGCGGCGGACGTCACTGAGGTAGATCTCGTGGTGCATTCGCTCAGGAACTGGCCCTCGTCGTCGAAGGATCCGACGTCGAGAGCCGCCCGCTGACCCCGAAGGCCGACTTCCAGCCAGACAGAGCGGCCGAGTCTGCCAGCCGAAGCAAGCCGGAAGGTACCCATTCAGCCGTCTGCGAAGAAAGTACCGCTGCGATGTAGCTTGCGCGCTCTAGTGGCCAGATGCACGCAGAAAACTGTGCGCCCTCGGATAGCTACCGGTAGGCTCAGGGAGTGGATGTGAAGGTTTCCAGATCCGAGGTCAACGCTTTCCGGTTGCATGCCCATCACCTAACGGACCGAGTCGAGCAGCACCGCCTGCTCGATGTCGTTGGCGCAAGTGGCATCCAGAACAGCCCTCCTGGCTCGGCATTGCTCTCGTTGCATGCTCTGGCGCAGGGTGTCTCACAGGAACTGGTCGACAAACGCGTAGGCGATGACAAGAACCTGTTGCAGAGCTGGTGCATGCGCGGGTCGCCGTTCTTCTTCCCTACACGCGACGCACCGGTGTTCACCACTGGAGTGCTGCCGCCGACTGAAGAGACGATGCGCCAGTTCATCCGAGGGGCAAGCCCATCGGTAGACGAGCTCGAGCTCAGCCTCACTGAAGTAGTCGAGCTGACTAGAGCCGAGATCGGCACAGTACTGACCGGTCGCCGCCTGGCGATCGACGAGCTTGGAGCCGCTATCGCGGAACGGGTCGCCGACACTCTGCCGACGAAGAAGCGCCGCTTGTGGAACCAAGAAGGCCCCCATGCCGCTGGCCAGCCCCTCGGCGAGGCCATCGTGCACTTCTGCATCCGGATCCTCACCCTACAAGGCGTAGTCTGCCTTGCTCCACGGGAGGACAACGCGGCCCCGTTCGTGTTGGTCGAGGAATGGTTGGGCACGCCAATCCCGGACGTCGACCCGGAAACGGCCCGGGCGGAGCTTCTGCGCCGCTATCTGCACTGCTACGGCCCATCGACCAAAGCGGACTTCGCCAAGTGGTTGGGGGTCCGAGCCGGTGACGCTGAACCTTGGTGGGGTCTCGTCGAAGACGAGTTGACTCCGATCAATTTTGGTCGCAAGACATGGATGCTGACCGATGATGTCGACGCTCTCCAGACATCCCCTCCAATGCAAGGGCTGCGCCTGCTCCCGCCTCGCGATCCGTACACGCAGTTGCGTGACCGCGAGACCATCGTCGACAAGAAGTTCCACAAGACAGTGTGGAAGCCTGTCGGTGATCCCGGCACGGTACTCTCGGATGGTGCGATAATCGGCACTTGGCGTCCCCGTAAGAATGGGAATAAATTCAGGCTTGTAGTTGCGCCGTTTGACCGCCTCACAGCACGCGTCAAAGAAGATATTGAGCACGAAGCTAAGAAAATTACCGCTCTGCGTGGTGCTACCGACCTGACCCTCGATTTCGAACCTTGATACACCTATGGGCAGTGGCCGGCGGGAGAACGTGCAGATAGGCAGCCTTGGATTTTCAGTTTCATTGAGTCAAGGTGTCTTGGGACTGCTGCACGTTTAGGTAACAGGTTGTACCCACGCCGCCAGTGCGACGGTCGTGTTCATGATGTTCTCGAATTCGATGGGCGTCAAACGGCCCAGGCGGGCCTGTCGGCGACGTCGGTGGTAAGTTCGATTGATCCAGGTCACCATCGCGATCCGCAATTGCTCACGCGTGGTCCAGGCGCGGCGGTCAAGGACGTTCTTCTGCAGCAGGGCGAAGAAGCTCTCCATGGCGGCATTATCTCCGCTCGATCCGACTCTGCCCATCGATCCGACCATCCGGTGACGGGCCAGTGTGCGAAGCATCTTCCGACTACGAAATTGTCTGCCCCTATCGCTGTGCACGATGCAGCCGGCGACGTCGCCACGCATCGCCACCACGTTATCCAGGGCTCGGACGGCCAGACGCGACTCCATCCGCGAGCCGATCGAGTACCCCACGATCCAACCAGAGAACATGTCCTTGATCGCGCAGAGGTAGAGCTTGCCCTCGGCGGTGTTGTGCTCCGTGATGTCCGTCAGCCACAACTCATTCGGCACGTCCGCGGCGAATACATGACGAGATCGGCCGTGAAGTCCCGCTTCACCAGATCGTCGAGCACGGGCGGGCCGGGGAAGTTTCCCGTTCTCCCCCGCTTCTTACCAAGCACTGACCACCCCTGGTTGTTCCGGCAGATCCGCCACGCGGTCCGCTCACAGATCCCTTCGCCGGTGGCGCGGGCTTCTTCGGCGAGGAATCTCGACCCGAACTCCGGGTCATCCCGGTGAGCGTCGACCAAGGCGTTGGCTCGATAAGCCGAGGCCAACTCCGCAGCGGTGACCTCATCACGGGCGCGCAACGGGCGCTGAACGTGGACGGGAGCGTGTGGTTCGGGAACGGGCGCTGGCTCGTGGTCGCCGTGGGACTTTTCGGGGCCTGCTACGGGCTTTTCACATTCGTCCGCTGGATCGTCGGCCTCGTGGAGACCTGGAAGAACAGTTAGTTCTGGGGGCGCTCGTTGAACTGGAGCTTGTGGCCATCGGGAGCGTCGACCGTTGCGTAGGTACCCCAGGGCTCGCGAGTAACGTCGGAGGTCGTCGCACCCCGAGCACGCATTTCTTCAACGGTGGCCGCAACATCGTCGGCGGCGAACGTCAGGAATGCGCCTTCACCGGGCTGTTTTCCGAACGACTCAGCCGAGGCGAGGACGAGGGACGTTTGGGCGTCGGAAGGTTTGACCTCCAACCAACGCGACCCTTCGCCCATATCTGCATCCATGACGACATCGAAACCGAGAACGTCCCGGTAGAACTCCAGAGCGGAGTCCTGATCGCTAACGTAGAGCACGGCCGAGGCTACTGAAGTGATCATGCATCCGATGCTATCGAGGGCCGCTGTGATGCACCACGGGTCGCCAGCCCTGCCCGATAACCGGACTCGGTCAACTCATGCCGAGTCCATGCCGCGCGAACTCGACGACACGCGCCCGCATGACTTCGTGCCTGTGCTCGTCAGTAGCGTCGGGCAGGAGGAAATGCGCGAGCTGCGGCATGGTGTGCGGCCAGCACGCCATACCGATCAGAGTCATGAGCGTCACCGCACGGGCGGCGGCAGGAAGGCAAGACCACAAGTCCGCTCTCGCCTATGATCGTCGCTGACACACCGGACAGAAGTGCGAGGACCGGTTCATCCACTGCTCGCGCACCATCGGCGTCCCGCACCGGTGGCACGGCTCCCCCGTCCGCCCGTAGGCGTTCAACGACCGCGAGAAGTACCCGGACGCCCCGTTGACGTTCACGTACAGGTCGTCGAAGGTCGTCCCGCCGGCCGCCAGGGCGCGCTCCATGACCTCACGGGCGCACTGCAGGACGCGCAGGACGTCCTGCTGCCGCATCGCGCTGGCGCGCTTACGCGGGTGCACGCCGGCGTCCCACAATGCCTCGTCGGCGTAGATGTTCCCGATTCCGGAGACCACCGTCTGGTCCAGCAGCACCCGCTTGATCTCCGAGCGTTTCCGACGGATCGCCCGGGCGGTGTCCACCTCGTCGAAGGACGCGTCGAGCGGGTCCACCGCGATGTGTGGGACGGGGTCACCGTCGGCGAGTTCCCAGCGTCCGAACGTGCGCTGGTCGACGAAGGTCAGCTCCAACGCTCCTCCGTCGACCGTCGCCAGGCGCGAGCGGATCCGCACGTGCGGGGAGACGACCTGCCCCGGTTCCCCGAGCAGCATCTGCCCGGACATGCCCAGGTGCACCAACAGGTTGCCACGACTCCCCAGCTCCAGCCAGAGGTACTTGCCGCGGCGGCAGACCTGCGACACGACCGCCGCGTCCAATCCGGCGACCAGGGCGGACGCTCCCCCGTCCTGTCCGCGCACCGCACGCGGGTGCAGCACCTCGGTGTGCAGGAACGTCGCGTCGAGGATGTGCTCGGCCAGGCCGGCGCGCACGACCTCGACCTCGGGAAGCTCAGGCATGATGGCGGCTCAGGTCAGCTCAGGGCCTTGTAGGCCTCGCGGGCGGCGTGGTGCTCGGCCTCCTTCTTCGTGTGGCCGATACCCCGCCCACGTACCTGGTCACCGATGGTGACGGTGGCGTTGAAGGTCTGGTCGTGGGCGGGGCCGGACGCCTCGGAGGCGTACACGGGGTCGCCGCCGATGCGCAGGTCGCTGAGCTTCTCCAGCAGCACGGTCTTCCAGTCCATGGTCAGACCGGTGGACGGCGCCGTGGTGATGCGCTCGGCGAAGATGCGCAGCACGGCCTCGCGGGCGGTGGCGAAACCGTGGACCAGGTAGATCGCCCCGAGCATCGCCTCCACTGAGTCGGCGAGGATGGAGTGCTTGTCGTTGCCGCCGGTGAGCATCTCACCGCGGCCCAGCAGGATGTTGTCGCCCATGCCGAGTTCGCGCGCCACGTCCGCCAGGGCGTACATGTTGACCACACCGGCACGCATCTTGGAGATGTCGGCCTCCGAGCGCTCCGGGAACTGCACGTAGAGCTGCTCGGCGACGCTGAGACCCAGCACCGCGTCGCCGAGGAACTCCAGGCGCTCGTTGTTGGGGAGGTTGCCGTTCTCGTTGGCGAAGGAGCGGTGCGACAACGCCAGACACAGCATGTCGTCCGGCAGGTCGACCCCCCACGCCTCCTTCAGCGGGCCGTGGTCGGTCTTCGTGAAGGCCGCCTCCAAGGCGGCCTCACCGGTGAGACGACGCTTGCGTGCCATCAGGCGTCCTCCCCCGGCTTCTCGTCATCGTCGTCACTCACGTCGCCGAACTTCTCGGCCAGCGCCGCCCAGCGCGGGTCCACGACCTCTTCCTCGCCGGACACGCCGTCCGGCTCCGGGGTGGCGTCCGAGCAGGTCAGCCCGTAGTCGGCGCAGACCGGGTTGAACGGGAGGTTCAGGCCGGCCTCGTCGAGGAGCAGCTGGGTGACGTCCGCCCGGTCCTTCTCGACCAGGTTCGGCTCGTCGCCTTCCTCGGCGTCCTCCCCGGAGATGAAGTCCGGGGTCATACCGAAGACGTCGCTGACGTGCAGGGAGATCTCGCGTTCGATGGGGCCGAGGCAGCGGGAGCACTGGCCGGTGGCGTGAGCGTACGCGGTGGCGTCGACCAGCAGGGACTCCCCCAGGTTCGTGATGCCGGCGACGACCTCGACCTGCGCGCCCTCGGCGATGCCGAGCATCTCCCCGCCCAGCCGGACGGTCGCCGTACCGGTGGTGGTCACATGGTGGGGCACGCCGACGGACTGGAGCGGCTCACGGACATCGAGGAGGAAAGGATCGTTACTCACACCATGTTTCTACCCTCGCGACGGGGGGTAGTGCGAATCAGTCACGGTAGCCGTCCCGGTACTCCTCGCGCGGAGCCTCCCGGTAGTCGTCGCGGTACTCGCCGCGCGGCTCCCGACGGGCCGGCTCACGTCCCGCCGCGTCCCCGTGGCGTGTGCCGGACACCCCGGCACCCTTGCGCAGCGCCGAGCGGTCGCGCGAGACGGTGCGCAGCGTCCCGGTGAGCGACTCCTCGAACTGGGCCAGGGTGGAGTCCACGTAGTGGTCGCACTCGCGGCGCAGACGGTCGGAGTCGGAGTGGGCGGACTCCACGATGCGGCGGGACTCGTCCTCGGCGACGCGCACGACCTCGGACTCTCCGACCAGGCGCTGCTGCTCGGCGATGCCCTCGTTGACCGAGCGGTCGTAGGACTCGTTGCCGGCGGTGACCAGACGCTCGGCCTCCGCCTCGGCGCGGGTGGTGGTCTGCTCGTACTCGGCACGGGCGTCGGAGACCAGGCGGTCGGCCTCGGACTCGGCGCGGGCCACGGTGGAGTGGGCGCGCTCCTCGGCGTCGGTGACCATGTCCTCGGCCTGGCGGCGTGCCTCCTCGAGGATCCGGTCGCGCTGCGCCTCGGCGTCGCGCACCAGGGTGTCCGCCTCGTCCTCGGCGTTGGCGATGATGCCGTCGCGGTGGTCGAGGACGTCCTGCGCGTCGTCCATCTCCACGGGGATGGCGGTGCGCACCTCGTCGAGAAGGTCCTGGACCTCGCGGCGCGGGACCATGCAGTTGGAGGTCATCGGAACGCCGTACGCCTGGTCAACCATGTTCTGGAGGTCATCGAGGCCCTGGAAAGTCTTGTACATGCGTTCCAGCATGCCAGAAATGGGGCGGACGGTACGGGTGTGACACGCAGACGCCACACCCCCTCGGGTGTCGGCCGGGTGTCAGGCGGGCGTGTCAGGCCCCGTAACGGGCGGTCACCGCGGCGGCGACGTTCTCCGGCAGCAGGCCATTGACGTCCCCGCCGTACTTGGCGACCTCCTTGCAGATCGTCGAGGACACGTAGCCGAACTGAGGGTTGGTCAGCAGGAAGAAGGTCTCCGCCCCGGACAGCCGCTGGTTCATCTGTGCCATCGGCAGCTCGTACTCGTAGTCCAGGGAACTGCGCAGCCCCTTGACCATCGCCGGGATCTTGTTGTCGGTGAGATAGTCCACCAGCAGCCGGTCCCAGGTGTCCACGGTGATCCGCGACGCCTCCGGGGAACCACTGGCGTCCAGTGCCTCACGGATCAACGTCACGCGCTCCTCGGCGGTGAACAGGCCGGACTTGTTCGGGTTGTAGGTCACCAGCACGGTCACCTCGTCGAAGTTGCGCGCGGCGCGCGTGAAGATGTCGAGGTGACCGTTGGTGACGGGGTCGAAGGACCCGGGGCAGCAGACTCGCATGCCGCCGATCCTACCGCTCCGTGTTCTCCCCTACCGGCTGTCCCCTGCTGCGCTTACTCCCCGTCGCCGCGCCAAATGGCCATGTCCATGCGCGCGATGCCGTAGGTGCGCTTCTTGAGCTTCTGGTTGGTCTTCTCGAAACCTTCCGGCCAGCTCACCTCCGCCGAGGCCACGTGCCGCTCGATCACGACGACGGCGTCGCGCATCAGCGTGGGCACCAGGGCTGCGACCATCTCGTCGACGGCCTCGTCGGAGAGGTCGTAGGGCGGGTCGGCGAGCACCATGGTGAAACGGTTGTGCGGCGCGGTGCCCAGGAAGCTGGACGCCTTGGCCTCCACCACGTGCACGTTCGGGTGTCCGACGGTCGCGGCGTTGGCACGGATCGTCTCGCAGGCCTGGTGGTTGTCGTCGACCAGGGTGACCTCGGCGGCGCCGCGCGAACCGGCCTCCAGGCCCAGGGCACCGGAACCGGCGAACAGGTCGAGCACGACCTCGCCCTCGAAGCCGAAGCGGACCTGCAGCGAGGAGAACAGTCCCTCACGCGCCCGGTCGGCGGTGGGACGGGTGACGTCGGCGGGAACCTTGATCTTCCGGCCGCGTGCGGTGCCGGAGATGATGCGTGTCACGGCGGATCAGGCCTCCCCGAGGACGAGGATCAGGTCCCCGCCGTCGACGCGCGCGTAGTCCTCCACGGCCCCACGGCGGACCACGCCGGGCCCCGGGGCGTCCACGGCACTCTCGAGCTTGGTGGCCTCGACCACGGCGAGTCGGTCTCCCGTGGCGACGGTCTGGCCGTCCTCGACGGCGAATCTGACGATCCCGGCAAAGGGGGCGTGAATGTCCATGGTCGCTGATTCTATCGTGCCGGGGTTCGCACCCGCCGCCCAACTCCACTGCCGTCCAACTCCAGCCGACTCCAGCCAACTCCAGCCGACTCCAGCCAGCTCCGGTCAGCTGCGCTCGATGTACTCCTGGTCGCCTTCGGTGAAGTCTGCCGCCAGGGTGCGCGCCAGGGGCTCGTCGTAGGCGACGAGGTCCTCGGCGTAGCGGCGTGCCTCGGCGACGGTCTCGCCGTCCTCGGCGAGGTCGAGCAGCCGGGCCCGCCGGTCCCGGGCACCGGACTGGTGCTCGCCCAGGACGTCGCCCTCGGTGCGGGTACGCAGGTCGAGTTCTGCCAGTGCGAAGCCGTCGGTGGTTGCGGCGACGGCCTCCAGCCGCCGGTAGGACGCCGCGGCGACCGGGGTGGTCTCCTCCGCCTCCGGGTTCACCGTGGTCGTCAGGAAGCACAGGGATTCGGCCGTGCCTCGCCCGACCCGGCCGCGCAGCTGGTGGAGCTGGCTGACGCCGAAGTTCTCGGCGTCCATGATCACCATCACCGTGGCGTCGGGGATGTCGACACCGACCTCGACGACGGTGGTGGATACCAGCACGTCGACCGCGCCGCTGGCCAGCTCGTCCATCACCTCGGCCTTGTCGGTCATGCGTCCGTGCAGCCGGCCGATGCGCAGACCCTGCAGCGGGCCGGCCTCCAACCGGTCGGCCACGTCGTCGACCCCGCCGAACCCCTCGATCTTCGGCACCACCACAAACACTCGGTGCCCGTCGGCGACCTGTTCACGGATCACGGCGAACAGCCGCTCGACCCAGGAGCGTTTCCACATCGGCACCACGTGCGTGTGCACCACGCCACGCCCTGCCGGGGAGGTGTCGAGGGTGCACATCGACAGGTCGCCGAACATGGTCATCGCCACGGTGCGTGGGATCGGTGTGGCGGTCATCACCAGCAGGTGCGGGGTGCGCTCCACCGGGGACTCCTCGCGCAGCTTGTCACGCTGGCGCACGCCGAAGCGGTGCTGCTCGTCGACGACGACCATGCCCAGGTCGTAGAACTCCACGGCGTCCTGGATCACCGCGTGGGTGCCGACCACGATGTCGGTGGTGCCGGAGATGACGTCGAGCAGGGTGTCACGGCGTTCCGACACCGGCTGCGACCCGGTCAGCAACGAGACGGTCACACCCGTGCCCGCCAACAGTCCCGTCAGGGTGCGGTAGTGCTGGGCGGCGAGGACCTCGGTGGGCGCCAGGAAGGCGCACTGGGCGCCGGAGTCCACGACGCGCAGCATCGACAGCAGGGCGACGATCGTCTTGCCCGAGCCCACGTCGCCCTGCAGCAGCATGCTCATCGGCGACTCGGTGCCCATGGCCTGCCCGATGGTGTCCAGGGCCGCCTGCTGGGCCTCGGTGAGTTCGTAGGGCAGAGCGCGCACCAGCGTGGAGTAGCGCGACTCGTCCTCGATCGCCACCGCGGCACGCCCGTGGCGGGCGGTGGTGTCGGCCCGACGCAACGCCATGACCAGCTGCAACGCCAGAGCCTCGTTGAACTTCAGCCGGGTGCGGGCGTCCTGCGCGGGTACCTCCGACCCCAGGCCGGACGTCTCCTCCGGGGGACGGTGGATGTCGTGCAGGGCGGTGGCGAAGTCCACCAGCGCCCGGCCCTGCACCGCCGGCCAGCGCGGTGCGCCTGTCGCGTCGGACGGCGCGGGCAGCATGTCGGCGGGCCGTCCCATCGCGTCGAGGACGTGGGCGGTCACCGCCATGACCTCGGCACCGGTGGTCCCGGTGCGCCGCGGATACGTGGGCAGCCACGGCACGGAGAGGATCTCCTGCGCCGCGCGCATGCCCCCGGCGACCTCGACGATGGTCTCCAGCGGGCCGAAGGCGCCGAACGCCGCCTCGTAGGCCTCCCCCTCCAGGGGGCGCCCGTCCGGGCCGGGCCCGGGGTGCAGGGTGATGTAGCTGGGGTTGCGCAGCTGCCACTCCTCGCGGAAGAGCTTGAGTTTGCCCGACAGCATGAGTTTGGCGCCCACGGTGATGAACGGCTGGTGGCTGCGCGCGGCACCGAACAGGGCCGAGGAGAAGTCCTCCCCGTTGACCCGGACACGGAAGGCGAGGATCTCCCGCGGGCCCTTGCGCCCACGGTTGTCCTGCAGCTGCGACCAGGTGACCTCGCCGAGGCAGGTCAGCAGTTCGCCCTCGACGAGGGCGTCCGTCCACACCTCCCCGGCGCTCGCGCCTGGCCCGTCTGTCCCATCTGTCATGGCCCCGGTGCCGCTGGTGTGCACGTAGCTGACCGGGAAGTTCATCAACGCCTGTCCCAGGGTCGACAGCCCGGGTTTGCCCGCGAGTTTGCGGGCGCGCTCGGGCGAGACCACCAGGCTCAAGGGCCGCGGATCATCCCACCCGAGCATTCACTCCACCCCCACCTGCACGCCGGTCCCCAACCCGCGGACGCGGTAGGAGTGCAGTTCCACACCCGGGTGCTCGGCGCGCAGGGACTCGATGGCGGACGCGACGGGGTCGGCGCCCCCTGCGCCGTCCTCCCCCGTCCCGACCTCGCCGTCCTCTCCTGCGAGGTCGTACAGGACGGTGACCAGTTCGCCACCGTCGGCAAGCAGCCCGGTGACCATCGTGGCCACCAGGTCGGCGACGTCGGACCCGTCAGCCCCGTCAGCCCCGTCGGTCTGACGCCAGCGTTGGGCGGACACGGCGTCCGCCATCTCCTCTGCGTTCTCGTCGAGGTCCGCGGTGGGACTGTAGACGGCCATGGCCGCCAGCCCTCCGACGAAGGACTCGGTGTCCACCACGGTGGCCTCCCAGTCCGAGGACGCCAGGCGGCCGAAAAGCTCGGCGGTGTCCTGCCCGTTGGTCAGCACGATGCAGCCGGTGCCACGTCGTTCGAACTCGGCGATCACCGTGGCGGTGTCGCCGGCCGTCGCACCCGCGGTGGCGAACATGCCGCGCAGTCCGCCCTCCGGGACCAGGGCCAGCACCGGTGCGCTCGGACGCTCCTCCTCGGCGGGTTCGACGAGGGGCAGGGCCTCCAGGGACAGGTCGGTGACCTCCCCGGTGGCGAAGGCGAGTTCGATCAGCGGGCCACCGGCGGTGGTGTGCACGTGGACCCGCCAGGTGCCGTCGGACTCGCCGGGCACGATGACCACACTGTTGCCCCGGGTGTTCAGCTCGCCGCGCAGGGTGTCGAGGTGCTCCTCGTCGGCGCGCAGGGTGAACATCACCTCGATCTCGGCCCTGGCGGCGCCCTCCGGCGTCCGCTGCGACGACTGCGCACCACTCTCGTCGGCCTCGTCGGCCGGCCGGGAGCCGTCCTGCGGGGACGCGGTGGTCCGGCCGGCGTCGGCCGGGGTGTCGGCGAAAGCATCGGTGAGCGCGTCGACGAGAGCGTCGAGGATGACCACCAGTCCCCTGCCACCGGCGTCGACGACCCCGGCAGACGCCAGGGCGGGCAGCTGCGCGGTGGTCTCGGTGAGGGCCTCGGCCGCGGCGTCGCGCGCGGCGCAGGCGATGTCCACCGCACTGACCTCCAAGGCGTCCTGCCCGGTGCCCTCACGCTCGGCGACGATCGCCGAGGACGCCTCCGCCGCGGCGTGCAGCACCGAGATGATCGTGCCCTCCACCGGGGCGGACACCGCCCGACGCACGAGCTTCTCCGCCCGGTGCAGCATCCCGGGGATCGCACCGGCCGACAGGGCGTCCTTGCCCGAGGCGGCGGCGGAGTCCGCCAACGCCCGCAGGAACTGGCTCAGCACCAGCCCGGAGTTGCCGCGGGCACCGGTGACCGCACCGGCGGCCAGCGAGGCCGCGACGTCCGCCACACTCGTCGCGGCGACGGCCTGCGACCCGGCCCGACCATGGTCCTGGTGCATGCGGTCGACGGCCGAACCCATCGTGGCGGTCATGTTCGACCCGGTGTCGGAGTCCGGGATGGGGAACACGTTGAGTTCGTTGATCTCGTCCTTGTGCTCCGCCAGGCCCGCGGCGGCCTGCTCCGCCCAGCTGGCGACGTGTGCCCCGGTCAGCATGCCTGCTCCTGACCGGACAGGTCCCAGTCCACCGGGTCCGCACCCTGCTCGGCGAGCAGGTCGTTCGCGCGGGTGAACGGGCGCGAGCCGAAGAACCCGCGGTAGGCCGCCAGCGGCGACGGGTGCGGCGACAGGATGCAGCGATCGCGCCCCACGACGTCGGCCATGTCCTGGGCCTGACGACCCCACAGCACCGCCACGAGCGGACGGGACGCCAGACTGCGCACCACCGCCGCGGTGATCTCCTCCCAGCCCTGGCCGCGGTGACTGTTCGCCGACCCCGCGCGCACGGTCAGCACCCGGTTGAGCAGCATCACCCCGGCGTTCGTCCACGGCGACAGGTCCGCCGTACGCGGCCGCGGCAGCCCCAGGTCCGACTCGTACTCGGTGAAGATGTTCACCAGCGACTTCGGCACCGGTGAGGTGTCCGCCGTCGAGGAGAACGACAGGCCCACCGCGTGCCCCGGGGTGGGGTACGGGTCCTGGCCGAGGATCAGCACCCGTGTGCCGGTCGCCGGACCCGCCAGCGCGCGGAAGATGTTCTGCGGCGCCGGCTGGACGTCCTCGCCCTCGGCGATACGCCCGGCGGTCCACTGCGCCATCGACTCCAGCGCGCCGGCCCGCAGGCCGGACACGGCGAGCTCGTTGCGCCACGACGGGTGCACCGTCGCCAGGATGCGACCCGCCAGCTCGTCCTGCGGCTCGCCTGTACCTGTGCCTGTACCTGTACCCGTGTCAGCCAAGGGAGTCCCAGCCTCCCGTGTAGATCGGCGGCTGGCCGTCGACCGTCACCCGCGGCAGGTCGGACCCGCCGGACACCTCGTGCACCACACCCAGCCTGCGGTAGCCCGCCGGCACGTCCTTCGCCGTGGTGCCCACCAACGTGTGGTCCTCCCCACCGGTGAGCACCCACTGCCACGGGTCCACGCCGAGAACCTCACCGGCGTAGTAGAGCTGCGCGTCCGGCGTCAACGACGCCCCGTCCAGGTCCAGCTGCACGCCGGAACGCTCCGCCAGGGTCGTCAGGTCGCGCAGCAGCCCGTCGGAGTTGTCCGTCATCGACGACACCCCCGCCGCCCTGGCCACCGAACCACGGCCCACGACCAGCTCCGGGGCGCAGTGACGGCGCACCAGGTCCTGCAGCACGGCGTTGTCCGGCACCGCCTCACGCGAACCGAAGTACCGCAGGATCGCCTCACCGGCCGCAGAATGCCCGATGACCCCGCTGGCGATCACCTCGTGGCCGGGCTCCGCCCCCGTGATCGTCATCGCCGGGTCCGGGCCGGCCAGCACACCGACCGCCGTGACCGAGACCACCAGCTGTGTGGAGGACACCACGTCGCCACCGACAAGTTCCACCGCCCAGGGTGCGGCGGTCTCCCCGATACCGCGGGCGATCTCCGAGACCATCTCCAGCTCCAGGTCCGGCGGGGTGGCCAGCGACATCAGCACCGCCGTCGGACGTCCGCCCATCGCCTGGATGTCGGCGAAGTTCTGCGTCACCGCCTTGGCACCAACCTCGAAGGGGGTGGACCAGTCGAAACGGAAGTGCACGCCCTGCACCAGCACGTCCGTGGTCGCCAGGTGCCGGGAGTTCGGCGGGGCCGGGTCCAGCACGGCGGCGTCGTCACCGTTGATCTCGCTGGGCGCCGCCTCACGGATGGCGGCGATCGTCGCCGCCTCACCGGCCTGCGTCACGGTGAGCTTGCCGGAGGTGTCTGCCGTCATCGGTCTCCTCGAATCATCACACACCGTGGGTGACACGACTGCCGGAACGGTTCACCGGCCCCGGCGGTCGGGTCCTGCACCCGCGGGGCCGTAGAATCATCCGCATGTCTTCACGGTCTAAGGTCACCGATCAGGGTAGCAGCACCTCCGGACACGGAATGCCACGACGCAGCGGTGTCGCCCTCGCCCTGCTGATCGCGGTGGTGTTCGTGGTCTTCGTCCTCGTCGGAGCGAAGATCCTCGTGGACCGCAGCGTCTACACCCTCGTCGCCATGGGCCCGGTCGACGCGCCGGACGCCGACAGCTCCGCCTGCGCCGACATCACCGGCGACCTGCCCGACCGCATCGGCGACTACCGCGACGTCGGGGTCGCCGACCCCGCCCCCGAGGGGTCCGCCGGCTACCGCGACAGCGGCGGCACCGAGCTCTCCCTGCGCTGCGGGGTCGGCGCCCCCGCCCAGTACACCGAACTCAGCTCCACCGAGGAGTCCGGCGGCGAACAGTGGCTGCCCATCGCCGACGCCACCCCGGGATCCGGGCTGACCACCTGGTACGCCGTGGGGCACTCCCCCGTGGTCGCCGTGACCACCGACGGCCGGCTCACCGCCGCCGACCTCTCCGGTGTCGGCGAGTCGATCAGCGCCCACGGCGACGACACCGACGCCCCCACCCCCGGCGACGTACCGCTGGCCGGGCTCGCCGAGCAGGACGACGCCGACGCCGCGTCCTGCACCGCCCTCGAGGACGCCCTGCCCGATTCCCTCGGCGAGTACCGTCGCATGGGATCCGGGGAACCGGAGGGCTCGCTGGTGTGGGTCGCCGAGGCCCGCGAACCGGTGGTGCTGCGCTGTGGCGTGGAGCTGCCCGACAGCTACGAGGCCGGCGCACAGCTGACGCAGATCGACGAGGTGCCGTGGTTCCAGGACACCGCGCTGGCCGAGGGGTCCACCGCCGGAGTCTGGTACGCGCTGGGCTACGCCGAGACCGTGGCGGTCTCGCTGCCGCTGGACGCGGGCAACAGTGTGCTCACCGCGGTGTCCGAGGCCATCGACGGGCATCTGGAGCGCACCGCCGAGCGCTAGGCCGGGCGCTCCTCTCGACCACATGTCATCTCAGTCATGCCCCAGGCCAGATCCCGGCGGTTTTCTGCCCTGGGGCATGACTCAGATGACAGTGCCCCCCTCTGCCCCCTCTGCCCCCCTGCGACCCGGCGACCCGGCGACGACGCTAGTGGCGTGCCGCCCCGCGCTACCCGGGCCTACCCCGCCAGGGCGTGAGCGATGAGGATGTCCAGCAGGTCGGTGTACTCCACCCCGCTGGCGGCGAACATCTTCGGGTACATGCTGATCGGGGTGAACCCCGGCATGGTGTTGGGCTCGTTGAGCACCGGACCGTCCGGCGTGACGAAGAAGTCCACGCGCGCCAGGCCCGAGCAGCCCAGGGCGCGGAAGGTCTCCACCGCCAGACGGCGCACCTCGGCGACCTGCTCGTCGGGCAGCGGCGCGGGGATCTCGTAGGTGATGATGTCGTCGAGGTACTTGGTGTCGAAACCGTAGAAGCCCTCCGGCCCGTCACCGGTGCCCATCAGCATCGACGGGTAGGACGCCTGGATCGTGCCGTCCGGGTACTGCAGCACACCGCACTCCACCTCCGGTCCCTGCAGCATGGACTCCACGAGCACCTTGTCGTCGGCGGCCAGCGCGGTCTCCAGGGCAGCCGGGAAGTCGGCCCAGTCGTCGACCTTCGAGATGCCGATCGACGAGCCGCCGCGTGCCGGCTTCACGAACACCGGCAGCCCCAGGGCGTCCTGCTCCTCGGGCGTGAGGACGCGCCGCTCGGTGACGATGACCTCGTCGCCGACGGGCACGCCGGCGTGGCGGGCGACGGCCTTGGTGTACTGCTTGTCCATGCACGCCGCGGAGGCGAACACGCCGTTGCCCACGTAGGGCACGTGGGCGAGCTCGAACAGGCCCTGGACGGTGCCGTCCTCGCCGTTGACCCCGTGCAGGACGGGGAAGACCACGTCCACCTCAGCGTAGAGGGAACCGTCGCCGAAGCGCAGCTGCCCGCCGCGGCGTCCTCCCCGGCCTCCCCTGCCGCCGAGGTCGAAGTTCACCGAACGGCCGCCGGTGACCTCCGGCAGTTCCCGGTCGTGGACGCTCAGGGCGTCCAGGTCAGTGGTTCCCTTGACCCACACGCCGTCGCGCGTGATGCCGACCGGCACGATGTCGTAACGGTCGGGGTCGAGGTGGGCCATCACCGCACCGGCGGAGATGCAGGACACGCTGTGTTCGGTGTTCTGACCTCCGTAGACAACGGCAACGGTGGTTTTCGCCTGGTTCGTGGGGGTATTCACGGGGACCAAGTGTAGCGCCCGGGGCGGCCCCGGCGGTCACTCGGCTTTCTTCGTGCGTCCCATCAGGTCGCGGATGGCGGTCGGCACGTCCCCGCCGTGGTGGCAGACCCGCACGACCTGGCGGGTGATCGGCATCTCCACCCCGTGTGCCTCGGCGAGCTCGGCGACGGACATGCTGGAGATCACGCCCTCGGCGACCTGTCCCTTCGTCGCACCGGAGGCCTGGTCCAGGGACTCGCCCATGCCGAGGCGCTCGCCGAAGGTGCGGTTGCGCGACAGCGGGGAGTTGCAGGTGGCCACCAGGTCGCCCATGCCCGCCAGGCCGGCCATGGAGCGTTCCTGGCCGCCGAGGGCCACGGTCAGGCGGGTGATCTCGGCGAGCCCGCGGGTGATCACGGTGGCGATGGTGTTGTGCCCCATGCCCATGCCGGCGGCCATGCCGCAGGCCAGGGCGATGACGTTCTTGCACGTGCCGCCGACCTCGCAGCCGATGACGTCGTCGTTGGTGTAGGGGCGGAAGTAGGCGGTGGCCAGGGCGGACTGCACCAGCCGGGCGCGGCGGTCGTCGGTGCAGGCCACCACGCTGGCGGCGGGTTGCTGGCGGGCGACCTCCACGGCCAGGTTCGGCCCCGAGAGAACCGCCACGCGTGAGGCGTCGACCTCGGCGACCTCGGCGATGACCTCGCTCATCCGTCGTCCGGTGGAGTGCTCGATGCCCTTGGCGAGGCTGACCAGCGTCGCGTCGGACGGGATGAGGTCCCGCCACTGCTCCAGGTTGGCGCGCAGCGACTGCGAAGGGACGCCGAGGAAGACGACGTCGGCGCCGTCCAGCGCCTCGGCGGCGTCGGTGGTCGCGCCGATCGAGGACGGCAGGACGGTGTCCGGCAGGTAGGTACCGTTGGTGTGGTCCCGGTTGATCTCCTCGGCGATCTCCGGGCGACGGGCCCACAGCGTGACCGCCGGACGTGCCGCCGAGCCGGTCGGTGCCGAGCGCGCACCTGCCTCGGTGTCCGCGCAGACCTTGGCCACCGTCGTCCCCCAGGAGCCGGAGCCCATCACCGCTACGCGAACCATATCTGCCGTGCTCCTCTGTGTCGTGGGTGGCGGTCGCCGTCATCGGGTGGTGTCGCCTTATGCCGGGGACTTCCCGACTACGTGCCCCACACCGGTCACCGCTAATGTGGGTGAGAGGAAGAGATTCCGCCGTATCTGCTCCCCAACATTGAACCATGACGCACCCGGTCCGTGGTGACGGCACGACCGGACCGGTGCGCTCGGGAAGGCGTCACCCTTGATCAGCCACACCGGCACCGGAGACCTGTCCACCTCGCTGGCTTCGAGAAACCTCGAGGACGACTCCCCCGCCGCCCCCGTCACCGGTCACGTCGCCCGGATCGGCAGCACCCCCGCCGACGAGTTCGAGCGCCCCGTCTTCGCCGCCGGTGCGGTGCTGTGGCGGCGCACGGTGCCCCAGGGCCCGGGTGCCCCGGAGACCGCCGGCAGCGCGGAGGGGCAGGACGCGATCGAGATCGCGGTGATCCACCGTCCCCACTACGACGACTGGTCGCTGCCGAAGGGCAAGGTCGACCCCGGCGAGAACCTGGTGGAGACCGCCACCCGTGAGATCGCCGAGGAGACCGGCTACTCCCCCACCCTGGGCTGGCTGCTGGGCCATGTGCACTACCCGCTGGGCAACAAGACGAAGGTGGTCTACTACTGGACCGCCGAGGTCACCGGCGGCGACTTCAAGGACAACAACGAGGTCGACGAGCTGCACTGGCTCTCCCCGGAGGACGCGAAGGCGAAGGTCAGTTACGACGCCGACCGCGACGTGATCGGTGCTGCGCTGGAGGTCCTGGCGTTGGGCTGCACCCGACGGGTGCTCTACGTGCGCCACGCCAAGGCGATGTCGCGGGACAACTGGAAGCAGGACGACAACCTGCGACCGCTGACGAAGAAGGGCTACCTGCAGGCCACCTCCCTGCCGGCGGTGCTGGAGGGTTACCGTCCGCGCACGGTGTCCTCGGCCACCCCCGAGCGCTGCCGCGCCACGGTGGAGCCCACGGCCGCCTGGTTGAACCTGGACATCGAGACGGACGTGAACCTCGGCGACGCCGCCCTGGCGCACTCCCCTCGTACCGTGATGGAGGCCCTGGTCAGGGCGAGTTCCGCGCCGGTGAGCGTGGTGTGCGCCCAGGGTGAGATCATCCCGGCGGTCGTCTCCGGGCTGGCGCAGGACGCCGGCTTCGAGGTCGAGGACCTGCGTGCCAAGAAGGCCAGCGTGTGGGTGCTGCACTTCGGGCAGGGCGACACGCTGCTGGGCGCGGACTACCTGGCGTCCCCGCTGCCGGTGCGCTGAGGCTGCACCGCTTCAGTCCTGCTCAGCCCTGCAGCAGGATCTCCCAGCTCACGCCGAAGCGGTCCACCCCGCGGCGGGTGTGACCGTCCAGCCCCAGTTCACGGCCGAGCACCTCGGCCTGCACCGGGGTGTCGCAGTACACCCGGAAACTCACCGCGTCGGTGAAGGTGAAGGGCTGTTCGGTGGCCGAGTCCATCATCGAGAACCAGGTCCCGAGCAGTCGCACGTCGGCGAACATCACCGAGCCGGCGACCGCGGGGCCGTTGTCCTGCGGGTAGGTGACCATGGTGCCGGTTCCGGTGCCTCCGGCCCCGTCAGGACCGAAGACCTCGGCGAACACCCCGGTCCACAGCTCGCGCGCCTCACCGGCCCGGTTCTGTGCTTCCCCGCCGAAGAGGAAGGACGGGATCAACGCCGGGCGTGGGGCCCCGGCCGGATCGGTGAGCATGACCTGCCAGCTCATCCCGTACCTGTCGAGCACCCAGCCGTAGCGGGCGCTGAAGGGGTACTCGTCCAAGGGCATGAGTACGGCCTGGGCGTCCTCGGCGAGTCCCTCCCAGATGGTGTCGAGGACCGCGCGTGCGCGCGCCTGCGCCGCCTGCTGCGCCTCCGGGGTGGCGTCCGGTGACCAGCCGAAGAACGACGGGTCGACGTTGACCATCATGTTGGTCGCAGGAGAGATCCCCTCGGCGCCGGAGGTATCGGCGGCGTCGGCGGCGTCGGTGAGGTGCAGTCGCATGCCGGCGACGAAAAGGTCCACGCCCTCGTCGGTGGCCGTGCCCCCGGTCGCCCCGAGTTCCAGGCCCGCCTCCTCGAAGGGGCGGAAGACGTCGGTGTAGAACCGGGCCGCCCCGACGACCCCGTGGTCGCCGACCTGCAGGCGCAACCGCGGGACGATGCGCTGGTGGTTGCCGGTGGTGTGCTGGGTCATGCCCTCCGAGGGTACGACATCTCAGCCGATCAGCGGCTTGAATCCGGGGCGGGTGGCCTCGAAGTCGCTGATCGCCGCCTCGTCCTGCAGGGTGATGCCGATGTCGTCGAGGCCGTTGAGCAGCCGCCAGCGGGTGTCGTCGTCGACCTCGAAGGCGAAGACGTGCTCTCCCAGGCTGGCGGTGCGCGCCTGCAGGTCCACGGTGATCTCCACACCGGGGCGCTGCTCGATGAGCTTCCAGATCAGCTCGATGTCCTCGGCGGTCATCGTGGCGGCGAGCAGCCCGTTCTTGGCGGTGTTGCCGCGGAAGATGTCGCCGAAGCGTGGGGAGAACACCACGCGGAACCCGTAGTCGAGTAGCGCCCACACGGCGTGCTCGCGGGAGGAGCCGGTACCGAAGTCGGGTCCGGCGACGAGCACCGAGGAGGCCACGAACGGCTCCTGGTTGAGGACGAACTCCGGGTCACGGCGCCAGGACTTGAACAGCCCGGACTCGTAGCCGGTCTTGGTGACCAGCTTGAGGTACTCGGCGGGCACGATCTGGTCGGTGTCCACGTTCGAGCGGCGCAGCGGGCAGGCCACGCCGGTGTGGGTGCTGAACTTCTCCATGGTGCGCTTACGCTCCCTTCTCGAGGTTCTCGGACGCTCCGGACGCTTCAGGCAGGTCGGCGGGGCTGGCGAGGTGGCCGAGCACCGCCGTCGCCGCGGCGACGGGCGGGGAGACCAGGTGGGTACGTCCTCCCTTGCCCTGGCGTCCTTCGAAGTTGCGGTTGGAGGTGGACGCGGAGCGTTCGCCGGGGGCGAGCTGGTCGGGGTTCATGCCCAGGCACATCGAGCAGCCGGCGGTGCGCCACTCCGCCCCGGCGTCGAGGAAGACCTTGTCCAGTCCCTCCTGCTCGGCCTGGGTCTTCACCGCGGTGGAGGACGGCACGACCATCATCTGCACCGACGGGTCCACGCGGCGTCCGCGCAGCACGTCGGCGGCGGCGCGCAGGTCCTCGATGCGGCTGTTGGTGCAGGAGCCGAGGAAGACGGTGTCGATGCCGATCTCGCGCAGCGGGGTGCCCTGCTCCAGGCCCATGTACTCGATGGCGGACTCGGCGGCGATGCGCTCGGTCTCGTCGGTGATGTCCTCCAGGTACGGCACCGCGGCGTCCAGCGGCAGGCCTTGGCCAGGGTTGGTGCCCCAGGTGACGAACGGGGTCAGCGCGGCACCGTCGATCTCGACGACGGTGTCGTAGGACGCCCCGTCGTCGGTGGGCAGCGAGCGCCAGTAGGCGACGGCGTCGTCCCAATCCTGGCCGGTGGGCGCGTAGCGGCGTCCCTTGAGGTAGTCGAAGGTGACCTCGTCGGGGGCGATCATGCCGGCGCGGGCGCCGGCCTCGATGCTCATGTTGCACATCGTGAGCCGCCCCTCCATGGACAGCTTCCTGATGGCCTCGCCGCGGTACTCGATGATGTGGCCCTGGGCGCCGCCCGTGCCGATCTTGGCGATGATCGCCAGGATCAGGTCCTTGGCGGTGACCCCGGGACGCAGTTCCCCGGAGACCTCGATGGCCATGGTCTTGAACGGTGCCAGCGGGAGGGTCTGGGTGGCGAGCACGTGCTCGACCTCGCTGGTGCCGATGCCCATGCCGATGGAGCCGAAGGCACCGTGGGTGGAGGTGTGCGAGTCGCCGCAGACGATGGTCATGCCCGGCTGGCTGGCGCCGAGCTGCGGGCCGACAGTGTGCACGATGCCCTGCTCGCCGTCGCCCATGGAGTGCAGGACGACCCCGTACTCCTCGCAGTTCCTGCGCAACGTCTCGACCTGCAGGCGTGAGACCTTGTCCTCGATCTCGAGAAGGTTGCCGGAGTGCACGCCCAGGGTGGGCACGTTGTGGTCCTCGGTACCCAGGGTGAGGTCGGGCCGGCGCAGCGGCCGGTTGTTCTGCCGCAGTCCGTCGAAGGCCTGGGGGCTGGTGACCTCGTGGATGAGGTGCAGGTCGATGAACAGCAGGTCGCGCCCACCGTTCTCCCCCCTGGTCACGACGTGGGCGTCCCACACCTTCTGTGCGAGGGTGCGCGGGGCGTGCGTGGTGGTGTCGTCTGGGTGCGTCTGCCGGGTCACAGCACTCACAGTTCTCTCCTCGTGCTTGCTCGCTGCAGTCGTCCGGAGGTTCCGGTCGTCGCCCGCCCGTCACTGCGGGGCAACCTGGAAGTTCCACTGGTTGGAATGTATAGTATCAGATCATGGGAAACCCCTTCGTCACCGAGACGCCCTCACCCACGCCTACTGCGGCGACCGCGACCACCAGCGGTATCCAGGTCCTCGACCGTGCCCTGCTCATCCTGGGCATCGTCGCACGGCGCCCGCACAGCCTCTCCGAACTGTGCGAGACCACGGGCCTGCCCCGCGCCACGGCGCACCGCATCGCCGTCGCGTTGGAGAAGCACCGCATGGTCACGCGGCTGGAGGACGGCCAGTGGACCGCCGGACCGGCACTGGCCGAGCTGGCACCGAAGTCCTCGACCCGTCTGGACGAGGCGGCCGAGCACGTGCTGCCCGACCTGGTGGAGCGCACCGGCGAGGCCGTGCAGATCTACAAGCTCTCGGGCCACGAGCGCGTGTGCATCGCCACGACGGAACCGCGCCAGGGCCTGCGGGACACGGTACCAGTGGGCAACCGGCTGACCCTCACCGCAGGCTCCGCGGCGAAGGTGCTCGTCGCCTACTCCCCCAAGGTCTTCCAGGACGACGTGCTGACCTCGGCCCACTACACCGCCGAGGACCTGGAACTGGTGCGCGCCGGCCAGATCGCCGAGTCCGTGGGCGAGCGCGACGCCGCCCTGGCCAGCGTGTCTGTACCGGTGCGGGACGCCTCGGGCGTCATCGCCGCCCTGTCGATCTCCGGGCCGGCCGAGCGCATGGGCCCCTCGCCCGCCGCCCGCCACCGCGAGGCCCTGCAGCACAGCGCCGCCGAGCTGGAGCACTACCTGCGTTGATCGGGAGATGATGGCCTGGGGGTGATACGGGGCGGTCTGGGGCGGCTCCCATGCCCGTGTTTCCGATATAGCCTGCGCAATGCGCAGGGGTGTCCTACGCTGACACGGACAATACCGCCGTGCCTCACACCGGCACCAACGAATGGAGACCCATCATCCTCGGTAGCTTCGGAATCAACGAACTCGCCGTCATCGTCCTGGCCGTCGCGTTCATCGCGGTCGTCGTCTGGGCCGTGGTGAAGGTCATCAAGTACCTCTCCTGACGGTCCCACAACCCCGCGCTACGGGTGGCCTTCTGAAAGCAGACCAACAATAGCGTGAGGTATCAGCGACGGGCCGGGTACCCGACCCCGGACATACGAAAAGCCCGGTCACGAAGACCGGGCATTTCGACTACTACTTTGTACCCCGTACGGGATTTGAACCCGTGTTACCGGCGTGAGAGGCCAGCGTCCTAGGCCGCTAGACGAACGGGGCAGGAACTAACGTATGTCGTCCAGCAGGGCACCGTGGCCGCGCTGTGCAACGGGGAGAACTATATATGACGATCCACATCGGCACCTAATCACCGCCGTGACGTGCAATGATGGTGACATGAACCCGCTCACCACCACGCAGCTGCGGGGCCTGCGCCTCACCGCCCAGCTGCTCGCCCCCGCCGCGGCTCGTCCCCCACTGCCGGACTCCCCGCACGGGCAGGACGCCGCAGTCCACGCCGTCGCCGCGCACATGCTCGCCAGCCAGGCGCAGAACCTCCCCGCGGGCGTCCGCGCACTGGGACTGCGTGCCGGTGCCCCGATGCTCACCGAGGAGGATCTCACCGTCGCCCACGTGGTGCGCAGCTGGTCGCAGCGCGGCACCCACCACCTGCTCGCCGCCGAGGACGTCCGCTGGCTCACTCGCCTGTGCACCCCGCGGGTACAGAAGGCCTCGGCGAAGCGACGTGGACAACTGGGCCTGTCCGACGAGGACGTCGACGTATGCCGCACCGCTCTGCTGGACGCGCTGGCGGCGTCCTGCACTCCCCTGGCCCGCAGCGAGGCCTACCAGGTGTTCGCCCGCGCCGGCATCGACCCGGAGGGCGGCCGCGGGCCGCACATGCTGCGCCACTTCGGCGGGGAGGGCGACATCGTCCAGGGCCCGCGTTCCTCGGCCGCAGGACGCCCCGAGGACACCTTCGTGCTGCACGACAGCGTGGTGACCGACCCGCGGAACCTCGACGGGGAGGACGCACTGCGCGAGCTCGCCTGCCGCTACTACCGCTCGCGCGGCCCGGCCGGCGTCAAGGACCTGGCGTGGTGGTCGGGACTGACCGTGCGCGACGCCCGCGCCGCCACCGCCCTCGCGCTCGCCACAGGAACGGTCATGGAGGGCTCCACGCAGGACGGACGCAGCGTCCTACTGGCCGACTGGCAAGTCGACGTCACCGCCGCTGAGATCACCCAGGCTCTGGCTCTGACGTTGGAATTACCCGCGTTCGATGAGTACCTGCTCGGCTACGCCGAGCGCTCGGACGTGATCTCGGACGCGGTGGCCGGCGAGGTCGGCCCCACGAAGAACGGGCTGTTCCACCCCTGCCGCGTCGAGGCCGGGGCCGTCACCGGCCGGCTGTGACAACTGAGGACGGTCAAGGACAGTCAAGGACAGCCGCCTACTCGGAGAGCAGGCGCGACTGCTCCTCGGCGACGGCGGCCAGGTCCTCGTTGCTGAGGTAGTCGCGGTCGAAGCGCTGCCACGGCTGCTCCACCATGCGCCACACCCCGGTCGTCCGGTCGCAGAACGGGTGCGCGGCACGCACCCAGCGCATCCACGGGGCGATCTCCCCGGTGTCCGGGTCGATGCGCGTGTAGTGCAGGACCGTGCAGTTGAAGATGGTCATCTCCTTGTCCTTGTCGTAGCGCAGGAACTCCTCGTCGCTCCAACGCTCCAGGACCAGGCGGGTGGACCACATGAAGTCTCCGTGGGTCACCACAAGCACGTTGTCCTCGCTGCTCTCACGGTGCAGGGTGCTGAGCATGTTGCGCACCCGGTTCTCCGCGACGTTGGCGATCGACTCCCCCGCCGGCGGCGCCCAGTACAGCGGGTCCTTGCGGCGCAGCAGGGCGTTGTGGGCGTACTGCTCCTCGAAGACCTTGCGCGGCAAGGGCGAGATCTCACCCCAGGAGCGTTCACGCACCACCCGGTTCTCCTCCCACAGCGCACCGTCGAGCTGGAGGTTCGCCGCGGTCTCCCGGGTACGCACGTACGGGGAGGTGATGCAGCGGTCCAGCGGGTCGACGTTGTCGGTGATCCACCGTCCCGCCGCGTGCGCCTGGGCCACACCGGCGTCGGTCAGACGCCATGAGCGGTCGGCGACCAGCATCGTCTCCTCGCTGAAGAGTGCCTGGTCGCCGGCCTTGTCCGCGCGTTGGATCACGTTGGCCTCGCTCTGGCCGTGGCGGACGAGGATCAGGTTCTTCGGCATGGTCACCCCACCCACCCTAGACCTTTCGCCTAGGAACAGTTGCACCCCCTTCTGCTCCGGGGATACCCCGACCCCGGACATGCGGAAAGCCCGGTCCGAAGACCGGGCTTTGCCGTTTCACATACCTTGTACCCCGTACGGGATTTGAACCCGTGTTACCGGCGTGAGAGGCCAGCGTCCTAGGCCGCTAGACGAACGGGGCAAGAAAACGAACTGCACATCATGTTCAGCGTTTCCGCTGGCCTACCAGGACTCGAACCTAGAACGACGGTACCAGAAACCGCTGTGTTGCCAATTACACCATAGGCCAATCGTTGCTGTGCTCCGCGGTGTTCCCCGCGCTGCCTTGCAACGGTGGATACTATAACCAGAGCGCTCGCACACTCGCAAACTGCCAGGTCAGGACGCCGATCGCGGCGTCCTGCGCCCGCTGCGACCGGCGTACGCCGGCTACAACCCTGTTATTCGGCGGCGACGTACAGCGTGACCGCCCGTGCGGCACGCAGACGTGCCAGCGTGGACTCGCGTCCCAGCAGCTCCATCGACTCGAACAGCGGCGGGGACACCGCCGCGCCCGAGACCGCCACCCGCAGGGCCCCGTAGGCCTTGCGCGGCTTGAGTTCCATCGAGTCGATCAGACGCGCCGACAGGGCCGCCTCGATCTTCTCCGTGACGAACCCCGCGTCACCGAGAGACTCCAGCGCCTCGATCTCCTCGATCGCGGCGTCCAGGACCTCCACGGCTTCCTCCTTGAGGTTCTTCTTCGCCGCCTTCTCGTCCAGCTCCAGGTCCGCGTCGGCGGTGACCAGGAAGCGCAGCAGGCCGTCGGCGTCGCCGAGGGTCTTGATGCGGGTCTGCACCAGTTCCGCGGCGAAGGCGAACTTGTCGGCCGGGTAGTCGGCCGGGAAGCCCTTGTACTCCTCCAGGTAGCTGCGCAGGCGGGTGGTGAAGTCCGCCAGGTCGAGCAGGCGGATGTGGTCGGCGTTGAGCGCCTCGAGCTTCTTCTGGTCGAAACGGGCCGGGTTCGGCTTCACGTCGGCGACGTCGAAGTTCGCCACCAGCTCGTCCACGCCGAACACGTCCTGGTCGGCGGACAGGGACCAGCCCAGCAGCGACAGGTAGTTCAGCATGCCCTCGGGGATGATGCCGTTGTCGCGGTGGTTGAAGAGGTTGGACTCCGGGTCACGCTTGGAGAGCTTCTTGTTGCCCTCGCCCATCACGAACGGCAGGTGCCCGAAGGTCGGGGTCGCATCCGCCACGCCGATGCGCACCAGCGCCTCGTACAGGGCCAGCTGGCGGGGCGTGGACGGCAGCAGGTCCTCGCCGCGCAGCACGTGGGTGATCTTCATCAGCGCATCGTCCACGGGGTTGACCAGGGTGTACAGCGGCTGCCCGTTGGAACGGGCGACCACGAAGTCCGGCACGGTGGACCCGTCGACGTTCATCTCGCCACGGACCAGGTCGTTCCACGTCCAGGTCTTCTCCGGCATGCGCAGACGCCACACCGGCGAACGGCCCTCGGCCTCGAAGGCGGCGACCTGCTCGGAGGTCAGGTCCCGGTCGAAGTTGTCGTAGCCCAGCTTGGGGTCACGGCCGGCGGCGCGGTGACGCTCCTCGACCTCCTCGGCGGTGGAGTACGCCGGGTACACGTCGCCGGACGCCTTGAGCTTCTCCAGCACCTCGACGTAGATCTCCATGCGCTGCGACTGGCGGTACGGGCCGTGCGGGCCGCCGGGCTCGCCGACCCCCTCGTCCCAGTCCAGTCCGAGCCAGGTCAGGGACTCGACGATGGCCTCGTAGGACTCCTCGGAGTCCCGGGCGGCGTCGGTGTCCTCGATCCGGAACACCAGCTTTCCGCCGGTGTGCCGGGCGTAGGCCCAGTTGAACAGTGCGGTGCGGACCATGCCGACGTGCGGGGTCCCGGTCGGCGAGGGGCAGAAACGAACGCGAACATCACTCATGGTGCACTATTTCACCACATCCACTCCCCCGCCACGTCCCCGGAGTACCCGGCGGCCCGCAGCGCACCCACCCAATCGTCCAGCGGGAGGCCGCCGCTGCCCGGTGCGCCGCGTCCGGGGTCGTCGGCGATCTGGACGTGGGCGGGGAAGGTGAACGGGTCGCCGGACCCTTCTGCGCCGTCCAGACCGTCCAACCACGCCGCCACGTCGTCGGTCCGGCTGAGGTGCCACAGGTCGGCCAGCAGCCCGGTCCCGGGGAAGCTGCTGGTAACCGCGCGGGCGTCGACGACGGTCTGCACGGGGTAGTCCTCGACCCCGGAGCTGGGTTCGATCAGCACGGTGCCGTGGCCTCGCCCCTGCACCAGGTTGGCAAGGGCGGCGGTGTTGTCGAGCTGCATGGGGCTCAACCGGCGTCCTCCCCGCCCGAGCAGAAGGTTGAAGCGGCCGGCGCCGGTGGCGTCGGCCAGCCGGGACATCGCGTCGACGTGGCGCCGGCTCAGAGGTTCCTCGTGCAGGACGCCGCGGTCGCCGGCGGCGAGGTCACCCGCCCAGAAGTTCACGGCGACGAGCGTGAGCCCGCGGCGCGCGAGTTCCGCGACGAGGTCGTCGACCTCCGTGTCGTCCGGCTCCGGGGTGGTCCACGGCCACCACAGTTCGATCCTGTCGACCCCCAGGGCGCCCGCCCTGTCGAGGTCGGGGTGCCCGGCGGGCCTGCCGATCGAGCAGTTCACCGCCGTCGTGCCTGCTGTACCTGTCATGCCTGCCGTCCCTCACGTCGGAATTGTCCCCAATCTACGCGACCCGCCGGAGGCGCATCGGCCATAATGAGCCCCATGGTTGAATCCCCACACTCCCCCAGGGTCGCCCCCAGGGTCGCAGTCGTCACCGGTGCCGGCGGCGGGCTGGGCCGTGCCTTCGCCACCGCCTTGGCGCAGGAGGGCTGGAGCGTCGCCGCGTTGGGACGCAGCGTCGGCACGCTGGAGGCCACCGTCGAGGCGTGCCGCACGGCAGGCGACACGGCGGGCGGTTCTGCCGACCATCTCGCCGTCGTCTGCGACGTCACCGACGAGTCCTCCGTTTCCGCCGCATTCGACCAGGTCACCAGCACCCTGGGAGGCCTCGACCTGCTGGTCAACAACGCCGGCGTCCCCGGAGCCACCGGGCGGATCGACACCGTCGACGCCGCCGCCTTCGAGGCCACCATCGCGACGAACCTCACCGGCACCTTCCTGTGCACCCGGGCGGCCTTCTCCTGGATGGCCGCCCATGGCGGAGGACGCGTCGTCAACAACGGCTCCATCGCCGCGCACGCCCCGCGTGCCGGCGCGGCGGCCTACGCCGCGTCCAAGGCCGCCGTCGCGTCCCTCACGGTCTCCACCGCGCTGGACGGACGGGGCCGGGGTATCACCGCCACCGAACTCGACATCGGCAACGCCGCCACCGAGCTGCTGGGCACCTTCACGGCTGCCGACCCTGCCGCCGAACCCACCTTCGACGCCGCCGAGGCCGCCCGTCTGCTGGTCAGCGTGGCCGACATGCCGACCGGCGTGTCCGTGGACCGGGTCACCGTCACCGCCGCAGGCATGCCGTACCTCGGGAGAGGATAGGGACGACCGGCGATAATTTCAGTTTGTTTCCCACCCCTGAGTACGGTGACGGTGTGATCAACAACGATCGCCCGTCAACTGCGCCGGACTTCCTGCTCTCCCGCGCGTCGGGCAGCATCCGCACCCAGGGGACACGCGCGTCCTTCCCCGACCCGTTCGAGGCCGCCACGGCCCTGCGCGACGGCAGTGCGCGGCTCGTCGTCGGCGCCGTCCCCTTCGACACCGCCAACCGGGCCGCACTGACCGTGCCAGGCAGTGTGGTCGAGACCGAGGGGCCGCTGGAGCCGCCGGCCTACTACCGCGGCCGTGAGTTGGGCGAGCTGCTCGAGGTGCTCAACGTGCACCCCACCAGCAGTTCCGAGGAGCACCAGTCCACGGTGGCCGCCGCCATCGAGACGATGCGCACCACCACCCTGCGCAAGGTGGTGCTCGCCCGCGCGGTGGACATCGAGTTCGCCGAGGAGGTCGACCCGCTGCTCATCGCCGCCCGGCTGATCGACCTGTCCGCCCACCGCGACGGTTTCGCCGTGGACCTCTCGGCGACCGGACGCTCCGACGACCGTGGCACGATGCTCGTCGGCTCCTCCCCCGAGGTGCTCATCCGCCGACGCGGCACGACCGTGGAGGCCCGTCCGCTGGCCGGCTCCGCCGCCCGGCTGGCCGACCGCGGTGCCGACGAGGCCGTGGGACGCACGCTGCGCGACTCCACCAAGGACCTCACCGAGCACCAGCTGGTCGTGGACCACTACCGGCAGGTGCTCGGCGGGGTGTGCTCGGAACTGTCCATCCCCCGGACCCCCGAGCTGATCAAGACCAACGAGATGTGGCACCTGGCCACCCCGGTGCGCGGCACACTGCCGGACCTGCACTTCTCCGCACTGGACCTGGCGTTGATGCTGCACCCCACACCCGCCGTCGGGGGGACCCCCACCGACGACGCCATCGGGATCATCAACGAGGTCGAGGAACCACGCTGCTTCTACGCCGGCTTCGTGGGCTGGTGCAACGAGGACGGCGACGGCGAGTACATGGTCAGCATCCGCTGCGCCGAGATCGCCGGTGCCACCGCCAGGGCGTGGGCCGGCGGCGGGATCATCGCGACGTCCTCCCCCTCGGCCGAGGCCGCCGAGACGACCGCCAAACTGCAGACCGCACTGCGGGCACTCAACGTGCCCGCCGCGATGCGGGCGGTCTGACATCCCCCTGTAAGAGGCTCCAGGTAGAGGCTCTAGTAGGCCTCGATGGGGTTGACCAGGTGGCCCAGGCCGGGGATCTCGATGTCGATCCGGTCGCCGGGGACCATCTCGGCGGTGCCGGCCGGGGAGCCGGTGCAGATCACGTCGCCGGGCAGCAGGGTGAACGCCTGGGAGACCCACTCCACGATCTCGGGGATGGCCTTGATCATCTGGTCGGAGTTGGAGTCCTGCTTGGTCTCGGTCACCCCGTCGTGGGTGAGGTGCGCCTTGATGGGCAGGTCGGTCAGGTCGGCGAAGTCCAGGTCCGTCTCGATCCACGGGCCCAGCGGGCAGAAACTGTCCAGACCCTTGGCGCGCGACCACTGGCCGTCGGCGAACTGCAGGTCGCGCGAGGAGACGTCGTTGACGATGGTGAAGCCCAGGACGACGTTCTTCCAGTCGTCGCGCTTGACGTCCTTGCAGGGCTTGCCGATGACGATGGCGAGCTCACCCTCGAACTCCACGCGGGTGGCCCACTCCGGCTTGCGGATCGGCGCGCCGGTGCCGACCACGGCTGTCGGCGGCTTCAGGAACAGTGTCGGCGGCAGGTGCTCGGCGGACTTGTTGAACACCTCCTTGACGTGGTCGGCGTAGTTGCGGCCCACGGCCACGACCTTCGACGGCAGGATCGGTGCAAGCAGGCGGACGTCCTCGAAGGCCCAGCTGCGCCCGGTGAACTCGGGTTCCCCGAAGGGGTGCCCGGCGATCTCACGGCAGGTCGCGCCGGTTCCGTCGGCCTCCCCGCCCTCCAATGCCACGAAGGCCATGCCTTCCGGATGTGCGATTCGCGAAATTCTCATGGTCGGTTAGCTTACAGTGGAAAACTGGACTAGCTGTGGGCGCCCCCGGATTCCAGGCAGTTACACCTGTGCCGACCGTAGGGTCGAGTAGGGTGACCGGCCGTTGGAGGGGGAGGTCATCGCCAGGAACAGCTCCGCACACGACAGCGCGTCGGTCACCGCCCGGTGCGGCGGGTAGGTCGGCAGTCCGTAGCGTTCGCGGATGCGCGGCAGGCGCAGGTCCTCCCCCCGGGGGTGCACGGACCTGCGCTGCATGCGCCGGCGCTCCAGTGCGTAGGTGTCCAGGGTCGGCACCGTGAGCCCGGTGCCGAAGGCCGTCCGGCACGCCGCGGAGAGGAAGTCCTGCTCGATCATCGCGAAGTGGGCGAGCATCGCCCGGCCCTGCAGGGCCTCCAGGAGCTCGCCCAGCGCGTCCTCCAACGGCATGCCGGCGTCGACTACGTCGTCCGTGAGCCCGTGCACGGTCGCCGACTGGCCCACGCCCTCGTCGTCGTCCTGCGGTCCGGCGATCACCACCTCGCGTGCCCCGGACAGCACGATGCGCCGTCCCTCCATCGGCACCCAGCCGATCGACAACAGCCGGTCGGACGACAGGTCCAGCCCGGTGGCCTCGACGTCGACGGCGAGGACCGGCAGGTCCTCCAGGCGCGTCGAGCCGGCCGGGGGACGCTCGGCGTAGAAGTCCGCCAACGCCCCGGTCGCCCGACGCCTGTTCCACGTCCTGCGCAGCATGCTCACGTGTTCCTCACCGGGTACTTCACGGCCAGGGAGGTCTGGATGCTCTTGATGATGCCGAAGGCGTCGCGCAGGTTCTCCCGGTCGAGCTTGCCCAGGTTGTCCGGGTCGATGCGGTAGTCGGCGACCTCCCCGCTGCGCAGCTGGCCGGCCTGGTGGCGCAGCGAGAGCGCCTTGAGGAAGTTGAAGGCCTCCGTCAGGTCGCGGGCGGCCTTGTGCGTCAACGCCCCGGTGGACGCCGCCTGCGCCAGGCGCTGGTGGGTGCCCACCGCCTTCACCCCGCCCATCAGGGCGTACAACCGGGCGATCTGCACGATCGGCGCGGTGCCGCCGGCCTTGACGTCCAGGGTGTTGCGGTAGTCGCCGCCACGCTGGACGACCAGGCCGCGGAAGATGCCCAGCGGCGTCTCCTTGCGTGCGACCAGGGCGGCGAGCCGGGCGTGGAAGCGCGAGGAGCTGCGTGCCAGGGCCACCGAGTAGCGGTGCACCCGGTCGGCGAGTTCGCGCGCACCGTAGACCGGGCGCATGTCGAAGAAGGTCTGGGCGTGCAGCAGCGCGTCCGGGTTCGGCGCGGTGACCCAGGTGTGGAAGGAGTCCTTCCACTGGTCCACGGTCATCCGCCACTTCGGGTTCATCGCCATCATGTCGCCGGGGCACAGCCGCTGGCCTGCCTCGTCCAACCCGGTGCACACCAGCCGGCCCAACTCGGCGAAGTACTCCCCGTGCAGTTCCTCGTCATAGGAGTTGTGCAGCACCAGGCCGTTGTCCTGGTCGGAGGAGAAGCCCACCGCCCGGCGCGCCTGGGAGCCGATGACGATGAAGGCGTAGGGCACCGGCGGGGGCCCGAGCTCCTCCTCGGCGAGCACCAGCAGCCGGCGGGCCAGGGAGTCCAGTGCCACGGTGAGGATCTCGCTGGCCTCCTCGGCCGAGGCACCGCGGGTGATGAACCCGCTGGTCATCTCGGCGGTGTCGTTGATGATGCTGCGCATCTGCTCGGTGTCGGTGGCCTTGGCCAGGTCCGCGGTGAGGTAGATCGGGTCGTTGCGCAGCGCACGCATGATGTCGGAGGCCGAGATCACCCCGATGACACCGTCGCCGCCGCCGTCGAGCCCGCCGACGACGGGCAGGTGGTGCACGCCCTGCTCACTCATCATCAGCATGGCCTCGAAGGCGGTGGTGTCCGAGGAGGTGGAGAACGGGTTCTGCGTCATGATCCCGGACACGGCGGTCTCGGTGTCCAGGCCCGCGGCGAGCACGCGGGTGCGCAGGTCGCGGTCGGTGATGATGCCGACCAGCTCATTGCCGGAGACGTCCGGGAGCTCGGGGCCTGCGGTGTCGGCGGGGTCGGCGGCTCCTCCCGTGTCCCCGGAGTCCCCGGTGTCGGCGGTGTCCCCCGTATCGGCGGTGTCGGCGAGGACCGGCAGGCAGGAGATGCTGTTCTCGCTCATCAGCTGGGCGGCCTCGCGCACACTCGCCTCACAGCTCACCGACACCAGGTCACGGTCCACCAGCTCGGCGACGTGGGTGCGCAGTGCGTCCGACCCGGAGCGCACGCTGAGCCGCTCGGCAGCGGCGCGGATGCGTTCGGACACCCCGGCGAAGTAGCGGGCGACCTCGGGGTTGCGCTCGATCAGGCCGCGGACCTCCTCGCGGTCCATGGTGAGAAGGAGGCTGTCCTCGACGGCGATCATGGTGTAGTGCGACGGACCCGGGTCCACCCCGAATCCGCCCTTCGTGACGATGGTGGAGTGGCCGAAGAAGCGGCCGGCGCCGCGGCGGTCGAGCAGCACGTCCTGGGAGTCCAGGACGTCGACGGCGCCGGAGCGGATCACGTAGAGGACGTCGTTGGGCTGCCCGGCGGTGATCACCGTCTCCCCGCGGCGGACGTAGATGATCTCCATCTTGGCCGGCAGGTCGTCGAGTTCCTCGTCCGGCAGGTGGCTGAACGGCTCGTGGCCGCTGAGGAACCGCCGGACCTCGTCAAGTTCCACGCTCATGGTCGGCAAGTGTATGGGGTGGGCGCGGGGCACCGGACACCCCCAACCCCGAAGTGGGGGTATAGGCAACGAGTTTCACATCAATTCGTGGCATAGTGCTGTATTCCACTGTGACGTGGATTACCCTGACGGGCATGGCACTGGAACACGCGATCATGATCTCCCTGGCGGAACGCCCGGGGACCGGTTATGACCTGGGACGACAGTTCGCCACATCCCTGGGCCACTTCTGGCCCGCCACCCGCCAGCAGATCTACCGGACGCTCGGACGCCTGCACGACGACGGACTGGTGACGTGTCGCGACGTCGCCCAGGACGGCAGGCCGGACAAGAAGATCTACACCCTCGCCCCCGCCGGGCGCACCGCCTTGCACGACTGGATCGCCGACCCGTCCGAGGTCATGAAGATCCGCGACGACCTGTCGGTCAAGATCCGCGGCGCCGAACACGGCGACCTGCGCGACCTGCTCGCCGACGTCGCCGCGCACCGCGACGCCCACACCGAGACGCTGCGGCTCTACCGCAGCTACGAGGCGCGCCAGTTCCCCGAGCTCGCCGGGAACGGCGGGAACGCCACAGACGGCGGCAGGACCGCGCTGACCGGACGCCGCCTGCACCAGCACCTCGTCCTGCGCCTGGGCATCCGCCTGGAGACCAGCTTCGTGGACTGGTGCGCCGAGGTGATCGACGCCCTCGGCAGTACCGGCACAGAACCGACCACAACTGCGACCACACACGAGAAGGAAGACGACGGATCATGACGAGTTCCCCGTTCCCCCACCTCTTCAGCCCCCTCACCATCGGTGGCCTCACCCTGCCGAACAGGTCGGTGATGGGGTCGATGCACACCGGCCTGGAGGACCGCATCTGGCACGCCGACGAACTCGGCGAGTTCTACGCCGAACGCGCCCGCGGCGGTGTCGGCCTCATCGTCACCGGCGGCATCGCCCCGCTGCGCAGCGGTGACCTCATGCCCTTCGGCGGACGGATGGCCACCCCCCTGGCGGTGCTGCACCACCGCCGTGTCACCGACGCCGTCCACCGCGAGGGCGGGCGCATCGCCATGCAGATCCTGCACGCCGGACGCTACGGGGTCACCCCCTTCAAGGCCGCCCCCGGTTCCGAGCCCTCCCCGATCCACCCGTTCAAGCACATGCGCATGACCGAGCGGATGATCCGTCGGGCGATCCGCTCCTTCGGACGCGCCGCCCGCCTGGCCCGCAAGGCCGGCTACGACGCCGTGGAGATCATGGGTGGCGAGGGCTACCTGGTCAACCAGTTCCTGTGCCCGCACACCAACGACCGCACCGACCGCTGGGGCGGCTCGACGGCCAACCGCCAGCGCTTCCTCATCGAGGTCATCGACGAGATCCGCCGGCAGGTCCCCCGCGACTTCCCGGTCATCCTGCGCCAGTCCATCGCCGACTTCGTCAAGAACGGCCAGACCTTCGACGAGATCGCCCTGCTCTCCCGGCGCGCCGAGCGCCACGGGGTCGACGCCATCAACACCGACATCGGCTGGCACGAGGCCCGCGTGCCCACCATCGTCACCTCCGTGCCGCGCGGTGCGTTCGTGAAGTTCACCGAACGGCTGCGCGACGAGGTGTCCATCCCCCTGATCGCCTCGAACCGCATCAACACCCCCGAGGTCGCCGAGGGGATCCTGGCCAACGGCAAGGTCGACGCCGTGTCCATGGCCCGCCCGCTTCTCGCCGACCCCCACTTCATGGCCAAGGCACAGCAGGACCGCGCCGACGAGATCAACACCTGCATCGGCTGCAACCAGGCCTGCCTGGACCACATCTTCGTGGGCAAGAGCGTCTCGTGCCTGGTCAACCCGCGTGCCGGGCGTGAGACGAAGCTGGTGCTCTCCCCCACGCGCCATGCGCAGAAGATCGCCGTGGTCGGTGCCGGACCGGCGGGTCTGTCCGCCGCGGTCTCCGCCGCCGAGCGTGGTCACCACGTGGAGCTATTCGAGTCCCGCGACGCCATCGGCGGACAGTTCTCCATCGCCGCGAGGATCCCGGGCAAGGAGGAGTTCCACGAGACCATCCGCTACTTCTCCACGCGGCTGGACACCCTGGGTGTGGACGTCCACCTCAACACCCGCGCCAGCGCGCAGGACCTCGTCGACGGCGGCTTCGACCACGTCATCGTCTCGTCCGGCGTGGCCCCGCGCATCCCCGACATCGAGGGCGTGGACCACCCCAGCGTGATGACCTACGCCGACGCCGTCCTGGGCGACCGCGAGATCGGCGACCGCGTCGCCGTGCTCGGCGCCGGTGGCATCGGCTTCGACGTCTCCGAGTTCCTCACCACCCCCACCGGGCCCGACTCCCCCACCCTGAACCTCAAGGAGTGGGAGCAGGAGTGGGGTGTCGACAGCGACCCGGCCGCCGTCGGCTCACTGACGAAGCCGCGTCCCTCCGCGCCGCTGCGCAAGGTGTACATGGTGCAGCGCAAGAGTTCCCGGCAGGGCAAGTCGCTGGGCAAGACCACCGGCTGGGTGCACCGTGCGGCGGTGAAGATGAAGGAGGTCGAGCAGATCAGCGGGGCGACCTACGAGAAGATCGACGACGACGGCCTGCACCTCGCCTTCTACGAGGACAAGGACGGCACCCGCACCCTCACCGACCGTCGCGTGCTGGAGGTCGACTCCATCGTGTTGTGCACCGGCCAGGAGTCCGTCACCGAACTCGTCGCACCGCTGCGGGAGGCGGGGGTGACCTTCGACGTCGTCGGGGGCGCCGATCTCGCCGCCGAGCTGGACGCCAAGCGCGCCATCCGGCAGGGAACCGAGGCCGCCGCCGCGATCGCCTGAGTTCCGCGATAGGGTCGGGACGGTCCCCTCCCCCCGCCTGACATCGTCCGAAAGGCCAGACAACGTGTCCCTGTCCCGCCGCAAGTTCCTGCTGAGCGCCGGAGCGTTCTCCCTGGCCGCCGTCGTCCCGCTCGCCGCCTGCTCGCGCGACGGTTCCGGTAGAGCGCAGGACGCCACGTCCGGCGACAGCCAGGCCACCGCCGAAGACGGCGTCGGCGTGGCCGTCGTTCCCGACGACCCGTCCGGCGTCGCCACGAGCGCGGCTCTCTTCGCCTCCGCGAGCACCGCGGTGCTCGTGGCGTCCGACCCCACCCCGGAACAGGTGGGCACCGCCTGCACCCTGGCCCGGGACAACGGCGTGCCCGTCCTGCTCGACGGTGCCGGTGGCGATTCCGGTCCCGTCATCCAGGAGCTGTCGCGGCTCGGTGCCACCGACGTCGTGCTCGTCGGCGGCAGTGCCGACGACGTCGACGGCCTCGGGGACCTCAACGACATCACGGTTCACACCGTCGACACCGGCGATGCAGACAACTGGCCCGAGGACCTGGACCCCGGCGTCGCTGGCGAGGACCTGGAGTCCGCGGGAGTGGCACTCGCCGCCAGCACGTCCTCCCCCGTCAGCGTCGCCACCACGGTCGCCGCCGGATACTCGCTGACCCGCGTCATCGCCCCCGACCCACGCTCCACCGACGAGTCCGTGGCCGCCAGCGTCGAGGCGATCACCGGCGACGGCAACCTCATCGCCCTCGGCGACCACTTCGGCACCGCCGACGACCTGCGCCGACGCGCCGAACTCGCCGCCACCGTGGAAGGCAACCTTCCCGGCGGCGGACAGGTCATGTTCCCCGGGCGCAAGATCATCGCCCTCTACGGCCACGCCGCCGAACCCCTGCTCGGCGTGATGGGCGAACAACCCCCGAAGGACGCCGTGGAACGCGCCCGCCACCTCGCCGCCGAGTACGACGCCACCAGCGACGTCCCGGTGATCCCCTCCTTCGAGATCATCGTCACCGTCGCCGCCGCGGAACCCGGCCCCTCCGGGAACTTCAGCAACTACAGCGACCCCGCGGAGGTCGTGCCCTGGATCGACGCCATCGTCGACGCCGGCGGCTACGCCATCATCGACATCCAGCCCGGACGCGAGACCCTGCTGCAGCAGGCCCAGCACTACGCCGACCTGCTGAAGAACCCCTCGGTCGGCCTCGCCCTGGACCCGGAGTGGCGGCTCGGCCCCGACGACCAGCCGATGGTCGAGGTCGGCCACGTCGACGCCTCCGAGATCAACGAGGTCGCCGACTGGCTCGAGGGGCTCGTGGTCGCCGAGAAGCTGCCGCAGAAACTGCTGATGATCCACCAGTTCCAGCTCCAGATGATCCGCAACCGCGAGAACATGACCACCGGCACCGACAACGTGAGCGTCGCCGTGCACTGCGACGGGCACGGACCGCAGGGTGTGAAGATGGAGACCTGGAACGTGGTGCGCCAGGACCTCGACCCCGCGATCGCCCTGGGCTGGAAGAACTTCATCGACGAGGACGAGCCGATGCTCGACCCCGCCCAGACCGCCGCGATCTCGCCGACCCCGGACATCGTCAGCTACCAGTAGGTGGCGTGCAGGTGGTGGTCGGGTGGCGGGGGCTACGCTGCTCCCCTGGCCCCTACCCCGCCCCGATGTAGCCAGATCACCCTCCCAGGTAGCCAAATCGCCCGAATCCCTTCCTGGGCGGGCGACTATTTCGCCGTCTTACCCCGGGGAGCAAGCATGCCGGCGACCGCGGCCAGGACGACCACGCCCCACAATCCCAGCAGCAACGACCACGGCACATCCAATGCTGTCGTGACCCCCGTGCCGACCAACATCTCAGACAGGGCGAACTGCGCTGCCCAGAGCGACACCGCAGACATCACACCCGCAGCCAGGCCGATTACTAGGCCGATGCCGCCGAGAACACCGCTGACCCGGGCGCGGGAGAAGCTGAGACGACGCATCCCGGTGCGCGTCCCCTGCAGGTCCCCGGCGAACCCGACCACCGCATGCACCAGGGCGACGACGGCGATCAGCCCGATTCCGCCGACCATGCCGGCCAACGAGTCCATCTGCCCCTGCTGCTCCGAGTCGATCTGCTCTTCGACGACCTCCTGCGGGGCCAGCCAACGCACGTCCGGGACCACCTCATTCACGTCTGCTGCGCCGGCGACGAAGGTGCGCTCACTCATCTCCCCCTCAACCGCTGACACGCTGAGAGGGAAGGACGTCCCGTCCACCGTGAGCCCTCCACCAAGGGCGGAGTCGCGGTCGACGACGGCGGACACCGTCATCGTCCCTGACCAGTATCTTCTCACCGAGTTCCCAGCGCTCGTCTGCAGCGACGTCGTCGCCTCCGATCTCGGCGAGGGATCCGGCGAGAACCGTCCCCTCCACCGACAACTGGCCGATCGAGACGGGATCGACCCGGTGCACGGGAAGCTGGTCGACGGAGTTCACACCCTCCAACCACCCGGGGTCCGTGTCCAACGGAGACACGGTGAAACCAGCCTCACGCGCCGCGGTTGACTGCGCTTCAGTCAGGTCTCGAGCGGTTACCGCCGTGGCCTGCAGCGAGGCCGCGCTCCGGTTCGCGTCCCCGATCGTGCTGGTCAGTGCAGCAAGGGCCGCCGTGCCCCCGAGCACCACCAGGAGGGAGGCGACCAGTGACATCCCTGCGACGCGACGGGCCCGGTCGTTGACGACGCCGCCGATAAGCATGCGTCCGGTCCCTCCGCGCCGCAGCAGCCAACTGACCACACGCAGCACCGGCACGGCGAGTCCCCACATGAGAAGGAGGGTGCACAGAGCGATTCCGAAGGACATCTCATTGAAGTTGTCCATGGTCGTCGTGGCGTCGTGGAGTGCCCACAGGGCCATCGCCGCGCCAACGCCCACGGCGTAGCGGAGCGGCGTAGCCAGTACCCGCAGGATGCGACGGCCTCTGCCCGGGCGCCGTGCGTCCGCCTCAATTCCTGCGAGGTGGCGCCCCTGCCACCACACGGTCACGATGCCCCATGCGGCCAGGCAGATTCCGGCCAGAACCGTGGGGCCGGGCATCCACAACGAGCCGAGCTCGGTTGTCACCAGCCCGATCCGGCCCAGCAACCACCTGTAGGCCAACCCTGCCACCGGCGACAGCAGGAGTCCGAGGACAACCGCCACCACAGCGAGGGCAAAGGTGGCCCCGGCAATCCGTAGCCGGACCAACCTCCGCGAAACCCCCAGCAGTCGCAGTGTCCTCGAGGTCGGTGCCAGGCTGGACACGAGGAACTGCGCGACCGAGGGGAGGAGAATGACCCCGACCACACAGGCAATCGCGGAAACCATGAACGCGAACGTCGCGGTCCCCTGGTAGTTCGCCCACGTCGCGGACACCTCGGTGGTCACGACGTCCGACGCTCGGTAGCCGTCGGCCACCTGGGTGGCACGAACCGCGGTGCCGATGACACCGCCGGCCAGGCCGGTGAGCAGGGTAACGACAGTGAGAAAGCCAAGGCAGACGGTGCGGTGACCGGCCAGCATCAGTCGGAACATCGTCACGCCGGATCACCCGCAGACATCGCGTTGACGATCGTTCCGTCCCGGAGTTCCAGCGTCCTGTCCGTCACCGCGGCAACGTCGGCATCATGGGTGACCATGAGGATGCTCGTACCGTCCGCCGCGAGCTCACGCAACAGCGCCACGACGACACGGCCGTTCGCCTCGTCAAGTGCACCCGTGGGTTCGTCAGCGAAGATGACCTGCGGGGACACGGCCACCGCGCGGGCGATCGCGATCCGCTGACGTTGCCCGCCGGACAACTCATCCGGCCGTGACCTCAGATAGTCCTGCATCCCGACCCTCGACAGCGCTTCAGCGATGCGGTCACGGCTCGCGTGACCGCCTGCCATGCGTATCCCCAGCGCAATGTTCTCCTGGACGGAGAGGAAGTCGAAGAGGTTGTACTCCTGGAACACGGTCGCTGTGGTGGTGGCCCGGAGACGCGACCGCCTCCCGTCCGAGAGATCCCGGAGGCCGGTGTCACCGTAGTTGACGACTCCTGAATCCGGTCGGACGATACCGGCGAGAAGGTTCAGGAGCGTCGACTTCCCAGACCCCGACCGGCCCATCAGAGCGAGGAAGGAACCCGCCGGGATGCTGACGTCCACACCTGCGCCGGCCACGCCGCCGATGACCGGTCCGTCTTGCTCCCGGTAGGTCTTGGTCAATGCATGCGCGGTGATGTCCATGTCCCCACCCTGCGGTAGTGAGGGCTCAGGATCGAGAGGAACCCGGAACGTCGGGAGCTGGCTCCACCCCCGGAAGAACGGTGGAGGTGAGTCCACCGACACGCGTGCCCCTGACCACTACACTTACTGACCGTGGAGTTTTCAGCGAACGATCCATCGAACGCCCCTCAGGCACCCAGGTACTGGCCGGCGGGGTTCGACGTCCGACCGTGGAGATTCCTCGCTGACCGAGGTCCGTGGCGGGCCCTGCCCTGGACCCTCCTCCTTGCAACCCTCTTCCTCCCAGCCCTTGTCACGGCGCTCATCCTGTTGCCGTGGCTGCCGTTGAGCGCCCGAGCATCGGATTCAGTCGGTCGTCTCGGTTCCCGGTGGATGAGGGTCTCCGTGCCCGACCGCCCGGTCAACCGGTGGTTCGACTGGCGGCAGACAGCTGAGCTCTGCGCCCAGCTACTACTGTCCTTCGCCGCTTTCCTGCTGTCGCTGAGCCTCGGTCTCCTCACCTGTGTACTTGCCGCAACCCCCTTCATGTGGGCCAGCCGCGGCTTCCCGGGAGGCACCGGAATCGACCTGGGGGTCCTGGAGATCCACGACACCGGGGCTCTCGTCGCCATCGTCGGGGCCGGAGCTGCAGTCTGCGCCCTCGCTTTCCTGTACGCCAGCTGGGTCATCACCGGCTGCTCGGTCGCTGTTACCGTCGCCTCGAACTCGACGGTTTCCCCCGACGTCGCCGAGATCACCCGGTCACGGGCCGTCCTGGCAGATGCCTTCACAGGCGAACGTCGCCGCATCGAACGCGAGCTCCACGACGGTGCCCAGCAATACCTCACGGCGCTGCAGCTCAATGTGGCCGCGCTGGAAATGACTGCGCGGACGGGACAAGAGCTGACTGAGCCCATGGACAAGGTGAAGGTCAATGCACGGCAAGCTCTCGAATCGCTACGGGCCACCGTCCGCGGCATTTACCCTCAGGTGCTGGCCGACAAGGGTTTGGTGGCCGCGGTGGACGAACTTGTCTCCCATTCCGGGCTCGATCACCGCTTCGTCCTCGACGGAGCCGAGGATGACTTCCGCCTCACCGACACCCCCGCCCTCCTGCTGTACCACTGCACCGCAGAGGCTCTGACGAATGCCGTGAAACACGGGGATGCCGACGCCGTACGGGTCACCCTGTCCGACGACAACGGGCACACCGTCCTCGCGGTCGACAACAACGGCACTGGCACCGGCACGGGCTCTGCGAAGGTAGCCGCCGCCTCCGACGGAGGAGGCACAGGCATCGCCGGACTCACCGAGCGCGCCGCCGCGCTGGGAGGGACCGTGCAGTTGTCAGATCTTGGTACGTCACAAGGACGATGGACCACACGACTGGAAACGAGGCTTCCATGAAGATACTGCTTGCCGAGGACACCACACTGCTTCGCGAAGGCCTCGTCGGACTTCTGGAGTCCGCCGGGCACGAGGTCACCGCGGTCGTCGACGCCGACTCACTGCTGGCTGCTGCTCAGTCGGCATCCCCCGATCTCATCGTCAGCGATGTCCGGATGCCACCAACAATGACGGATGACGGGCTCGCGATGGTGCACCGGCTTCGTCAGGACGCGGACGAGCACCGACTGTCCGTCCCCGCGCTGATGCTGTCCCAATATGTGGCGGCCGCCTACCTCGACGACCTCCTGGAGCACGACGGCTTCGGATACCTGCTCAAGGAACGTGTCGCCGATGTCGATAACTTCCTCACCGCCATAGCGAGCGTCGCAGACGGTGGGACAGTCGTTGATCCGGAGGTGGTGCGCGCCCTGGTGAGTTCCCGGCGCAGCGGCATTGGCGATCTGACGGCGCGCGAACGCGAGGTCCTGGAGCACATGGCGGCCGGCGACTCGAACTCTCAGATCGGCGAGAAGCTCTTCCTCTCCCCTGGTGCCGTGAGCAAACACGTGGCCAACGTGTTCATGAAACTCGGGATGCTGCCTTCGGACGAGAACCGTCGGGTACGGGCGGTGCTGACCTGGCTACGTCACGCAGGTCGGTAACCGGCGCCTCCCCCACCCCTCGCTGCACCGGCCCACCCCGATGTAGCCAGATCACCCTCCCAGGTAGCCGAATCGCCCGATCGCCTTCCTGGGCGGGCGACTATTCCGCAATGGTGCGGCAACGCGGAGGTTCAGCCAGACTGCAGCCAGACCACAGCTAGACCGCGGCGGCGATCCGGTCGCCGACCTCCACGGTGCGCACCGGGGACCCGTCACGCGAGCCGGCCTCGGCGAGCACCGCGGCCTCGATCCGCTCCGCCTGCGACACGCGCAGGGCCGCGTCCTCCCCGGTGGCCCCCTCGTCGTCGGCGAGGTGGCGCAGCAGCAGCGCGGCGGACAGGATCGCCGCACACGGGTCGGCGATCCCCTGCCCGGCGATGTCCGGCGCCGAGCCGTGGACGGGTTCGAACATCGAGGGGTTGCGGCGCGACGGGTCGATGTTGCCGGAGGCCGCCAGACCGATCCCGCCGGTCACGGCGCCGGCCAGGTCGGTGAGGATGTCGCCGAAGAGGTTGTCGGTGACGATCACGTCGAAACGTCCCGGGTCGGTGACCATGTAGATCGTCGCGGCGTCGATGTGGCAGTAGTCCACGATGACGTCCGGGAAGTCCGCGCCCACGGTCTCCACCGCGCGTGACCACAGCCCACCGGCGTTGACCAGCACGTTGGTCTTGTGCACGAGGGTGAGCCTGCCGGAGCGGGCCTGGGCGCGGGTGAAGGCGTCGTGCACCACGCGCTGCACGCCGTACCAGGTGTTCTGGCTGACCTCGCTGGCGACCTCGTTGTCGGTGCCTTCACGCAGTGTGCCGCCGTTGCCGCAGTACAGGCCCTCGGTGCCTTCCCGCACGACCACGAAGTCGATCTCGCCGGGGGCGGCCAGCGGGGAGGACGACCCGGGGTACAGCTTCGCGGGACGCAGGTTCACCGCGTGGTCGAGGCGGAAGCGCAGCGGCAGCAGCAGACCTCGTTCCAGCACGCCGGCGGGCACCGAGCGGGGGTCGCCGATGGCGCCGAGCAGGATGGCGTCGTGGGCACGCAGGGAGTCCAGGTCGGCGTCGGTGAGCAGTTCACCGTTGCGCAGGTAGCGGCGCGCCCCCAGGTCATAGTCGGTGGTGTCGATGGTCTCGTCGCCGGTGACCGCGTCGAGGACCTTCAGGGCCTCCGCGGTGACCTCGGTACCGATTCCGTCTCCGGCAATGACCGCGAGTTTCATTCTGTGGACCCTTTCTGGCGTTTCTGTCTCACATCGTTGGAAAAATCCTTCCACAGGCTACCACGCCGCGCCGTGGGCCTAACTCGCCGCGGGACACGACTGGAGCTACACTTTACTTTCCCCGACGGACGTTCCTTCGTCGCGTCCACCACCTGTCCCCGGAAGGCAGCTGCCTTGACCTCGCACCACCCCACCGACACCACCCCGACCGGGTCACCGGTCACGGCAGCCCCGCCGTCCCCGCCGGCGGCGGGCCGTCCTCTCGCAGGACGCACCGTCCTGACCGTAGGTCTGGCCCTGGTCCTGGCCGTGGTCGCCTACCGCGAGACCCGTCCGGTGGTCTTCGAACGCACCCTGGACCTCTACAAGGTGCCCACCGACTTCATGGTGTACTTCCGTGCCGGTGAGGCGTTGGCCTGTGGCGAGGGCATCTACGACGGCCCGCTCTACGGTCACCTGCCCTTCACCTATCCGCCGTTCGCCGGCAGCATCTTCCGCTACGTGGCCTCCGCACCGGCGGAGATGTCGGCGACGTTCTGGCAGCTCGCCTGCGTCGGCGCACTGGTCGCGGTGGTCCTCGGCACGCTGGTGCAGCGCGGATACCGGCTCGACACCGGGACGATCGCCCTGGGCGTGGCCGCCGCCATGGCTGCACTGGCTCTGTCTCCGGTGCGCGACAGCTTCTTCTACGGCCAGATCAACATGCTGCTGATGCTCCTGGTCGCCCTGGACTTCCTGCGCACGCGTGACCGGCTGACCGGCATCGGCGTGGGTATCGCCGCGGGTCTGAAGCTCACACCGGCCTTCTTCATCCTCGTCTTCCTCATGCAGCGGCGGTGGCGCGAGGCGGCGACGGCCACGGCGACCTTCGCCGTCACGGTGGGCATCGGGTTCCTGACGGTGCCGGACGCGATGCGCTTCTGGACGTCCGCCATCTTCGACTCCTCCCGGATCGGCAGCGACACGGTGTCCGCCTCGCAGTCGCTTAAAGGCTTCACCGAGCGCACCTTCGACAGCGACACGACGGGCACCGCCGTGTGGCTGGTGTCGTGCGTGGTCGTGGTGGCGTTGCTGTACGTGGCGGTGCGCTGGGCCACGCGTCGGGGCAACCAGGCGCTGGTGATGGCCCTCGGCGGGATCACCGCGTGCCTGATCTCCCCGTTCTCCTGGCACCACCACTGGGTGTGGCTGGTGCCGCTGGTGGTGTGCCTGGTGGACCTCGGGGTGCGCGCGGCGCCGGCGTGGCCGGGACACCGGGTGCGGTCCTGGTTCTCCTCGCAGGTCGGCGCGCTGCTGGCTCTGCTGGTGGTGTGGGTGGCGATGATCCCGTTCGTCAGCCACCAGGTGTCGGTGCACTGGTCGTTCATCGGCCAGCAGTACATGTCCGTGCCGTGGAACAGCATGTGGGTGCTGTGGGGCGTGCTGATCCTCGTGGCCTTCGCCGCGGTCGGTCTGGTCGACGCGGTGCGCTCGCGTCGCACCGAGACGGGCACCGAGACGGGTACCGAGACCGGCACCGTCCCCGCGGAGGAGCCGACAGACAGCAACCCCGCAGGACGCTGAGAGCGTCCTGCGGGGTTGTGGACCCGCGGGCGGCGCCGGCACGGCGCCGGGGAGGGTTCGCGGGCTACACGGCCTCGGGGCCGTGGACCTCGACGTGGTCGCGGGACGCCATCATCACGAGGATGGCGACGACGGCCACGACGGCGGCGACGTAGTAGGGCACGGCGACGCCGACACCCTCACCGATCTTCGTGGCGGCGAAGGGGGCGATCACGCCACCCATCCAGCGCACGAAGTTGTACCCGGCGGACGCCACCGGCTGCGGGGCGTCCGACACGCTCATGGCCATCTCGGTGTACATCGTGTTGTTGATGCCCAGCAGGGCGCCGGAGAGCACGACCAGCACGACCACGACCGGGGTGGTGTCGTGGAAGACGCCGAGCAGGGCGTAGATCACCAGCAGGCCGACCAGGGTGGCGATGGTGGTGTTCGCCGCACCGATACGGTTCTGGATCAGCGGGGCGATGAACACGGAGAACACCGCGAGGCAGCAGCCCCAGCCGAAGAACACCGCACCGATGCCGATCTCACCGAAGCCGAGGACGAACGGGGTGTAGGCCAGCACGGTGAAGAAGCCGAAGTTGTAGAACAGGGCGGAGAAGGAGACGCCGAACAGGCCGCGGTGCTTCAGGGCCTTCAGCGGGGCGGTCACGCTGGTCTTCTCGGCCGGCGGCGGGGTGGCCGGCAGCTTGAACAGCAGGACGACCAGGGCGATGAGCATCAGCAGGGCGGTGCCGAAGAAGGGTCCGCGCCAGTTCAGGGAACCCAGGGCCGCGCCGAGCAGCGGGCCGGCGGCCATGCCGAGGCCGAGTGCGGCCTCGTAGAGGATGATGGCCACGGCACGTCCGCCGCTGGCCACCGACACGATCACGGCGAGGGCCGTGGCGACGAACAGGGCGTTGCCCAGTCCCCAGCCCGCCCGGTAGCCGACGAGCTCACCGACGCTGTTGGACGTCCCGGCGAGGCCGGCGAAGACCACGATCAGCGCCAGGCCGGTCAGCAGCGTCTTCTTGCCGCCGATGCGGCTGGAGACGGCGCCGGTGACCAGCATCATCACGGCGGTCACCGCGAAGTAGCTGGTGAACAGCAGGGAGACCTCGGACGCGCCGGCGTCCAGGTTCTCCGCGATCGCGGGGAGGATGGGGTCGACGAGACCGATCCCCATGAACGCGAAGACGCAGGCCAGGGCCGTGGCCCACACTGCGACAGGCTGCCGCATCATCGACGTCTTCTCTGATTCGAGTGTCGCGCCGTTGAGCGTGGCCTCCTGGGTGTCCTGTCTCATTCGCGGTCGTGCCTTTCCAAGTTTCTCGATGTGTCTTCGCTGACCCGACGGATGTACGCGCTGGCGAAGGCCGTCAGCGGTTCCAGTGCGTCGGCAATGCGCCGTCGTGCGTCGTCGTCGAGCAGGTCGAAGTGCTCGGCCAGCGCCCGGTTACGCAGGTTGTTGTCCCGCGTACGTGTGGCGCGTCCCTCGTCGGTGATCTCGACGAGGGTGACCCGGGCGTCCTTGGGACTCCGGACCCGGCGAACCACGCCTGCCCGTTCCAGCTTGTCGATCTGTTGCGTCATGCCCGGCTGGGTCATGCCGTTGATCCTGGCGAGCAGCCCGATCGAGTGGGGCTCCTCGGTCAGCGTGTTGAGGATGCCCAACTGGGTGAGCGTGTGGCTCCCCCGGTGGTCGAGAAGGCGCACCATGTGCAGACCTTCCCGGAGGGCGTCGCGGAACTCGTCGGCGAGCTGGTTGTCCTCGTCCGTGGGGTTGTTCGCGGGTTTGTCCGCGGGGACGGGGGCAGGCGTGTGGTTGGCAGCATTGTTGTCAGTCACGGCAACGACCCTAACCCATAAGACAGTTATTTACATAACTCCCCGAAGTGTTATCACCCCCACCACCTACCCCCACCACTTTGCGGCGGTCGACGCTCCCCCGTCGTTGACCACCGGCAGGACGGCCCCCTCGCCGTCCCGTCCCCGTGGCAGTCCCGTCCCCCGTGGGGTCTAGCTCAGGTCGAGCAGGACGGTGCGCGACGCCGACAGGGAGTCGGCGATCTGCTCCTGCAGGTCCTGCGGGACGTCCTTGTCCACGCGCAGCACCAGCGTGGCGGAACCCTGGTCGGCGTCCTGCGTCAGCGCGGCGGCGTCGATGTTGATGCCCGCACGGCCCAGGAAGGTGCCCACGGTGCCCAGGGCACCGGGCTGGTCGTCGTAGTTGAGGAACAGGTTGAGCCCCTGTGCACGCAGGTCCAGGCCGCGGCCGTTGATGCGCACGATCTTGTCCACGCGCTCCAGGCCGGTCAGCGCACCGATCACGGAGACCGAGGTGCCGTCGCCGGTGACGACGGTGACCTCGAGGACGGAGCGGTGGGTCACGGACTCGTCCGCGGTGGTCACCGAGAGGTCCACTCCGCGCTCGGCGGCGATCTGCGGGGTGTTGACGAAGGTGACCTGCTCGTCGACGACGCCGGAGAACACGCCGCGCAGTGCCGACAGACCCAGGGCGTCGACGTTCTCCGAGGACAGCTCACCGCGGGCCTCGACGTTGACGGCGGTCACGGCCTGGTCCAGCAGACCGGAGGCGACCTTGCCCAGCTTGGTCGCCAGGCCGAGCCACAGCGCGACCTCCTCGCTGACCTTGCCGCCCGTGACGTTCACGGCGTCGGGCACGAAGTCGCCGGACAGGGCCTTGAGGACGGACGCGGCCACGTCCGTGCCGGCGCGGTCCTGCGCCTCGACGGTCGAGGCGCCCAGGTGCGGGGTCACGACGACCTCGTCGAGCTCGAACAGCGGGGACTCGGTGCAGGGCTCCGAGGCGTAGACGTCGAAGCCGGCGCCGCGCACCGGACCGTTCTTGATCGCCTCGGCCAGGGCGGCCTCGTCGACCAGTCCACCGCGGGCGGCGTTGATGATGATCTGACCCTCCTTCGCCTTGGCCAGGAGCTCGGCATTGAACATGCCCGCGGTCTCCTTGGTCTTCGGCAGGTGGATGGTCACGAAGTCGGAGCGGCCGACCAGCTCGTCGAGCTCCACGAGCTCCACGCCGAGCTGTGCGGCACGGGCCGGGTTGGCGTAGGGGTCGTAGGCGACGATGTCGGTCTCGAAGGCCGCCAGACGCTGGGCGAACAGCTGGCCGATGTGGCCGAAGCCGACGATGCCGACGGTCTTGCCGAAGATCTCCACGCCCTGGAAGGAGGAGCGCTTCCACTCGTGGTCACGCAGGGTCTTGTCCGCCGCCGGGATCTGACGTGCGGCGGAGAGCAGCAGCGAGATGGCGTGCTCGCAGGCGGAGTGGATGTTGGACGTCGGGGCGTTGGCGACCATCACACCCTTGGCGGTGGCGGCGTCGATGTCGACGTTGTCCAGGCCGACGCCGGCGCGTCCCACGATCTGCAGCTTCGGGGCAGCCTCCAGGACCTCCGCGTCGACGGTGGTCGCGGAGCGCACCAGCAGCGCGTCGGCGTCCACGACGGCCTCCAGCAGTGCGGGACGGTTCGGACCGTCGACCCAACGGACCTCGACGGAGTCCCCCAGCGCGTCCACGGTGGACTGGGCGAGCTTGTCGGCGATGAGGACGACGGGACGGGAATTCTGACTCACGGATACTCCTGACAGCTGTGCATGTCCCGGCCCCTCCGGCACGACCGCGTCGAAGAGGTCAGGGCCCACGCCTGACTCCCCACACCGAAATAAGCCCAGGGGTGACGTGCGACATGGACAGCTTAGTACGTCTTTTGTCGCACGGCTCGGAAACCCCCGAGATCGTGGCCGGGGGCGCCATAAGCAGCCGTTGTGACAGGGCGCACCTCACCCTGCCATAATGTGTTGGTTCACCTATCTTTCTTGAGGAGACCCAACAATGGACTCGTTCGCTGAAACGATGCAGTCCCCGGGCGGGCTAACAGCCATAGGCCTGGGAATCATCATCGTCACCGTCGGCATCCTGCTCCGCGGCAGGAGCAACCCGACCGTCGTCATGACCCTCGTCCCGGTGCTCGGCGCCTTCGTCGCCGGCTACGGCATCAAGAGCATCGGAGACTTCTACGAGTCCGGGCTCGGATCCGTGATGAACGTCGTGGTGATGTTCATCTTCGCGATCATCTACTTCGGTATCCTCAGTGACACCGGACTGTTCACACCCCTGGTCAAGGGGCTGATCATCGCCACCCGAGGTAACGTCATCCTCGTCGCCCTGGGTACCGCCGCGATCGGCATGGTCGTCCACCTGGACGGTGCCGGCGCCACGACCTTCCTGATCACCATCCCGGCGCTGCTGCCGCTGTACAAGGCGCTGCACATGTCGCGTTACGTCCTGCTGGCCATCGTGGCCACCGCGGCGTCGGTGATGAACATGGTGCCCTGGGCCGGTCCGATCGGCCGTGCGTCCTCCGTGGTCAACCAGACCCCCGTTGAGCTGTGGCAGCACATCCTGCCGCTGCAGGGAATCGCCCTCGTCCTCGTCTTCGTGATCGCCGGCCTCCTCGGCCTCAAGGAGTCCCGCCGCATCGCCAAGCTGCGCAAGACCCCCGAGTTCGTCGGCACCGGCGACGTGGACGTCCAGACCCTCGCCGCGGACTTCGTGCAACGTGAGAAGGAGAAGCAGGAGGAGATCGGCGCGCAGATGCGCACCGGCCGCTGGGTCACCATCGTCAACATCGTCATGTCGCTGTGCATGCTGGCGCTGCTGACGTCCGGCTGGATCGAGCCGGGCCCCGTCTTCCTGGTCGGTACCGCGATCGCCCTGGTCGTGAATTTCCCGCTGTCCGGCGAGCAGGCCGAGACCCTGAAGCGTCACGCCCCGAACGCCCTGTCCATGGCCGGCGTCATCCTCGCCGCCGCGATGTTCCTCGGTGTGCTGAACGAGTCCGGCATGCTCGAGGAGATCGCGCTGAGCCTGCTGCACATCCTGCCCGACTCCGTCGGCGCGCAGCTGCACGTCATCGTCGGCCTGCTCGGTGTGCCCCTGGACCTGCTGACCTCGACCGACGCGTACTACTTCTCGGTGCTCCCGGTCGTGCAGGAGACGGTGGCGTCCTTCGGCGTCTCCGGCTCCGGCGCCGCGGCCGCCCTGATCATCGGCAACACCATCGGTACCTTCGTCAGCCCCTTCTCCCCCGCCCTGTGGCTGGCCATCGGCCTGTCCGGCGGCACGATCGGCAAGCACATCAAGCTGACCTTCCCGATCGCCTGGGGCTTCGGCATCATCATGGTGCTCATCGCCCTGGCGCTGGGCCTCACCGCCTAGACGGCGCTGCCAGCGCCCTGCCCGTCCTGCCCGTCCTTTCGGGGCAGGACGCACTCCTCGCCGCACCCGGAGTCGCACGCCTGCGCGCGCGGCGTCCTGGCGGGTGCGGCCAGGGCCTCGGTCTGCACGGTGACGTGACCGATCCCCCGGTCGGCGAACACTCTCCTCACGTCCTTCCGGACATCCTGCTCGTCACCGGTGGTGACCACGTGAACGGTCGCCATCGACGACTCGCCGTCCACCGACCAGATGTGGAGGTCGTGTGAGCCGTAGACCCCGTCCGTCGCACTGACGGCCTCCTGGACCTCGACCGGGTCCACCCCGGCGGGCACCTGCTCCATGAGCACGGTGCCCGCCTCCTTCATCAGCGACCACGCCCGCGGCAGGATCATCGCCGCGATGATCAGCGACGCGACCGCGTCGACCCAGTACCAGCCCGTCGCACCGATGACCAGGGCAGCGACGATCACGGCGACCGACCCCAGCAGGTCCACCAGGACGTGCAGGTAGGCGCCCTTCATGTTCAGCGACTCCCCTGCGCTGCGGCGCAGGATCACCGCCGAGACCACGTTGGCCAGCAGACCGACGACCGCCACGGTGAGCATCAGCCCGGTCTGGATCTCCGCGGGCCCCTCCCCCATCCGCCGGAACGCCGCCACGGCGATCCACACGCCGATCACGGCGACCGCACCGGCGTTGACCGCGGCGGCGAGCACCTCGGCACGACGGAAGCCGTAGGTCGAACGCGCGGTGGCCGGCTTCGACCCGACCATCATCGCGAAGGCCGCGACGACGAGGCCCCCGGCGTCCGACAGCATGTGTCCGGCGTCGGCGAGCAGCGCGAGCGAGCCGGACACCACCCCGCCGATGACCTGGGCGACGAAGATCGTCGAGGTCATCGCGATGACGATCCACAGTGCCCTGCCGCGGACCTGGGTATGTGAGTGATCATGGTCGTGATCGTGCGCCATGGCGAACCTCCATTTTCATTAACGGTAAGTGCTCACAGTAGAACGAGATTTGGCGCAGGTCAAGGGCGATCTTTGGGTAGCGTAATCATTATCATTAAGCGCTCCGCCGGCGCGGCGCGGCTGCGGATGCGGAATACCGCGGCGCCGCGTGCGGTTGGCCCTGAGGTAACACACCGTCGATCTGCAGCAAGGACCTGAAGACATATGAGCACAGTGGGATTCATCGGCGCGGGACTGATCGGGGCCACCGTCGCCCGGCTCTCCGTCCTGGCCGGTCATGACGTGGTCCTGAGCAATTCCCGGGACCCGAAGACCCTCCTCCCCCTCGCCGCCGCGCTGGGCCCCAAGGCCCGGGTGGACACCCCGGAGGGCGCGGCGACGGCCGGCGACATCGTCGTCGTCACCATCCCGCTCGGCGCGCTGACCGAGGTCCCGGTGGCGCCGCTGGCGGGCAAGACCGTGATCGACACGTCCAACTACTACTGGCAGCGTGACGGCCACATCGACGTGCTGGACGCCCGGGAGATCACCACCTCCCAGATCCTGCAGGACCACCTGCCGGACACCCACGTGGTCAAGGGCTTCAACAACATCAACTTCGCCCACCTCGGTGAGCTCGCCCGCCCGGCCGGCGACGCCGCCCGCACCTCCCTGGTGATCGCCGGTGACGACGACGCCGCCAAGCAGGACGTCGCGTCCTTCCTCGACTCCCTGGGGTACGGCACCCTCGACGCCGGTGTGCTGGCCGAGGGCTGGCGCTTCGACAACGGCGAGCCCGCCTACGGCAGGCCGTACATCTCGCCGGACGCCACACCGACCTCCATCTACGACATGGGGCCTGGTAAGGCCGCCTCCGACGAGGAGCTGCGCGAGGCGCTGACCGCCGCAGAGCGCTGACACAGACAGGCCCCACGGACCTTTTCTTCGGTCCGTGGGGCCTTCCCCGGTGTTGCGGTGACGCCTACGCGGTGGCGTCCAGCGGGTTCTTGACCCAGATCATGAGATCGCGCAGCTTGGTGCCGGTGGTCTCGATCGGGTGCTTGGCGTAGTCGGCACGCAGACCCTCGAGCTCCTTGTTGCCGCCCTCGACGTTGGCGATGAGGCGCTTGGTGAAGGTGCCGTCCTGGATGTCGGACAGGATGTCCTTCATGCGGTCCTTGGTGCCGGCGTCGATGACGCGCGGGCCGGAGAGGTAGCCGCCGAACTCAGCGGTGTCGGACACCGAGTAGTTCATGTTGGCGATGCCGCCCTCGAACATCAGGTCCACGATGAGCTTGAGCTCGTGCAGGCACTCGAAGTAGGCCATCTCCGGCTCGTAGCCGGCCTCGGTGAGGACCTCGAAACCGGTCTTGACCAGTTCCTCGGTGCCACCGCACAGCACGGCCTGCTCACCGAAGAGGTCGGTGACGGTCTCGGCCTCGAAGGTGGTCGGGATGACGCCGGCGCGCGCACCGCCGATGGCGGCGGCGTAGGACAGGGCCAGGTCGCGGCCCTCGCCCTTGGGGTCCTGCTCCACGGCGATCAGGCACGGCACACCCTTGCCGTCGACGAACTGGCGGCGCACCAGGTGGCCCGGGCCCTTGGGGGCGGCCATCGCGATGGTGAGGTTGTCGGCCGGCTTGATCAGCTCGAAGTGGATGTTCAGCCCGTGGCCGAAGAACACGGCGTTGCCGTCCTCCAGGTTCGGGGCGATGTCCTCGGTGTAGACCGTGGCCTGGGTGGTGTCGGGCACCAGGACCATGACCACGTCGGCCCAGGCGGCGGCCTCGGCGTTGGACAGGACCTTGAATCCCGCCTCCTCGGCCTTCGCGGCGGACTTGGAGCCCTCGCGCAGACCGATGACGACCTCGACGCCGGAGTCTCGCAGGTTCTGGGCGTGGGCGTGGCCCTGTGACCCGTAGCCGAGCACGGCAACCTTGCGGCCCTGGATGATCGACAGGTCGGCGTCGTCGTCGTAGAAAACGTCAATTGCCATGAGGTGAAGCCTTTCGTGGGAAAACGGGTGTGGATCGGTTCATCGAACCGGGAACTGCGTTCTGTGCCGCTATCGTACCAGCAAGGATTATCAGAGTGTGAGACTGGGTATCCCACCCCGTGAATGGCCACGGGGAGGGACTGAAGAGGCCGATCAGAGCTTGGCGGGGTACATCGCCTTCTGGCCGCGGCTCACCGCGGTCACGCTGGACTCGACCAGTTCACGGATGCCGAAGGGCTCCAGGACCTCCAGCATCGCCTTGAGTTTCGTGGGCGTGCCGGTGGCCTCGATGACCAGCGACTCGGGTCCGACGTCGACCACGTGGGCGCGGAAGAGCTTGGCGGACTCCACGACCTGCGTGCGGTTGGAGTTGTCGGCGGAGACCTTCACCAGCATCAGGCCGCGGCACACGATGGAGTCCGGCTCGTGCCGGCTGACCTTGATCACCGGGATCAGCTTGTTGAGCTGCTTGGTGATCTGCTCGATCACGTGGTCCTCGCCCTCGACCTGGATGGTGAACCGGTTGACCCCGGCCACCTCCGTCTGACCCGAGGCGATCGAGATGATGCTGAAGGCGCGGCGGGTGAACATGCCGGTGATACGCGACGCGATTCCGTCGACGTCCTCACACAGGACGCTCAGAGTGTGGACTTGAGACATTAGTTCTCCTCGCCTTCCTCGATGATCTTACGGATGTCGTCGGGTTCCTCCGCCGCGGACTGCTCCTGTTCGAACAGCGGACGCAGGTCGCGGACGTACTGGACCTCGTCGTTGGAGGCCCCGGCCGAGATCATGGGCCACACCTGGGCGTCCTCGCCGACGATGAAGTCGATGACCACGGGACGGTCGTTGATCTCCCGCGCCTTGGCGATCGTGGCGGCCACGCCCTCCGGTCCGTCCTTCTCGGTCACGCGGAAGGCCGCGCAGCCCATGGACTCGGCGAGTCCCACGAAGTCCGGGAGGTAGTTCTCGCCCGGCTTGAGGTTGGTGTGCGAGTAGTGGCCGTCGAAGAACAGGGTCTGCCACTGGCGGACCATGCCGAGGTTGCCGTTGTTGATCAGGGCGATCTTGACCGGCAGCCCCTCGACCGCACAGGTCACGAGCTCCTGGTTGGTCATCTGGAAGCAGCCGTCGCCGTCGACGGCCCAGACCTCGGTGTCCGGGGCGGCGGCCTTGGCGCCCATCGCTGCGGGCACGGCGTAGCCCATCGTGCCCAGCCCACCGGAGTTCAGCCAGGTGCGCGGCTTCTCGAAGCGCAGGAACTGCGCGGCCCACATCTGGTGCTGGCCGACGCCGGCGACGTAGACGGCGTCGGGGCCCGCGGCCTGGGTGAGCTCCTGCAGGACGAACTGCGGGGCGAGCTTGCCGTCGGCCGGCTCGTCGAATCCCGGGGGGAAGTCGGTCTTCAGACCGTCGAGGTAGGTCGTCCAGCGCGACGTGTCCTGGCGACCCTCACGGTCCTCCACCGCACGACGCAGCGCGAGGAGGACCTCACGGGCGTCGCCCACGATCGGCACGTTGACCTCGCGGATCTTGCCGATCTCCGCCGGGTCGATGTCGGCGTGGATGACCTTGGCGCCCGGGGCGAAGGAGTCCACGTCGCCGGTGACCCGGTCGTCGAAGCGCGCGCCCAGGGCGAGGATCAGGTCGGACTTCTGCAGCGCGGCGACGGCCGGCACGGTGCCGTGCATGCCCGGCATGCCGAGGAACTGCGGGTGGGACTCGGGGAACACACCCAGCGCCATCAGCGTGGTGGTCACCGGCAGTCCGGTGGACTCGGCGAAGGCGAGCAGCTCCTTGTGGGCGTTGGCCTTCAGGACGCCGCCGCCGGCGTAGATGACCGGGCGCTTGGCCTCGGCGATGAGGCGGGCCGCCTCGTCGATCTGGCGGGAGTGCGGGGTCGTGACCGGGTGGTAGCCGGGCAGCCGGTAGCTCGGCGGCCAGATGAAGTCGAGCTCGGCGTTCTGCACGTCCTTGGGGATGTCGACCAGCACCGCGCCCGGACGCCCGGTGACGGCTACGTGGAAGGCCTCGGCGATCGCCGCGGGGATGTCCTCGGGACGGGTGACCATGAAGCTGTGCTTGGTGATCGGCATCGTGATGCCGCGGATGTCGGCCTCCTGGAAGCCGTCGGTGCCCAGCAGGTGACTGCCGACCTGACCGGTGATCGCCACGATCGGCACGGAGTCCATGTTGGCGTCCGCCAGCGGGGTGACCAGGTTCGTCGCACCGGGACCGGAGGTGGCGATGCACACGCCGACCTCCCCGGAGACCTGGGCGTAGCCCGTGGCGGCGTGACCTGCGCCCTGCTCGTGGCGGACGAGGATGTGGTTGAGCTTCTCGGAACCGTAGAGAGCCTCGTAGAGCGGGAGCACCGCACCACCGGGGAGGCCGAAGACTACGTCAGTACCCAGTTCCTCGAGGGAGCGGACTACCGCCTGGGCACCGTTGATGCGCTCGGGCTTACGGCTGCGTCCTGAGGCAGCGACTGTCGCAGGACTGGGGTGTGGGCGTGAGGTGTCATTCACCGTCCGTGCACTCCTTTGGGTGGTCATGTGTTGTGGATGTCCGACGATCGAGGTCTCGAGGTGTGTGGTTTCCGCCGTAGAACCGACTGTGCCCCCGCTACCCGTGGTTCGGGGCGGGGGCGCCAGATTGTTCCGCGAAGTGACCGCAGGGGCTCTAGCGCCCGGCGGATACAAGAATCAGGAACGTCGTCATAACCCACGACCATAGCGGAGCACCACCCCCCGGTCAATGGATTTCAGGAAATTTTCCCACCCGCTGATACCCCCCGTCTCACTGCATGAACGCCCCGCGTCGGTCCCGGCGGAGACGCTGTTTCGCGTGTCGAATGATCCAGCGAATCCCCAGAAACACCGTCTATGGTGAGTCTCATGTTCGACGTCAAGTACCTCTTGTTCTCCCTCTGGGAATGGATCATTCAGCACGGGTTGCCGCTGTCGGCCCTGTTGATCGCGGCAATCCTGATTCCCCGGGTCGGCCGCCAGGTCGTCCGTGTCCTCACCGACCGTCTCGAGAGCGGCCAGGAGGAGACGAAGTCCAAGCTCGCCCTCGTCGGCGCCCTGGTGTACATGCTCGAGATCGTCGCCTACTTCGTCCTGGTGCTCCTCGCACTGACGAACCTCGGCGTACCGGCCATGGGCGCGGCCATCCCGGCGACCGTGGTCTCCGCCGCCATCGGTTTCGGCTCGCAGAACATCATCGGTGACTTCCTCACCGGCTTCTTCATCATCTCCGAGCGCCACTACGGTGTCGGCGACGTGGTGACCTTCGACGACACCTCCGGGCAGATCACCGGTACGGTCGTGAAGCTGACCCTGCGTTCCACGCAGATCCGCACCGTCGCCGGCGAGCTCGTCACCGTGCCGAACAGCAAGGCCAGCGTGACGATCAACTACTCGCAGCGCTGGTCGCGTGCCGTGGTGGACCTCGACATCCCGATGGTCGACGAGGAGTCCATGGCGGACCTGCTCACCAAGGTGGAGACCGCAGCGGCCAAGGCCGTGGAGTCCGCCGGGGTGGACGCGAGCATCCTCGGTGACATCGAGGTCCAGCCGGCCCGCAGCATCACCCCGCCCGCCGCCGCCGGCCAGCCCTGGTCGGTGGGCATGCGCGTGGGCGTGGACACCGGCCCCGCCGACCAGTGGTTGGTGGAGCGCGCGATCCGCGCGAACCTGGTCAACACGTTCTGGGACCGCTACCAGTCCCGAGGCGACGTGCTCGGCACGGCAGGGGCCGCGCAGGCCCCCTCCACCGACACCACCCAGACGCCGTCGAAAATCGCGGCGAAGGACACGTCCGAGGACGACACGTCCCGCGTCGTGGCGGCCGCGGCGTCCGGCCCCGACCACATGTCGTTGGACGACGGCGCCGACGGCGACGAGGGTGCAGACAACGCCGCCGCGGACGCCGACAAGGTCGAGGACGCGCAGGACGCCTCGGCTGAGCCGGACAGTGCGGCGCAGCCTGACCCGGACGACCCGGCGACCCAGGTGTTGCCCTCCCCCGCACCGGAGGAGGACCCCGACGCGAAGGACGGCAAGGCGGGGAAGGACGGTAAGGCCGGAGCAGAGGACGACAAGTCCGATCTCGCCGACCTGGTCGACGGCCCCTACGAGTCGAAGACGAAGAACCTGCTGAGCTTCGGCGGCCGGTTCCGTCCCTCGACCTCGGGCCTGTTCATCGCCCTGGTGATCGTGGCGATGCTCGCGCTGTTCTCCAGCAACCCGGACGACGGCAACCCCGGCATCCTGTCGCCGGACCGCTACCGCAACGCAGGTACCGAGGTGGAGTCCACCGAGACCAGCGTGTCGAGTACCCCGACCGAGACCGAGGAGAACACCGACAGCGAGCCCACCGAGGACACGCAGCCCACCGACACCGAGGAGTCCGACAACTCCGGTGAGGTCACCGACACCGAGGAGTCCGACGGGTCCGGCGACAGCTCGACCAACAGCGGCAACACCTCCGGCAACGGTAACTCGGGCAACTCCGGCAACTCGAACAACTCCGGTTCCGGTACGTCGGGCACCGACGGCACCGAGGGCACCGGCACCACGGACGGCACCAACGAGTCCGACGGTTCCACGCAGAACCAGGGTCAGAGCCAGAACCAGGGCACGACCCAGCAGGACGGCACCTCCGGCGACCAGACCACCACGCCCTGACGTCCCACCCCTGCACCACCGCACCACCACATCGCCCGGACCACATGGTCCGGGCGATGTGTGCGTGGGCCACCGGTGCTGATTAAATGGACAACCATGAGTTCCGTGGAGTCGCCCGCCCTGCCGTACCAGGTCCGCACGGATCAGGCCCACCTGATCGCCGGTTTCCTCATGGTGGCGATGTCGATCGTCGGTGTGGCCTATGCCCCGGGCGTGCTCTTCTGGCTCCCGCTCCTGCCCCTCCTGTTCATCGTGGGTGTGCTGCGCACCCGGACGGAGTTCACCGAGGGCGGCATCACCGCCCGTTACCTCCTTCGCCCCACAAAGTCATTGGCGTGGGACGACTTCGAGGCGTTACGATTCACCCGTGGAGGCAAGGCCCTTGCGGTGAGCAAGGACGAGACGACATTCCCGCTCCCGGGTGTGAGCTTCAATTCGCTGGTGACCCTGGCGGAAGTGACCGGGGGCAGGATCCCGGACCCGGTGACCCCGAGTCTCTCCGCGATCGACGAGAAGGTACGGGTCGTCGAACGCGACAGCGGTCTGGCCGTCCTCATGGACGAGGACGAGTACGGCGAGTACGAGGCCGCGCAGCGTGCCCGACGCATGGCGCGCGAGGAACTCGAACGCCGCCGCTCCGCTGCCGGCGACCAGGACGCCGGGCAGGACGGTAGACCGGACGCCGCGAGCTGACCGGACGCGCCGCGCGCCGCGGTGCGTCCGATAGCGTCCGACTGAGTACCGGGGCCGACAGCTGACTACTGTCCCCCGGCCCCGCCGGATCCCGCCGTCGCCGCCGTGGCTCCGCACCTATAAATCAACGCAAGAACCCCCACGCACGAACCCCACCGAAACAACTGCCCACGGGCCGGGCAGCCGCACGAGGCCCCACGAGAGGACGCTTTTCCCACCATGAACGAGATCTCCTACCGGTCATCAGTGACCACCCAGGGACGCAACGCCGCCGGCGCACGCTCCCTCTGGCGAGCCACGGGCATGAAGGACAGTGACTTCGACAAGCCGATCATCGCGATCGCGAACTCCTACACCCAGTTCGTCCCCGGGCACGTCCACCTGAAGAACGTCGGTGACATCGTCGCCGAGGCCGTCGCCGAGGCCGGCGGCGTGGCCCGCGAGTTCAATACCATCGCCGTGGACGACGGCATCGCCATGGGGCACTCCGGCATGCTGTACTCGCTGCCGAGCCGCGAGATCATCTCGGACTCCGTGGAGTACATGGTCAACGCCCACCAGGCCGACGCCATCGTGTGCATCTCCAACTGCGACAAGATCACCCCTGGCATGCTCAACGCCGCGATGCGCCTGAACATCCCGGTCGTCTTCGTCTCCGGCGGGCCGATGGAGGCCGGCAAGGCCGTGGTCGTCGACGGTGTGGCCCACGCGCCCACCGACCTGATCACCTCGATCTCGGCGTCCGCCAGCGAGCAGGTCTCCCGCCAGGGCCTGATGACCGTGGAGCAGGCCGCCTGCCCGACCTGCGGTTCCTGCTCCGGCATGTTCACCGCCAACTCGATGAACTGCCTCACCGAGGCTCTCGGCCTGTCCCTGCCCGGCAACGGCTCCACCCTGGCGACCCACTCCGCGCGCCGCGACCTGTTCAGCGAGGCCGGACGCACGATCGTGAACCTGTGCAAGCGCTACTACGGCGAGGGCGACACCTCCGTGCTGCCGCGCAACATCGCCACCAAGGAGGCCTTCCAGAACTCCATGGCCCTGGACATGGCCATGGGCGGGTCCACCAACACGGTGCTGCACATCCTCGCCGCCGCCCAGGAGGGTGGCATCGACTTCGACCTGCAGGACATCGACGACCTGTCGCGCAACGTCCCCTGCCTGTCGAAGGTCGCGCCGAACTCCGACTACCACATGGAGGACGTCCACCGCGCCGGCGGAATCCCCCGCATCCTCGGCGAGCTGTGGCGTGGCGGCAAGCTCAACGAGGGCGTGCACACCGTGCACTCCCCCAGCCTCGCCGAGTGGCTCGAGGACTGGGACGTCAGTGCGGCCTCGCCGCGCCAGGAGGCGATCGACCTCTACCACGCCGCCCCCGGCGGGGTGCGCACCACCGAGCCCTTCTCCACGGACAACGTGTGGGACGACCTCGACGTGGACGCCGAGAACGGTTGCATCCACGACGTGGAGCACGCCTTCACCGCCGACGGCGGGCTGGTCATCCTGCGCGGCAACCTCTCGCCCGACGGCGCGGTGATCAAGGCCGCCGGCATCGACGAGTCCCTGTGGCACTTCTCCGGACCGGCCCTGGTCGTGGAGTCGCAGGAGGAGGCCGTGGACGTGATCCTCAAGAAGAAGGTCACCGCCGGCGACGTGGTCGTCGTGCGCTACGAGGGCCCGTCCGGCGGACCGGGCATGCAGGAGATGCTGCACCCCACCGCCTTCCTCAAGGGCTCCGGACTGGGCAAGAAGTGCGCCCTGATCACCGACGGGCGTTTCTCCGGCGGATCCTCGGGTATCTCGGTCGGCCACATCTCCCCGGAGGCCGCCGACGGTGGACTGATCGGGCTCGTCGAGAACGGCGACACCGTGACCATCGACGTCCACAACCGTCAGCTCACCCTCGACGTGCCGGACGAGGAGATCGCGCGTCGCCGTGCTGCGATGGACGCCTCGCAGAAGCCGTGGTCCCCGGCGACCCGTCAGCGCAAGGTCACCAAGGCGCTGCGCGCCTACGCCAAGATGGCCACCAGCGCCGACAAGGGCGCGGTGCGCGAGGTCGACTAGACCCTGCCGCGGCCCTGCCGCAACGACAGCTCACAACGTGCCCGGGTACGCCCCGCCGTCGATGAGCATGTTCTGCCCGGTGATGTAGCCGGCCTGTGCCGAGCACAGGAAGGCGCAGGTCGCGCCGAACTCCGCCGGGTCGCCGAAGCGTCCTGCCGGGATGCCGTCGGTGGACGGCGACGAGCCGGTGCGCGCCAACCGCGCGGTCGCGAAGCGTCCCGGCAGCAGGTTGTTGACCGTCACGTTCGCCGCGGCCAACCGGGGTTGGCGTGCCACCCCGGCCACGAAGCCGGTCAGCCCGCCGCGCGCCCCGTTGGACAACCCCAGCGTGGCGATCGGGGCCTTCACCGCCACGGAGGTGATGTTCACCACCCGCCCGAATCCACGGGCGGCCATGTGGTCCACCGTGGCCTTGATCAACTCCACCGGGGTGAGCATGTTCTGCTTCAACGCGGCGAGCCAGGCGTCCTCGTCCCAGTCGCGGAAGTCGCCGGGCGGCGGCCCGCCGGCGTTGGTGACCAGGACGTCGACCTGTGGTGCGGCGTCCAGCAGGTTCTCCCGGACACCGGGATCGCTGATGTCCCCGGCGACCTCACGCACCTCCACCCCGTGGGTGCGAAGCTTTTCGGCGGCCTCGGCGAGCGGCCCGGTGCGTCGGGCGTTGACGACGAGGTTCACCCCCTCGGACGCCAACGCGTCGGCGCACCCGAGGCCGAGCCCCTGACTGGAGGCACCGACCACGGCCCATCTGCCTGCTATCCCGAAGTCCATTCCCCCACGCTACCGCGCCCGCACAACCGCCTAGAATGGGCGGCCATGGTCGACCCAAGTTCCACAGTCCGTGTCCACGACGCCCACCTGCGCAACCTGCGCCACGTCTCCGTGGAGTTCCCGCGGGGCAAGCTGGTGGCGGTTACCGGGGTGTCGGGGTCGGGGAAGTCGTCGTTGGCGTTCGGCACGGTGCACGGCGAGGCGCAGCGCCGCTACCTTGAGTCGGTCGCGCCCTTCGCCCGCCGGCTAATCGCCGGGGCGGTGGACCCGAAGGTCGGACGCATCGACGGGTTGCCGCCGACGGTGGCGCTAGAGCAGTCGCGTTCCGGCGGTGGGGCACGATCCACGGTGGGGACGTTCTCCACGGTGTCGAACTCGGTGCGTCTGCTGTTCTCCCGCTCGGGCACCTACCCGGAGGAGCTGCGGGAACGGGTGGGCCGGTTGGACTCGGACCGCTTCTCCCCCAACACCGCCTCGGGCATGTGCCCCACGTGCCAGGGCACCGGGACGGTCCATGCGCCGACGGAGGCGTCGATGGTGCCGGACGCCTCGGTGTCGATCGACGACGGTGCGATCGCGGCCTGGCCCGGCGCGTGGCTGGGCAAGAACTTCCACGACATCCTGGTCACCCTGGGCTACCGCACGGACGTGCCGTGGTCGCAGCTGTCGCGCGAGGACCGGGACTGGATCCTGTTCACCCCGGACAAGCCGGTGGTCACGGTGCACCCGGTGCGCGGCGCCCACCAGATCCAGCGCACCTACGACGGGACGTGGCGCTCGGTGGCGACCTACCTGCGCGAGACGTTGGCCTCGACGTCGTCGGACGCCACACGCCGTCGCGTCCTGTCCTTCATGGACCATTCGGTGTGTCCGGAGTGCGGTGGGCGCCGGCTCACCGCGGATGCGCTGTCGGTGACGTACTTGGGGCTGACCATCGACGAGTTGAACGCCGTGCCGTTGGAGGAGCTCGCCGGCCTCGTCGCCGGGGTCACATCCCCGTCGGAGGCCGAGCGTCTGCTGCTGGAGCAGGTGACCCCCACGGTGCGCGCGGCGGTGGAGCTGGGGCTGGGCCACCTGAGCCTGGACCGTGCCGCCTCGACGCTGTCGGCCGGGGAGCTGCAGCGCCTGCGCCTGGCCTCGCAGCTGCACTCGGGCCTGTTCGGCGTGGTGTACGTGCTGGACGAACCCTCCGCCGGACTGCACCCGACCGAGCGGGTGGCGGTGCGTGAGCTGATGACCCGCTTCCTGGAGGCGGGCAACAGTGTGGTGCTCGTGGAGCACGACATGTCCCTGGTCGCCGGGGCGGACTGGGTGGTGGACGTGGGCCCGGGCGCCGGGGAGAACGGCGGCGAGGTGTTGTGGTCCGGGCCGGTCGGTGGTGAGGACGGCGGTGAAGACGGTGGTCAGGACGGTCTGGCCGGGCAGGACACGCCCACCGGCCGCGCGCTCGCCGCCGCAGCCCCCACGCTCACCGGGGGACGCCACCCGGCGCGCGCAGCGTCCTCCCGTCTGCCGGTGCGCAGCACCGAGCGCACCCTGGACATCGACACGTCACTCGGGCTGGGCCAGTTCACCGCGGTGACCGGGGTGTCCGGCTCCGGAAAGTCGACGTTGCTGTCCAGTGTGCTGCCGCAGGTGCTCGACGACGCCGGAATCCGCACCGTGCACATCACCCAGCAGCCCATCGGCCGCACCACCCGCTCCTGCCTGGCGACCTACACCGGCCTGTTCGACCACGTGCGCAAACTCTTCGCCGGCACCGACGGGGCGCGCGAACGCGGGTGGACGGTCTCCCGGTTCTCCTACAACGTCACCCAGGGACGCTGCCCGACGTGCAACGGTGAGGGCGCGATCGAGGTGGAACTGGTGTTCCTGCCCGGCAGTTACACCACCTGCCCGGACTGCCACGGCGCCCGCTACAACGACGAGACGCTGCAGGTCACCTGGCACGGCTACACCGTCGCCGGGATCCTGGGCCTGACCGTGAAGGACGCCCTGGACGTCTTCACCGACGAGCCCGCGGTGCTCACCGCACTGCAGGCGTTGGACGCCGTGGGCCTGTCCTACCTGCGCCTGGGCCAGGGTGCCCCGGAGCTCTCCGGCGGGGAGGCCCAGCGCATCAAACTGGCCACCGAGCTGCAGCGCAGCCGCCGGGCACGCCGTGGCACCCCCACGGTGCACCTGCTGGACGAGCCGACCACCGGCCTGCACCCGGCGGACGTGGACCTGCTGGTCACCGAGCTCAACCGGCTGGTCGACGCCGGTGACACCGTGGTCGTGGTGGAACACGACCTGCGTGTGGTCGCCCAGGCCGATCGGGTGGTGGACCTGGGGCCCGGTGCCGGAGTGGAGGGCGGACGCATCGTCGCCGACGGCACCCCGGCCGAGGTCGCCGACTCCGGCACCGCCACCGGCCGGGTCCTGCGCGCGGTGGCGGGTGCGGACGGGTAGCTCGCACCTCCCCTTCCTATAACCCCACTCAGTTGTTGGTCTCCGGGATCCCCACCAACATCTGCGTGGGGTTTCAGGAGCCAGCATCGGTAGGCGTCAGTCTGCGATGGTCAGCGTGCCAGCTGGTGGATCACGCCGTCCAGGATGACCTCGAGTCCGTACCTGTAGACCGCCGTCGGGTCGGTGACCGCCTGGTACTTCTCGCCCACCGCGGTGCCGACGCGTCCGGACACCGGGAAGTCCGCGTCCCTCATGACCTGCGACAGTACCGGCTCGTTGACCCGCCACCAGTCCGCGTCACTGACCCCGGTGTCCCGGGCGAGGTCCCGGGCGTTCACGCTCGCCGCCGCGCTGGCCACGGCATGGGACTCGATCAGTGAGATGGTGTGGTCCATGGCCACGTCGTCCAGTCCGCACCCGTCCACGGCGGTGAGCTGCCATTCGTAGCGACGCGATACGTTCGGGCCGAGCAGGGGCCGGTGCCGCTGGGCGTTGAGCAGCCAGGGGTGCTCGTGGACCTCCTCCCAGGCGACGGCCGACACCATGCGGAGTCTCTCGGCCACGCTCTGCGGATCCGTGGCCGCACCGTCGAACGACGGGAGGTCGACGCGTCCCATGACCTGGTCGACCATCAGCCCGAGAAGTTCGTCGCGGCCGGGGATGTAGGTGTACAGCGTGGCGGCGGAGGTGTCGAGCTTCTCCGCGATCCGGCGCATGGAGAGTCCCTCAACACCGGCGACACCGGCGGCGTCCGCCTCGGCGATGGCGGTGTCCACGACCTGGTCGACCGACCATTTCTTCCGCGGGCCGCGCGCGCCGGACTCCTCGCCGATCTCGTGGCGCCACACCAGTCGCAGCATGCGGTCCGGTTCAGCGGCAGTGTCGTTGTGGCTCTCGGAATCCATGTTGACAGCTTACTCCGAACGGCGTACGTTAAAACACCCTCGCAACTTCGTACACTGTTTGGAGTTTATTGTGCCCTCGGCCTCCCCGCCCGCCATCCACGCTGAATCACTGGTCAAGACCTACGGCGACCACCGCGCGCTCGACAACTTCACCCTCACCGTTCCCACCGGCACCATCCACGGACTGCTCGGCCCCAACGGCGCCGGCAAGACGACCGCCGTCGGCGTCCTCACCACACTGACCACCCTCGACAGCGGGACCGCCCGGATCGCCGGCACCGACGTCCGTGACGGAAACGCCCTGCGCTCACGCATCGGCCTGGTCGGCCAGTACGCCGCCCTCGACGAGGTCATCGGAGGTCGTGAGAACCTCGTCATGTTCGCCCGATTGCTCGGACTACGTCGCCGCGACGCCCGGCGCCGCGCCGACGAGCTCCTGGAGCAGTTCTCCCTGACCGACGCCGCCGACCAGGCGGTGTCCGGCTACTCCGGCGGCATGCGCCGACGCCTCGACATCGCGGTCTCACTCATCCGCGAGCCGGACGTCCTCTTCCTCGACGAACCCACCACCGGACTCGACCCCCGCGGACGCGTCGACGTGTGGGACGCCGTCCTGCAGACAGCCCGCGCCGGCACCACCGTGCTGCTGACAACCCAGTACCTCGAGGAGGCTGACCAGCTCGCCGACCGCATCTCGATCATGAAGGACGGACGGGTGATCGCCAAGGGAACACCGGACGAACTCAAACGCAGCCGCGGCGGCGACCGCGTCGACGTCACCTTCCCCTCCACCACCACCCGGGCCGAGGTCGAGGCCGCCGTGCCCGCCGGATGGCAGTCGCTGACCGAGACCACGGACGGGATCCACGCCAGCGTGCCCGCACCACGCGGCACCGCCGACATGGTCGATCTCGTCCGACGACTCGACGAGGCGAACCTGTCGCCCACCGACGTCGCACTGCGCCGCCCGACCCTCGACGAGGTCTTCCTCTCCGTCACCGAGACCCCGTCCGACCCGACCGTCCCGAACCCCGAGGAGAACCGATGAACAGCATCACCAGCGGCATGATCCTCACCACGAGGGAACTGCAGCACTGGCGCCGCCAACCCCTGACCCCGGTGTTCAGCATCCTGTTCACCGTGATGCTCCTGCTGATGTTCGCCCTGCTCTTCGGCGGGTCGATCGAACTGCCCGGCGGCGGGGACTACATCGACTACCTGCTGCCCGGCATGATGGCCCTGTCCATGATGTTCGGTGTCGAGGCGACCACCACCGCCATGGCCAACGACGCGAAGAAGGGCATCACCGACCGCTTCCGCTCACTGCCGATCGGGGACGCCTCCGTCGCGCTCGGTCGCGCCGGCGCGGACATGATCACCTCGGCGGTGGAACTCGTCGTCCTGGTCGTCGGCGGACTCCTGCTGGGGTGGCGGATCACCGGCAGCCTCCCCGAGGCGATACTGGCGATCGCGCTGCTGCTGTGGTTCCGCTTCGCCGTGCTGTGGATCGGCATCTTCCTCGGCCTGACCCTGGGCAGGAACGAGGGAGCTGCCATGGCGGTGCAGGTCCTGGTCTGGCCGATCGGGTTCCTGTCCACCGCCTTCGTGTCCCCGGAGTTCATGCCGTCCTGGCTGGAACCCCTGGCCACCTGGAACCCGGTGTCCGCCACGGCCACCGCCGCCCGCGAGCTCTTCGGCAACCCCACCGGCCTCACCGGCGGGGCTCTGGCCGACCATGCCGTGCTGGCGGCGTTGTTGTGGCCCTTGGTACTCGTGGCGGTGTTCCTCCCCCTGTCGGCCCGCGCGTACCGTCGGCTGAGGCGCTGATCCTGAAACCCCGCGATCTTGTCGGTCTTCGGGATCCGGACCACCATCTGCGTGGGGTTTCAGGAAGGCATGGCCCCAGCCCCACTACCCCAGGCCCACTACCCCAGCACCGCTACCTCAGCCCCGCAGCCGCGGCGGCGTGCACGGCGTCGGTGAGCACGCCGAGGGTGTCGGACTCCAGGCGCCAGTGCTGCCAGTACAGGGGCACCTCGATGACGTCCTCGGTGAGCCGGGCCATGGTGCCGGCCGACACATAGGGCCGCGCGGCGGACACCGGTACGAGCGTCCACCCGAGCCCGGCGACGACGGCGTCGTTGAGCCCTTCGAAGCTGGGGATCCGGGAGACCCGACGGTCGGCACGCGGGGTGACCTCGCGGGGCACGAGAACACCGTCGGTCATCCGGTCGTGCGGTCCGATGACCAGCAGCGGGAGGCCCGCCCAGGCGGAGTCTCCCTGCTCTGCCAGGCCGCGGTGCAGGGTCTCGGCGAGCCCCGGGGAGCCCACCGGCCAGTAGTGCAGCACCCCGAGCTCCTCGACCACGCACCCGGCGACGGGTTCCGCCTCGGCGGTGACCACGCCCATGCAGTCTCCGCGGCGCAGCATCGCCAGGGAGCGTTGCTCGTCTTCCACGGTGAGTTCCAGAGAGATCCCACCAGACGCCGCGACGTGCCCGAGCACGGGCCGGAACCACGTCCCCAGCGAGTCGGCGTTGACGCCCACGCTCACGGGACGTTCACTGATCTGCCCGCGCAGACGGTCGTCGGTCTCGAGCTCGAGCAGCCGCATCTGCCGCGCGCTCTGCACCAGCACCTCCCCGGCGTCGGTCACCCCGACCGGCGACGTCCGGCGCACCACCACGCGTCCCACGTCCGATTCCAGTGCCTTGATGCGCTGACTCACCGCCGACGGACTCACCCCCAGACGCGATGCGGCGGCCTCGAAGCTCCCCTCGTCGACGACGAGCAGCAGTGTATCCAGGTGACGTGGGATCATGAAGCACATCTTAACTGTGCCCAGTTCTGCTTGCTTGTCTTCACTCGCCCCGGTTCCTAGGCTCTGGCGGGTGACCTACGATTCCCTCCTCCCCGCACTCAGGATCGCCCTCGCCGGCATGGTCTTCCAGCTCTCCGTGATCGCCGCCGTCGGCCCGCAGAACATCGTGCTGCTCAAACAGGGTGTGAAACGCTGGGGCGTGGGCCTGGTGATCAGCGTGTTCATCGTGGGCGACCTCATTCTGCTGCCTGCGGGCACCGCCGGCGTCGCCGTGGTGACCGACAGGCTTCCGGTGCTCATCGAGATCCTGCGCTGGGGCGGCGTCGCCTACCTGCTCTGGTTCGCCTCGACGTACCTGCGCGACGTGCGTCACCCCACCGCCATCGAGGGCGTCGAGCCGCCGTCCGGCAGCATGCAGGACGAAGCGCAGGACGCCGGGAGCGCGCTGCCCGGCGACGTCCTGCCCACCGGCGGCGGGCAGGTGGCCACCAAGACGCGTCCCGTCCCCACCCGGCAGGACGCCCCGCGGCGGTTGCTGCGGCTGCACCGTCCGCGCGCGGTCTCCGCCCTGCCCACCGCCCTGGCGGTGACGTTCCTCAACCCGGCGGCCTACGTCGACGGCATCGTGGTGTTCGGCACGATGGCCAACCAGTACGACCCCGGCAAGTGGGTCTTCACTGCCGGGGCCTTGGTCGGGTCCGTCCTGTTCTTCGTGGTGGTGGGCTACGGGGCCCGCCTGCTCAGCCGCCCGTTGTCCAGCCCCGGGGTGTGGCGCTGGATCAACCTGGGCATCGGACTGCTGATGATCGGCATGGCCGCCCGGCTCGCGCTGGGCTGAGCCAGTGTGGCCGGTGCAGCCGGGACCGTCAGAACGGGTTGCCGCCCGAGACCGCCAGCCACAGACCGGCGACGCCGGCCAGGCCGATGATCGCGAACAGCCACGACGACGCCAACGGCCTCGTCGCCCACCCGCGCGAGATGTCCGCGGAGTAACGGCCCGGGCCGGTGAACGTGAGCACCAGGCCGACGAGCGACACCATGCCCCAGAACTGCACGTGCGGGCTCAACGTGTACGGCCAGTACCCGGAGTCCCACAGGGAGAAGTTGTGCAGGGTGAGGAAACCGGCGACCACCAGCGCCAGAGCGCTGCCCACCGGGGTGAGCAGGCCGAAGACCAGCAGACCACCGGCGACGATCTCCGCGACCGGCAGGGCGACGGCCAGGATGTCGGCGAAGTTGTAGGCCGACAGGGTCTGCTCGAAGGCGCTGATTCCCGGGTCCCCGCCGAAGGCGAAGAGGGTCTGCAGACCGCGCACGATCAGCAGCGCACCGACGACGACGCGCAGGATGAACAGTCCGAGGTCCAGCGTGCCTCGCTTGGCCTCGACCTCACCCGGCACGGCCGCAGCCTCCTCGCCGTTCTCGTCGACGGCCACGGCCGCGTCGTCCTCACCGGACGCCGCGACGCCGGCGGTACCGGCTGCGCCTGCCGCGCCTGCAGCACCCGGTGCGAAGACGGAGGTCTCGCCCTCCGTGCCGGCGCCCGGGTATTCGCCGGAGTACTGCGCCTGGGTCTCGGTCGACTCCGGGACCGCTGAGCGACGCGGGGTCGCCGCGGCGCCGGCTGCACCCGCTGCACCCGCTGCACCGATTCCGCCACCGAAGGCCAGGGTCTCGTGGCCGTTCTCCCCGGAGTCGGCGGCCTCCTCCCCCGTCTTCGTCCCGTAGGCCGGGTCGGCGGCAGCGGCGGTGAAGACCTCGGTCCGCGAGTCGTCGCCCCGCGGCTCGATCTTCTGCGGCCGCGCGCGACCGGACACCGCGTAGATGTCACGCTTCGGACGCGGCGTCTCGTCAGCCGTCTCGTCAGCGCCGTCGATTGCTTCGGTCGCCTCGGGGGCCTCGGGGGCCTCGTCAGCGTTGTCCGACTCGGCGGCCGGGGCGGACGACTCGCCCTGTGCCTCGGTGTGCTCGGTCGGCCTCGTCGGCTCAGTCGGCTCGGCCTGCTCGGCCTGCTCGGCCGGCGCCGTGTTCACCGACAGCGGACGCGTCGCGTCCGGCACGTCGATGGCGTCCACCGAGTCGATCGCCTCGAAGAGGTCGTCGTCGTTCGTGGTGTCGTTCGCGGCATCGTTGACGTCGCTGCCACCCGTCTTACCCGTGTCACCGGTGCCGTCCGGTTTCGCCGGATTCCGGTCAAACAATCCCATGGTCTCCCACCTTCTGCGCCGCCGGCGTGGTGACCTCTGGCGCGGCGATCTCGTGCTGGTCTCGTGCTGGTCCGTGTGCTCGTCTCCGCATGGATACGTGCGTCAAGCCTAGGCTAGAACCCACGCGTCACAGCGGAGGACGACACGGTATGTCGCACCACCGCACCCACGAACACACAAAATGGAGGACACCATGGGATACGTCGCCAGCGGGGCCGAGGGCTTCGACCGGGACATGAGCTACATCGACGACCGCGTCGTCGCCGACACCGACGGGTTCGACGCGGCGAGCACCGCGTCCGGCAAGGGCGTCGCCTGGCCCGTGACGGCAGGACGCTACCGCCTCGTTGCGGCGCGCGCGTGCCCGTGGGCGCACCGCGCGGTGATCGTCCGGCGCCTGCTCGGCCTCGACGGGGCCGACACCCCCGAGTCGCCCGCCCCACTGAGCCTGGGGCTGACCGGCCCCACCCACGACTGGAAATCGTGGACCTTCGACCTCGACCCGAACTCCGTGGACCCGGTGCTCGGCGTCGGACGCCTGCGCGACTGCTACCTGCACCGCTACGCCGACTACCCCAAGGGCATCACCGTCCCGGCGCTGGTGGACGTCGACTCGAAGGCCGTGGTCACCAACGACTTCCGCACCATGGTGCGTGACTTCGTCACCGAGTGGACCCCGCTGCACCGCGACGGTGCCCCGGACCTCTACCCCACCGAGCTCCGCGAGGAGATCGACGAGATCGCCGACCGGGTGTTCCGCACCGTCAACAACGGCGTCTACAAGTGCGGCTTCGCCGGGTCACAGGACGCCTACGAGAAGGCCTTCGGCGAACTCTTCGACACCCTCGACGTGCTCGAGGAGCGCCTGGCGACCCGCCGCTACCTCGTCGGCGAGCACATCACCCTGGCGGATATCTACCTCTACGTCACCCTGGTCAGGTTCGACATGGTCTACCACGGGCACTTCAAGTGCAACCGCTACACGATCTCCAGCAGGCCGAACCTGTGGGGCTACCTGCGTGACCTGTTCCAGACCCCCGGCTTCGGCGACACCACCAACTTCGGGCAGATCAAGGACCACTACTACATCGTCCACACAGACGTGAACCCCACCGGGGTCGTGGCCGTGGGGCCGGACCCGGTGGGGTTCACCACCGCCCACGACAGGGGGCGGCTGGGCGGATCACCGTTCGGTGACGGTACGGCACCGGCGGCACCGCGTCCGGAGGACGTCCGGGACGGTGACGGTGCCTGACGGTGCCTGACAGTGCGTGATCGGGCGTCCTCCTAGAGGGCGGAGGTGATCGCCTCGACGGACTGCTTGGCGTCGCCGAGCAGCATGTCGGTGTTGTCGTTGAAGAACAGCGGGTTCTGCACGCCGGCGTAGCCGGAGCCCATGGACCGCTTGAACACGATGACCTTGTCGGCCTCCCACACCTTGAGCACCGGCATGCCGGCGATCGGGGAACCCGGCTCCTCGGCGATGGGGTTGACCGTGTCGTTGGCACCGATGACCAGCACCACGTCCACGTCGCCGAAGTCGTCGTTGACCTCGTCGAGCTCCAGGACGATGTCGTAGGGTACCTTGGCCTCGGCCAGCAGCACGTTCATGTGGCCGGGCAGACGGCCCGCAACCGGGTGGATGCCGAAGGTCACGTCGATGCCCTGGTCGCGCAGCTTGGCGACCAGCGAGGCGACCGGGTACTGCGCCTGGGCGACGGCCATGCCGTAGCCCGGGGTGATCATGACCGACTTCGCACCCTTGAGCAGCTCGGCGGTGTCCTCGGCGGAGACCTCGGTGTGCTCGCCGTAGTCGCGGTCGTCGCCACCGGAGGAGTCGGCGCCGAAGCCACCGAGGATCACCGAGATGAACGACCGGTTCATCGCCTTGCACATCACGTAGGACAGGTACGCACCGGAGGAACCCACCAGCGAACCGGTGATGATCAGCAGCGGGTTGGCCAGCATGAAGCCGGCGGCCGCGGCGGCCCAGCCCGAGTAGGAGTTCAGCATCGAGACCACGACGGGCATGTCGCCACCGCCGATGGCGGCGACCAGGTGCACGCCGAGGGCCAGGGCCAGCACGAGCATCACGCCCAGGACGGTCCAGGACAGTGCCGGGTTGTCGGTGCCGGCGGCGATGAACACGCCCATGCCGACCAGCGACACCAGGATCACGCCGATGTTGAGCAGGTTGCGGCCGGGCAGCATCAGCGGCGAACCGCTGATCTTCCCCGACAGCTTCAGGTAGGCCACGATCGAGCCGGTGAGCGTCACCGCACCGATGAAGATGCCCAGGTAGATCTCGCCCAGGTTGAAGCCGGCGACGTGCTCGTCGGACTCCGAACGCTGGATGAAGGAGTTGACGCCGATGAGCACGGCGGCCAGACCCACGAAGCTGTGCAGCATCGCGATGAGCTCGGGCATGCCGGTCATCTCGACCTTGCGGGCACGCGGGATGCCGATAGCCGCACCGATGATCATCGCGATGGCGATGAGGATCAGGGTGACGAACGGGCTGTTGTAGTTCTCGGAGTCGTCGGCGGAGGCCACGACGGCCTTGACGATGGTGGCGATCAGGGCGATCGCCATGCCCGCCATGCCGAAGCGGTTGCCGCGGGAGGCGGACTGCTGCTTGGCCAGGCCCGCGAGAGCCAGGATGAACAGCAGGGCGGCGATGATATAGGCCAGGTTGGTGACCTTGTCCGTCCACTCCAGGACGGACTCACTCGGACCGTTGGCGAGAATGAGCTGGTTGGTCAGGGTCATGTCAGTTGCCTCCCTCGAACATGGTGAGCATGCGCCTGGTGACGAAGAAGCCACCGAAGATGTTGATCGAGGCGACGACGATGGCGATGAATGCCAGGACTGCCACGGCGACGTTCGACGATCCGACCTGGAGGATCGCTCCGACCAGGATGATGCCCGAGATCGCGTTCGTCTCGCTCATCAGCGGGGTGTGCAGCTTGTGGGTCACCGCGGTGATCACGTAGAAACCGACCACGACGGCCAGCAGGAGCACCATGTACTCGTCGGCGACCTCCAGGGGGCTGACCAGCACCAGGGCGATGCCGAGGATCCCGGCGAGGATCTTCCACGGCAGGGTGGACTTCGCCGGCGCCTCCTCCTCGGCGGCCGGGGCCGCCTCAGCCTTCGGCGCGGGCGCCGGGGCGGCGGAGACCTTCACCGGTGGCGGTGGCCACAGGATCTCGGCCTGGGCGTCCTGCGCGGCGTGCGCACCGTCCTGAGCCTTGGTCACGGTGATGCCGCGGACGATCTCGTCGTCGAGGTCCAGGACGGTCTGGCCGTCCTTGCCCGGGGTGACCAACTTGAACAGGTTCACCACGTTCTGGCCGTAGAGCTGCGAGGACTGCGCCGGCAGGCGTCCGGCGAGATCGGTGTAGCCGATGATCTTCACACCGTTGTCGGTGGTCGTGACCTCGCCGGCGACGGTGAGCTCGCAGTTGCCGCCGTTGGCGGCAGCCATGTCCACGATGACCGAACCCGGCTTCATCTTCGCCACGTCCGCCGCGGTCAGCAGCACCGGGGAGGTACGTCCCGGGATGTTGGCCGTCGTGATGACGATGTCGGACGCCGCGGACTGCTCTGCGTAGAGCTTCGCCGCCGCGGCGGCCTGGTCCTGGGTCATCTCCTTGGCGTAGCCGTCGTCGGACTTCTCCGAGGCGGTGGGGATGGCCACGAACTCCGCACCCATCGACTCCACCTGCTCGGCGGTCTCCGGACGCAGGTCGGTGGCCTTGACCACCGCGCCCATCGAGTTGGCCGTGCCGATCGCCGCCAGCCCGGCGACGCCGGTGCCGATGACGTACACGGTGGCCGGGGGAACCTTGCCCGCCGCGGTCACCTGACCGGTGAACAGCCGGCCGAAGGTGTTGGCGGCCTCGATGACCGCACGGTAGCCGGCGATGTTCGCCTGGGAGCTGAGCACGTCCATGGACTGTGCGCGGCTGATACGCGGGACGGTGTCCATGGCGATGGCGGTCACGTTCTTCTCCGCCAGCTCCCGGACGAGCTCGTCGTTGCGTCCCGGTGCGAGCCGGGAGATCAGGGTGGCACCGGACTTCAGGGCTCCACGCTGGTCGGCGGTCGGGGTGTCGAGGGTGGTGACGATGTCGGAGGACCAGACGTCCTCGCCGACGATCGTGGCACCGACGGCCTCGAACTGGCTGTCGGGGAAGTTCGCCTTGTCACCTGCGCCGGACTGAACGGCTACGTCGTAGCCGAGCTTGATCAGCTTGCCGACGGTGTCAGGTGTCGCAGAGACCAAGGTTTGCGGTTCCCGGGGGATACCTATGAGCAACGGAGGGCTCCTCTGGTGCGTGGTCGAGCTTTCCGGGGCCGCGGCATGCCCACCATAGGTGTGGGTGGAGGTCGCGAGCGCGCCCGGACGTCGACCCAGTCATTGGGTACACGTATGTTAACGTCCGGTTTATTATGCACATGTAGCTGACTCGCCAACAGAGGTTCCGTGATATTGTCCGGATCTTCCCGCGCAGGGCAGTCAACCACCCCCGTTTTCCCGGATGCGGTGCCCCCGACACCGTCCGAGGGGACCTATTTAACGTTTCTGCGGATAACGAAACCTCCCCCGTGTAGGGTCCCCACCCCACGCATCGACCCCCGGGGTGGGCACCCCGGGGGTCGGTGTTTCTACGACGTGGACCGGTCTCAGCCCAGCTTCGTGGCGATGAGCTTGTTCACCTGAGCGGGGTCGGCCTTGCCGCGGGTGGCCTTCATGACCTCACCGACGATGGCACCGGTGACCTTCTTGTTGCCCGCCTTGTACTTCTCGACGATGTCGGGGTTGGCGGCGAGGGCGTCGTCCACGGCCTTCTCGATCGCACCGTCGTCACGGACGACCTCCAGGCCGCGGGCGGCGACGACCTCGTCGACGTCACCCTCGCCGGCGAGCACGCCGTCGACGGCCTTGCGGGCGAGCTTGTTGGTCAGCTTGCCCTCCTTGACCAGTGCAGCGACGCGGGCGACCTGGACCGGGGTGATCTCCAGGCCCTCGAGCTCGACGCCGGCCTCCTTGGCCTTCTGGGACAGGTAGGCGACCCACCAGCTGCGCGCCTCGGACGGGGTGGCCCCGGCCTCGACGGTGGCGATGATCAGGTCGAGGGCACCGGCGTTGACCAGGTCGCGCATCTCCTCGTCCTTGAGGTCCCACTCCTCCTGGATGCGGGCGCGGCGGATCCAGGGCATCTCCGGCAGCGTCTCGCGGATCGACTCGACCCACTCGGACGGTGCGAGCACCGGGGGCAGGTCGGGGTCGTTGAAGTAGCGGTAGTCCGCCATGGTCTCCTTGACGCGCCCGCGGGAGGTCGTGCCGTCGGCCTCCTGGTAGTGGCGGGTCTCCTGGATGATCTCCACGTCGTTGACGATGCAGGCCGCCTGGCGCTGCATCTCGAAACGCACGGCCTGCTCGACCGACTTCAGCGAGTTGATGTTCTTGGTCTCGGTACGGGTACCGAACTCCGTGGTCCCCACCGGACGCAGGGACAGGTTGGAGTCCACGCGCATCGACCCCTGGTCCATACGTGCGTCGGAGACCTCGAGTGCCTTGACCAGGTCACGCAGGGCGGTGACGTAGGCGCGCGCGATCTCCGGGGCGCGCTCCCCCACGCCCTCGATGGGCTTGGTGACGATCTCGATCAGCGGGATACCGGCACGGTTGCAGTCCACCAGCGACGCCGTCGCGCCGTGGATGCGTCCGGTGGCACCACCCAGGTGGGTGAGCTTGCCGGTGTCCTCCTCCATGTGCGCGCGCTCGATCTCGATGCGCCACGGGGTGCCGTCGTCCAGCACGATGTCGAGGTAGCCGTCGTGGGCGATGGGCTCGTCGTACTGGGAGATCTGGTAGTTCTTCGGCTGGTCCGGGTAGAAGTAGTTCTTCCGGGCGAAGCGCGAGTAGGGCGCGATGTCGCAGTTCAGGGCGAGGCCGATCTTGATGGCCCACTCGACGCCCTGGCGGTTGACCACGGGCAGCGCTCCGGGGAGGCCGAGGCTGCAGGGGTCGACGTTGGTGTTCGGTGCGTCACCGAACTCCGCCGAGGACGCGGAGAACATCTTCGTCCGCGTCGCGAGTTCAACGTGGACCTCCATCCCCATCACGGGGTCGAAGCGCTCGAGCACCTCGTCGAAGTCCATCACGTCATCGGAGTAATCGTTCACCACGGCTGTCATGGTGATTCAGTCTAGTGGATGGCGTCCGCGGCGTCGCTGGCGTGGTCCGCTCTGTGGTCGGTTCGTTGTGCCGCACGACGGTCCGACGCACGGCACAGGGCCGCGAAGACCGCACCGGACAGGTTGTGCCACACGGAGAAGATGGCACCGGGCAGCGCGGACATCGGCTCCATGTGCTGTGCGGCGAGCCCGGCTGCCAGCCCGGAGTTCTGCATCCCGACCTCGATGGCCATGGTGCGACGCACCGGGACGGGCCGGCCGGTGACCTTGCCCGCACCGTAGCCCAGCGCCAGGCCGAGGGTGTTGTGCAGCACGACGGCCACCAGCACCAGGAGACCTGCCTCCAGGAGGTTGTCGCGGTTTCCGGAGACGACGATCGCCACCACGGCGGCGATGGCGACGACCGAGATCCACGGCAGTGCCGGCAGGATCTTCTCGATCAGCCGGGGCAGCAGGAAACGGAACAGGAGCCCGGCGATGACCGGCACGAGCACGACCTGCACGATCGACACCGCCATGGAGCCGGCGTCCAAGGGCATGTACTGCCCGGCCAGCCACAGGGTGAGCAGCGGCGTCAGCAGCGGGGCGAGCAGGGTCGAGACCGACGTCATCGCCACGGACAGGGCCAGGTCACCGCGGGCGAGGTAGGACACCACGTTGGACGCCGTGCCGCCCGGGGCGCAGCCCACGAGGACCACGCCGGCGGCGATGGCGGACGGCAGCCCGAGGACCCACACCACCAGCAGGGCGGCCAGGGGCATGATCACGAACTGTGCGACGACCCCCACGACCACGGGCAGGGGCCGCTTGACCACGAGGACGAAGTCGCCGGGCTTCAGGGTCAGCCCCATGCCGAACATGATCAGCCCGAGCAGCCAGTTGATCCACCCGGACGTCGCGGCAGACAGGTCGTCGCCGCCGAGGAAACCGATGACTCCGCCGATGATCACCAGGACGGGGAAGCCCAGCGAGGCGATGTAGGCGCTACGGTCCTGGGTGGCGGAGGAGGACGCGGATGTTGACGTGGAGGGTGCGGAGGACCCGGAAGACACAGAAGACACGGGGAGGTCAGGTCACTTTCGGAAAGGAGCCGTGAGTGCGCGTCATCTCCGTGGGCCGGGGGTGGTCGGCCGCGCGAGGACGGGGATGAACGCGGGATGCCTGATGCGGTGAGGGTCACCCTACAAGCGGGTACCCCCTCCCCTGTCCGGCAGGGGCCGGATGCACGTCGTTCACCGCGGAAACATACATGCAGGACGGGCCGGGTGGCTACCCGATCAGCGCGCCGACGGAGTCGATACGCTGCTGCGGCACCACCTTCAGGTTGCCGACCGCCTCGTCGAAGGACACCAGCTCGATACGCTCACCGTGCAACGCGACGACCTTGCCGGTCTCCCCACGCAACGCCGCCTTCGTGGCATGCACCGCGTACCGGGTCGCCAGCACCCGGTCGAACGCCGTGGGGGTACCACCACGCTGGATGTGACCCAGCACCGTGGAACGCACGTCGGTGTCCAGACGGTTCTCGATCTCGTGGGCGATCTTCGCACCGATGTCGTCGAACTTCTGGTGACCGAACTGGTCCACCGCCCGGTCACCGATGTCGAACGTGCCCTCCTTGGGCACCGCCCCCTCGGCCACCACGATGATGCCGTACTTCTCACCCAGCTCGAAGCGACGCGACATGCGCTTGCACACCTCGTCGATGTCGAAGGGCACCTCCGGGATCAGGATGTCGTGGGCACCACCGGCCATGCCGGCGTGCAGGGCGATCCAGCCCACGTGCCGGCCCATGACCTGCACGATCATCACACGGTTGTGCGACTCGGCGGTGGTGTGGAGCCGGTCGATGGCGTCGGTTGCCACGGCCACCGCCGTGTCGAAACCGAAGGTGTAGTCGGTGGCGTTGACGTCGTTGTCGATGGTCTTGGGCACACCGATCACCGGTAGGCCCTGCTGGTGCAGCCACTGCGCACCCTTGAGCGTGCCCTCGCCACCGATGGCGATGAGCACGTCGATGCCCGCGTCGTCGAGGTTCTCGCGGATCTTGTCGATCGACGCCTTGAAGTCGGCGGTCTTGAGCCGGCCGGTGCCCAGGATCGTGCCACCACGGGTGAGGATCCGGTCGATGTCCTCATCGTCGTAGAGCTGGATGCGGCGGTCCTCGACCAGCCCCTGCCAACCGTCCTGGTATCCCACGACGGTTGCTCCACGGCCTGCCGCCGTTCGGACCACGCCACGGATGACGGCGTTGAGTCCGGGGCAGTCCCCTCCACTGGTCAAGGTTGCGATGCGCATGCCACTGATCCTAGTCAGCCGACGGCCCGGCTGCGACTGTCGAGCTCCGGTGCAGGTTGTTCCTGGACAACAGGGACGACGCCACCCCCACGAGCATGGTCGCGGCGGGCAGGAGCACGGCCAGACCGAAGGCCACGCCGGGGTCGTCGACGGTGAGCCGCCACTGCATCATGGCCCCTACCGCCGCCACGCCGAGCACCGAGCCGAGCTGGCGGGTCTGGTTGTACACGCCGGATCCGGCACCCATCTGGCTGAGCTCCAGGTCGCGCATCGTCGAAGCGGAGTTCGGCGCCCACACCAGCGAGTTGCCCACACCCAGACCGATCAACGGGATCACCGTCCAGTAGTGGCTCACGTCGGTGGACATCACCACGGTCATGCCCACGATCGACAGCCCCATCACCGCGAAGCCGGACGCACCCAGCCCGCGCGGGCTGTAGCGGTCGGTCATGCGTCCGACGACGGGCGACAGCACCAGGGACGTCGCCGCCTGCGGGACCAGCATCATGCCGGCCTCCAGCGGCGTCAGTCCGTGCACCTGCTGGTAGTAGAGCGTGAACGGCAGCGGCACGCTGGCCACGGTGAAGCCCATGGCCACGATGCCGATGTTGCCCAGGGAGAAGTTTCGCACCTTGAACAGGCTCAGCGGCATCAGCGGGTCGCGTCCCCGCTTCTCGGCGACGACCTGCTGGCGCACGAACAGGACGAACAGGACGAGGGACACCACGATCATCACCCAGATCCACCAGGCCCAGTCCATCGTCTCGCCCTCCTGCAGCCCGAACACCAGCAGGAAGACGGCCAGAACGGACAGCACGATGGACCACGGGTCGATGCGCCGCGCCGCCGGCGGGAACCGCGGCACCCACATCATGACCGCGATGATCGACAGCACCCCGATGGGCACGTTGATGAAGAAGACCCACTCCCAGCCCACGGTGCCGGTGATCAGTCCGCCGAGGATCGGTCCGCACAGGGTGGACAGACCGGCGGTCGCGCCCCACACCCCCAGTGCGGAGCCACGCTTGTCCCGCGGGAAGATGCGGTTGATCACCGCCATGGTCTGCGGGGTCAGCAGCGCCGCCCCCAGGCCCTGGACGGCGCGCGCGGCGATCAGCTCCTCCACGCTGCCCGCCAGCCCGCACCACAGCGAGGACAGCGTGAACACCGTCATGCCGACCACGTACACGTTGCGGGGGCCGAAGCGGTCGCCGAGACGTCCGGTGACGAGCAGCGGGACGGCGAAGGTCAGCAGGTAGGCCGAGGTCACCCAGATGACCTGGTTGTAGTCGGCGCCGAGCTGACGCTGGAACTCCGGCGTCGCCACCGCGACGATCGTCTGGTCGAGCAGGATCATGAAGAAACCGGTGCACAACGCGAAGAGCGCGGGCCACGCGTCCTTCGCCGGCAACGGCATCGTGGGGTACGTCGAGGCGTTCTTTTCGGTCACGACGGACCAGTCTGCCACGAAGAGGCGGTCCTAGGCCTCCAGCATCTCCCGCAGCCCGGGCAGGGCCTCGCGGAAGGGCGGGATCAGCGGGAGTTCGGCGACCTCGTCGATGGGGCACCACGCCAGGTCGGCGCTCTCCGCCGACGGGAACAGCTCCAGCGCGGAGTCGCAGGTCGCCAGCACCGTGGTGTACGTCCACTCCTCGATGCTGTCGTCCGGGACCTCCCAGCACAGCTGCCCGGAGATCGTCATCGTCAGCGGGTAGCCGGTGCCGGGCTGGGTGATGCGGTGGGAGCGCACGGCCTCCAGCAGCGTCGCCCCGTCCTCCACCGCCGCGGTGACCGGTGCGGCAAGCACCATGTCCTCCGGGGCGAGCGGCAGCCGCACCAGCACGTGGGTGAGGTCGGCGCGCGAGGTGACGAGGTGGTCGGAGACGTGGACGTCGGACGGTTCGACGCCGGTCTCCTCCTGCGTCTCGCGCAGCGCGGCCTCGACCGCGGACTCCCCCGGCTCGACCGCCCCGCCGGGGATCCCCCAGGTGCCGCCGAAGTTGGTCCAGCTCGCGCGGTGCTGGACGAGGAGAAGGGTCGTGTCGTTTTCCCTGGTGGTGAGGAAGAGGCCCGCCGCACCGAGCGTGCCCCACCGTCGGGTGCCGTCGGTGCCGACGGCCCACCCGTCACCGTGCAGTGCCTGTTGGGTCATGCCGACGAGGGTACGCCACTTCGCCGGGGCCCTCTTGTGCGGAGGCCCCGTCGGATCTACCATGAAGCCCATTCATGGTTACGGTTGCCAAACCTCAGGAGAGACATGACCACACCACACGCAGAACCGGGGACGGACCCGGCGACCGACTCGGGGTCCTCCGGTCGCGCCGACCAGAAGGCCGGCGCTGCCGCGCTCCGGGAGCTGCTGTCCCCGGTCGCCGGTCCGCTCGCGGTCGGACGCCTCCTCGCCGCGGTCTCCGCGGTCCTGGCCGTCGTCCCCTATGTCGCGCTGGTGCAGATCGGGGAGATCCTCCTCCGCGCCTCGGCCGACGGCGAGGCGGTCGACGGCGCAGCCGTCCGACGGTGGCTGTTCATCCTGCTCACCGCCTTCACCGCCCGGCTCTTCGTCTACTTCATCGCCCTGACACTCGCCCATGTGGCCGACGTCAGCCTCGGCCACCGGATCCGCGGTGACCTCGTCGCCCGCCTGGCCCGTGTCCCGCTGTCCTGGTTCACCTCCACGAACTCGGGCCGGTTCGCAAGGCCCTGCAGGACGACATCACCACCGTGCACCAGCTCATCGCCCATCAACCGGTCGAAGGGACGAACGCGCTGGTCATGCCCGTCGCGCTGATGGCCTACGCCTTCGTCATCGACTGGCGTCTCGGTCTGCTGTCCATCGCGACCGTTCCGCTGTACCTGACGGCGAACCTGGTGATGATGCGGGGCATGGGTGAGAACACGGTCAAGATGGACCGCAAGCTCGCCGACGTTTCGGCCCGGATGGTGGAGTTCGTCACCGGCATCACGGTGGTCAAGGCGTTCGGTCAGGTCGGCAAGGCCCACGGCCGCTACCAGCAGGCCGCCGACGACTTCTACGCCTTCTACCGCGCCTGGTGCCAGCCGTTGATCCGCATGGCGGCCCTGGGCCAGTCGACTCTCGCCGTACCGCTGGTCCTGCTGGTCAATCTCGGCGGTGGCGCGTGGTTGGTCCACCACGACTACGTCAGCGTCGCCGACGTCACCGCGACATCCCTGATCGCCCTGCTGGTGCCGTTCGCCATCGAGGTCGGGATGAGTTCGATGTGGTCGCACCAGCTCGCCGGGCAGGCCGCGCTGCGTCTCGTGCGGCTCCTGCAGACCCCGACCCTGCCGGACGGTACGGACACAGGCGCGGACGCCGCGTCCTCCCCCGCCGGCAACGACGTCGTCTTCGACCAGGTGACGTACTCCTACGAGGGATCGGACGTTGCCGCCGTCGACGACGTCAGCTTCACCCTGCCGCAGGGCACCGTCACCGCGCTCGTCGGGCCGTCCGGGTCCGGAAAGTCCACCATCGCCACCCTGCTCGCCCGCTTCGCGGACCCGGACTCCGGCACCGTGAGAATCGGTGGTGTCCCCGTCTCCCGGGTACCGGACCTGTACTCCCACGTCGGATTCGTCCTGCAGGATCCGCAGCTGCTGGGGGTCAGCATCCGGGACAACATCGCGTTGGGACGTCCCGACGCCACCGACGACGAGGTACGCGGGGCCGCGCGGGCGGCCCACGTGCTCGACGAGATCGAGGCGCTGCCCCACGGGCTCGAGACGGTCTACGGGTCGCAGGCCGGCCTGTCCGGCGGCCAGGCCCAGCGCATCGCCATCGCCCGGGCGCTGCTGGTCGACGCCCCCGTGCTCATCCTCGACGAGGCGACCGCCCTGACCGACCCGGAGTCCCAGCACCAGATCCAGGAGGCGCTGAGCACCCTCGTGCGGGGCAGGACCGTGCTTCTCATCGCGCACCGCCCCGAGGTCATCACCGGGGTCGACCAGATCATCCTCACCGACAACGGCAGGGTCGTCGCCGCCGGAAAGCACGCAGAGATGCTCGCCCATCCGGGGTACGCGCGTCTCTGGGACAACACCGAAGGACTCCAGTCATGAACCTCCCCCTGACCGACATAATCCCCCGCTGTCGCCGGATGCTCGCCGACCCGGGTGCGATGCGGCGTGTGGTGTCCATCGCCGTCCTCGTCGGACTCCTCGAGGGTGCGGCGCTGGGCGCCCTCCTGCCCGCAGTGACCGCCCTGGCCACCGGGGACCCGGTGTGGGGCATCGGATTCGGCGGGTGGATGTGGGTCCTGGCCGGACTCGCCCTGGCCACGTTCGTGGCGAACTACCTCTCCAACAGGTGGGGGTACGCCATGGCCCTGGACTTCCTGCGCAACATCCACCGGCTCGTCGGCGACCAGGTGACCCGTCAGCCGCTGGGGTGGTTCGCCCGGTCGCGGGCGGGCCGTTTGTCGCGCATCGTGTCCACGGAGTTGATGACCACCGGGGAGATCATCGCGCACATGATCGTCCCGTTGATCAGCCGGACGACAGCGGCCGGGGTCATCGTCGTGGTCTCCTGGTTCTGGGACCCGCTGCTCGGGCTGGTCCTCACCGTCTCTGTCCCGGTGTTCGCGCTGCTGACCGTGGCCTCCACCGCCCTGATGCGGCGGGCGACCCGGCGGACCGCCCCGGCCCAGGACGATCTCGCCGACCGGATCCTGGAATTCGCCCAGTGCCAGGGGGCGCTGCGGTCCTGCGGCAGAAGCGGTGACTTCACTCCCCTGACCGAGTCGATGGAGCGGGCCCGGTCGACGAAGCTGCGTGCGCTGGGCCTGGAGACCGTCGGCCTGGTGCTCGGCGGCGCGGCGACCCAGGGCGTGGTCGTGGCGTTGATCAGCGTGACCAGTTCACTCGCGGTCGCCGGCACGCTGGACCCGGTTCCCGCACTGGCCTTCATCGGCCTGGCGATCCGCTTCACCAGCACGTTGTCGGCGATCACGGAGAGCGCGATGGGCATCGAGAGCCGGCGCGCCGTGCTCGACGGGATCGACGAGGTCCTCACGGCCACACCCTTGCCGGAGCCGTCCCGTCCGGCGGAGTTGACCGCCCCCGGTTCGGTGTCGTTGGAGCACGTCACCTTCGGTTACTCGCCGGACTCCCCGGTGCTGCGCGACGTGGACCTCCACATACCCGCCGGGCGGATGGTGGCACTCGTCGGCCCGTCCGGGTCAGGGAAGACGACGGTGGCCCGCCTGATCAGCCGTTTCTACGATGCCGGTAGTGGCGTCGTCAACGTCGGCGGTGCGCCTGTCACCGAGCAGACCACCACACAGCTGATGTCGCAGCTGTCCATGGTCTTCCAGGACGTGTACCTCTTCGACGACACCCTGCTGGAGAACGTGCGGGTGGGTCGGGAGGACGCCTCGGACGCCGACGTCGTCGCCGCCGCATCCGTGGCCGGGGTGGATTCCGTCGCCGCCCGGCTCGCCGACGGGTGGCACAGCCGGGTCGGCGAGGGTGGTCGTGCACTGTCCGGTGGTGAACGCCAGCGGGTGTCGTTCGCCCGTGCCCTGCTCAAGCAGGCGCCTGTCGTCCTGCTGGACGAGGCGACGAGTGCCCTGGACGTGGAGAACGAGTCCAACATCGTCGCGGCGGTGGAGGAACTACGCACCCACTCCACCGTGCTCGCCATCGCCCACCGCCTGGACACCATCGCCCGCGCCGACGTCATCGTGCAGCTCGACGAGCAGGGCCGGGTGGAGGCGCAGGGGTCCCACGCGGAGCTGCTGGCACTCGGTGGGACGTACGCCCGTTACTGGAGCCACCTGCACGATGCGCAGGGCTGGAGGCTGGTGGAGTAGATGACGCGCTCCCCCACTACGCTGGCACCATGAGCAGCACACCTGGACAGGCGGGACGCAAGACGGGGCCGAAGCCCACGTTCACCCGTGAGAACGTGGTGGACGCCGCGCTGGGGTTGGGCATCGCCGACTTCACCCTGTCCGCGGTCGCCCGCCGGATCGAGGTCGTCACCCCGGCGTTGTACCGGGTGTTCCCCTCCCGGGACGCGGTGCTGGAGGCCTGCCTGGCCCGCGTCGCCGCCACGATCCAGCCTCCCGGGGATGACGCCGGCTGGCAGGACGCGCTGCGTCTCTGGGCCGACGAGTGCTGGCGCATGTGTGAGGAGGTACCCGGGCTGGCCCGGACCCTGTTCTCATACCCGGCGGCGTTCGACCACATCGAGGATCCGTTGCGTGGTTACGTCCGGGTGATCGAGTCGCACGGCAGGTCGAGGATGCAGGCGGCCTTCGCCCTGGACTTCATCGGGGACACCGTGATGGCCACCCGGCTCGGGGTGGAGATGATGCGCGCCACCGACACCGCCGGTGTCTCGGGGCTGGAGAAGGTGCGGCAGCGCATCGGCGAGGAGCACCTCTTCCAGCCCGACGAGTCGTGGTCGGGTCGTGGATTCATGGACGTGAAGGTGGACTTCATCGTCGAGGGCCTGGAACGGAACTGGCCGGAGGTGTGAAGGGCAGGGCCTATTCGGCCGCTCGCCCCAGTCTTTTCGGGGCACGGGCGTCCCATGCCTCGGCGAGGAGCTCGGAAAGCTCACCGACGTCGACCTGATCGAGGCGGACCAGGACACTGGCGTGCCCTGCGTAGTGGTCCGTGGTGAAGAACTTCCCCGGGTCTGCCGCCAGCAGGAACTCACGGTCCTCCAGGCTCTCCCGCCAGCACACCAGCACGTCCGGTTCTTCGTGGACGCGTGCGAAGATCGTGCCCGCCACGTAGAACGCGGGCGTCCCGTAGCACGTACGCTCAGCCACCTCGGGCAGGGCGGTGGCCAGGCGCCGGACGTCGTCCTCAGTGCTCACTGGCCTCTCCTCCTGCCTCGGCGATGGTTGCGGCCAGTCTAGCGCCGCCCCGCCTCGTAGGCGGCGCCCACGCGGTAGAGCCGGTCGTCGCCGTGTGCGGGGCCCATGATCTGCAGGCCGACGGGCAGGCCGGTGTCGCTGGACAGCGGGCCGGGCACGGACATGCCGCACACCCCGGCGAGGTTCAGCGGCAGGGTGCACAGGTCGAACAGGTACATCGCCAGCGGGTCGTCCGCCTTCTCCCCCAGCTCGAAGGCGGTGGTCGGGGTAACCGGGGAGACCAGCACGTCGACGTCGGCGAAGGCCTTGGCGAAGTCCTGGGCGATGAGGTTACGCACGCGCTGTGCTTGCAGGTAGTAGGCGTCGTAGTAGCCGACGGACAGCGCGTAGGTGCCCAGGATGATACGACGCTTAACCTCGGGGCCGAACCCTGCGGCGCGGGTCGCGGACATCACCTGGTCGGCGGAGTGCTGGCCGTCGTCGAGCTGACGCTGGCCGTAGCGCATCCCGTCGAAGCGGGCCAGGTTGGAGCTGACCTCGCAGGGCAGGATGAGGTAGTAGGCGTTCAGCGCGTACTCGAAGCTCGGGCAGTCCACCTCGACGATGGTCGCGCCCTGGCTCTTGAGCTGCTCCAGGGAGGCCCGGTAGCTCTCCGCCACACCGGCCTGCAGGCCCTGCACGCTCTCGAGCTGCTTGACCACGCCGACGGTCACGCCGGTCAGGTCGCCGTTGGCGCCCTGGCGGGCGGCCTCCACGACGGGGGCGACGGGACGCTCGGACGACGTCGAGTCGTTGGCGTCGTGGCCGGCGATGACCTCGTGCAGCAGGGCGGTGTCGAGCACGGTGCGGCCGGTGGGCCCACCCTGGTCCAGGGAGGACGCGCAGGCGACCAGGCCGTAGCGGGAGACCGTGCCGTAGGTGGGCTTCACGCCGACGGTGTTGGTCAGGGCGGCCGGCTGGCGGATGGATCCGCCGGTGTCGGTGCCGATGGCCAGCGGGGCCATGCCGGCGGCCAGGGCCGCGGAGGAGCCGCCGCCGGAACCGCCGGCGGTGCGGCTGAGGTCCCAGGGGTTGTGGGTGGGGCCGTAGGCGGAGTTCTCGGTGGAGGAACCCATGGCGAACTCGTCCATGTTGGTCTTGCCGAGGATCGGGATGCCGGCCTCACGGATGCGGCGGGTGACCGTCGCATCGTAGGGGCTCATGTAGCCCTCGAGCATCTTCGAGGCACAGGTCGTCGGCGCGTCGGTGGTGACGAAGACGTCCTTCAGCGCCAGCGGGACGCCGGCGAGGGAGGACGCGACGGTGCCGGCGGCGATGTCCTTGTCCGCCTGCTCGGCGGCGGCGAGCGCCTCCTTCTCCCCCACGTGCAGGAAGGCGTGGACATCGGTGTCCACCGAGGAGATCCGGTCGAGGTGGGCACGGGTGGCGTCGACGGAGCTGACGTCGCCGGCGTGGATCTTCTCCGCGAGTTCGGCGGCGGTCCAGGTCGTCAGGTCCGAGTCGTCCCGGGTTCCGACGGTGTAAGTCGTGTTGTTCACTTCACTCATTTCGCTGTCGTCTCGCCCTCTACTCGCCCAGGATCCGGGGAACCTGGAAGCGCTGCTGGTCCTGCTTGGGGGCCTGGTCCAGGGCCTGCTCGGCGGTCAGGGACTCCTGGGGGACGTCCTCACGCATGACCGACACCGCGCCGTCGACGTTCTGGGTAGGGTGGCTCAGCGGTTCGACACCCTCGGTGTCGACCTCGCGCACGGCGGCGACGGTCTCGACGATGCCGTCGATCTGTGCGGCGTAGTTGGTGAGCTCGTCCTCGGTCAGGTCGAGGCGGGAAAGCCTGGCGAGGTGCGCGACCTCGTCACGGGAGATCTCGGACACAGGTGGGTCCCCTTTTCATCGTTCGTGCGGTACATGTGCTGTCGCAGGGTTTACCCGCACCACTCTAGTAGGACGCCGTGTCCGCGCGTGCGTCCGCCCCGGTTCGCTACAATCGTGGCGCAACGCATTGTTTCCGCTTTATTTACCCTGCCCTATCTACACTGAGGTTCACCTTGTCCTATCTGATGCGCGTCCGGCTTCCCGACGTCCCCGGCACCCTCGGGCTCATCGCTGCCACGATGGGCACCATCGACGCCGACATCAGGAGCGTGGACGTCGTCGAGCATGATCCGGACGGCTCGGTCGTCGACGACATCGTCGTCGACCTGCCGAACGGCCGCCTGGCGGACGCCCTGATCAGCGCCGCCCAGGAGGTCGACGGGGTCTACGTCGACTCGATCCGCCCGTTCTCCGGGACGGTGGACCGTCGCGGCCAGATCAGCCTGCTCGCCGAGGTCGCCCGGCACCGCCGTCGGGCGTTGGGCAGCGTCCAGAAGCTGATCGACCGGCTGCCGAAGTCGATGTCGGTGCAGTGGGCCGTGATCCTGGAGTCCGGGGAGAACACCCGCCGTGTGACGGCGTCCGCCGCCGCCCCGGAGGACGACGGCCGGGTGCTGTCGGAAACCCCGGTGACCGAGGCACGCGCCCTGACTGACCGGGACACCTGGGTGCCGTCGAGTTGGACGGTGATGGACTCCGCCCTGGCCGCGACCCCGTTGACCGGCACGGACTACATCCTGATCCTGGGCCGTCCGGGCGGACCGGATTTCCTGCTCTCCGAGATCGAGCACCTCGGCGAGGTCGGCGAGATCCTCGGCGCTCTGCTGGACTGAGCGGCCTCCGCCTCGACCCGGGCCTCGTCGTCTACTCCCCCGCAGGTGCCAGGAACAGCTGGTAGGACGGGTTGTCCGTCACCTCGGTGAACGGGTAACCCAGCTCGCTGAGGTGGGCCTCGAAGTCGGCGGAACGGGCGTCCTCGAAGGCGGCGAGGATCCGTCCGTAGTCCATTCCCTGGCTGCGGTAATGGAATGCGGTGACGTTCCAGTTCGCGCCGAGCACGTCGAGGAAGTGGACCAGGGCACCGGGGTGCTCCGGGAATTCGAAGGTGAACATCCGCTCGTCGACGAAGGCCGGCGGCACCCCGCCGATCATGTAGCGCACGTGCTCCTTGGCGACCTCGTCGTCGGAGAGGTCGACGACATCGTAACCGGCGGTGTCCAGTGCGTCGGCGATGGCGGTGCGTTCGGCGGCGCCCTCCTTGAGCTGGACACCGACGAAGATCCGGGCACGCCGGTCGTCGCCGCGCTCGCCGACGCGGTAGTTGAACTCCGTGACCATACGGCCGTTGAGCACCTCGCAGAACTTCACGAAGGCGCCCTGTTCCTCGGGGATGGTGACGGCGAAGATCGCTTCGCCACCTTCACCGAGTTCGGCGCGCTCGGAGATGTAGCGCAGGGTGTGGAAGTTCAGGTTCGCCCCGGACAGCACGTTGACGAGGGTCTCGTCCTGGAGGTCGTTGGCGGTGGCGTACTTCTTCAGCCCGGCCAGGGACACCGCGCCGGCCGGCTCGGCGATCGCGCGGGTGTCGTCGAAGAGGTCCTTGATCGCCGCGCTGATCTCGTCGGAGCTCACGGTCACGACCTCGTCGAGGTACTGCTGGCACAACCGGAAGGTCTCGGCACCGATCTTGCGCACGGCCACACCCTCGGCGAAGAGGCTGACGTGCTCGAGCTCCACGGGCTCCCCTGCCCACAGGGCGGCGGTGAGGCAGGCAGACTCCTCGGGCTCGACACCGATGACCTTGATCTGCGGGTTGAGTTCCTTGAGCAGTACCGCCACTCCGGCGGCGAGGCCACCACCACCGACGGGCACGAAGACCCGGTCGACGGCGGCGGACTGGAAGATCTCCAGCCCTATGGTTCCCTGTCCGGCAATCACTGCCTCGTTGTCGAACGGAGGTACGTACACCAGGCCCTCGACCTCGGAGAGTTCCTTGGCCTTGCCCTGCGCGGCGTCGAAGTTCTCCCCGTGCAGCACGACCTCACCGCCGAATCCGCGCACGGCGTCCACCTTGATCGACGGGGTGGTCACGGGCATCACGATGACCGAGCGAATCCCCAGTTCGCGGCCGGACAGGGCCACACCCTGGGCGTGGTTGCCGGCTGAGGCGGTGATCACACCGGCGCAGCCGGTGAGCTGGGACATGCGGTTGAAGGCCCCTCGCAGCTTGAAGCTGTGGACCGGCTGCAGATCCTCACGTTTGACCAGCACCCGGTTGCCGGTGCGTGCCGACAGCGCGTCCATGGTCTCAAGCGGGGTGTGCCGTGCCGCCCGGTAGACCGGCGCGGCAACGATGTCGCGGAGGTACTCGGCCGAGGTCTTGGGTGCGGAATTAGCCATGGTCGTCAATCCTACTGAACAGCTATGCCTGGAGGGGCCAGGAGGTGTTCACCGTGGCCGCGCGGTCGGTCTGCCCCTTGTTCTCGAAGTACTTCTTCAGCCCCGACTGCGACTCGTAGTGCCAGGTGGCCTGCTGAAGCATCAGCTCGTCCGCGGTCACCTCGGTGATCTCCGGGTAGGCACGTGACAGCTTCCAGGCCACGCGGGCGGCCGCCAGTGCGTCCGCCGTCGCCTCGTGGGCGTTGCCGAGGGTGACGCCCCAGTGCTCGCAGACGGTCTCCAACCGCCGGTTCCCCTTGCGGTACTGGTCCTTGGCCTTGTCGATGACGAGCGGGTCGATGACGGGGCCGTCCACGGTGAAGGACGGTTCCAGGCTGCGCAGGACGGTGAGGTCGTAGGCGGCGTTGTAGACGACCAGGGTAGCCCCGGCGCGCCAGCCGGCACGGATGCGTTCGATGGTCTCGGACAACACCTCGGCGTGCGGGCGGCCGTGCTCCTGCGCGTACTCCGTGGAGATGCCGTGCACCTTCGACGCCCCCTCGGGGATCGGGATCCCCGGGTCCGCGAGCATCTCCAGGTCGTCGCGTTCACGGCCGTTGATGGTGATCAGCGCGCTGGTCACGATCCGTGCGGTCAAGGGATCCGTTCCGGTGGTCTCCAGGTCGAAGCTGAGGAGGTGGGTCGGGTCGAAGTGCTCGGCGGTGGTCATGGCAGCCACTCTATAACGCACCCCGGACATGAAACCCCGGGCGTGGTCGAACAGCGACGTCCAACGCCGCCCAACGACGTCGCCCGGGTGCACGATCATGGTGATCGTGCACCCGGGCGACGGGAACCAGGTGGGGCTAGACGAGGAAGTCGTCGTGCTCCGGGGTGTCCACGGCGATGGCCTCGTCGTCACCGAACAGGAAGTAGTTGGCGCCGGCGGTCATCTCGTTGATCTCTTCACGGCTGAGCAGGTTGAACATGTGATCGTCCTTTCTGGAGGTGCAGCCATCGGATTTCAGTGCTGGTCTGCGTGTGTGGTGTTCCCTGTGGGGCTCCTTGACACCGACAACGCTAGGTTTTCCCAGGTGAACAGATCTACCCCCACGAACTTCGGACCACCCCGATACCCACATCACATTCCCGCCATCACCGCAGGGCACGGCACGGACGCCACCTCCACCTAGTTATGACCACCGCAGATACCACCACCCCCACCGGTAGTGATGCACACCACAGGAGTGCCGTCCCCTGTGAACAGGCACTCATCTGTCCGTAGAACCATCCGGTTGCCGCCAGGTGCGGCTCCCCCGGCGGCACCGCGCTCACTACACTGGCCCAGGTGACTGAGACACCCGAGCACACAACTGAGCACACTCCCGAGCAGACACCCGAAGACCGGTGGACCACGCTGGCGTCCGACATCCGCCGCCACCGGGAGCTGTACTACTACGAGGCGCCCGAGATCTCCGACGCCGACTTCGACGCGATGATGCGTGAGCTCCAGGAGCTCGAGGCGTCCCACCCGGAGGTGGTGCAGGGCACCAGCCCCACCCAGGAGGTCGCCCCGTTGCCGGAGAACTCACCGTTCCGCAACGTCGACCACCGTGAGCAGATGCTCAGTCTCGACAACGTCTTCAGCCTCGACGAGATGCGTGAGTGGCTCGAACGCACCCCCGCGCCGACCTACCTCACCGAACTGAAGATCGACGGTGCCTCGATCGACCTGCTCTACATCGACGGCCGGCTCGACCTCGCCCTCACCCGCGGTGACGGCGTCACCGGCGAGGACGTCACCCACAACGCCCGCACCCTCGACGACATCCCGGACGTGCTCACCGGCACCGACGAGTTCCCCGTGCCCGCCCTGGTGGAGATCCGCGGCGAAATCTTCATCACCGTTGAGGACTTCGCCACGATGAACGCCGACCGGCAGGCCGAGGGCAAGAAGATGTTCGCCAACCCCCGCAACGCCGCCGCCGGGGCGATGCGGCAGAAGAACCCGGAGGAGACGGCCAAGCGTCCATTGCGTCTGATCTGCCACGGCATCGGCGCCCGCGAAGGCTTCGAGCCGGCCAGCCAGCACGACGGCTACCGGGCGATCGAGGCCTGGGGGCTGCCCGTGAGCCCCTACACCCGGCAGGTGCGCACCGTGGCCGAGGTGCTGGACGCGGTCACCTACTGGGGCGAGCACCGTCACGACGCCGCCCACGAGATGGACGGGCTCGTCGTGAAGATCGACGACGTCTCCGAGCAGCAGGACCTGGGTGCCACCAGCCGCGCACCGCGCTGGGCCATCGCCTACAAGTACCCGCCGGAGGAGGCGGTGACCACCGTGGAGTCCATCCGCGTGGGCATCGGACGCACCGGGCGCGCCACCCCGTACGCGGTCATGACGCCGACCTACGTCGCCGGGTCCACCGTCACCATGGCCACGCTGCACAACGCCACCGAGGCGCACCGCAAGGGCGTCCGGCTCGGCGACCGTGCCATGATCCGCAAGGCCGGCGAGGTCATCCCCGAGGTCCTCGGCCCCGTGGAGAGCGCGCGCACCGGGGAGGAACGCGAGTACCTCTACCCGTCGTTGTGTCCGGAGTGCGGCACGCCGCTGTCGCCGACCCGCGACGGCGACGCCGACTGGCGCTGCCCCAACACCCGCTACTGCCCCGGCCAGCTGCAGAACCGCCTGAACTACCTCGCCGGACGTGGCGCCTTCGACATCGACGCGCTCGGCGAGCGCGCCGCCCACGACCTCATCGACTCCGGTGTCCTGCCCGACGAGGGCCACCTGTTCTCCCTCACCCCGGAGAAGCTGGCCACCACCAGTGCGTACACCACAAAGGCAGGCGCGCTGAACAAGCAGGGCGAGGTGCTGCTGGCCAACCTCGAGGAGGCCAAGGGTGTGGACCTGTGGCGGGTGATCACCGCCCTGTCGATCCGCCACGTCGGCCCCACCGCGGCCAAGGCGCTCGCCGCGAAGCTGCAGTCCATCCCCGCCATCGACGAAGCCTCTGTCGAGGAGATGGCCGACATCGACGGGGTCGGCGGCATCATCGCCCAGTCGGTGAAGGACTGGTTCGCCGTGGACTGGCACCGCGAGATCGTCGACGCCTGGGCCGCCGCCGGGGTGCGCATGGAGCAGATCATCGAGGCCTCCGAGCGCCCGGAGCAGACCCTGGAGGGATTGACCCTGGTGGTCACCGGATCGCTCGTCGACTTCGACCGCACCGAGGCCAAGGAGGTCGTGGAGGCCCACGGGGGCAAGGCGTCCGGCTCCGTGTCAAAGAAGACCGACTTCGTCGTCGCCGGGGAGAAGGCGGGCTCGAAGCTGAAGAAGGCCGAGGACCTGGGTGTCCCGGTCCTCGACGAGGACGGCTTCAAGCTACTGCTGGCCGAAGGGCCGGACGCGGTGCGCTGACCGCCCGCAAATGGACTTCGACCGACCGAAGTAGTCCTGACGTCACTACAGTCGACTGTAGTGACGTCAGGACTACTATCAGCCTCGCGGCCTTCACTGATGGCCTTCACTGACGTACTCGACCGGTTCCGCGGGTTCGCCCTCGACTCCCAGCTCACCGACACCGAGATTCACGACGCGCTGGGCGATGGCACGCTGGTCGTCCACGGTGATGACGCTGAGCCGGGCCGACGTTCCTGAACCTGGCCACGCTCCCGGATTCATCTTCGCTGACTCCACCGTGTCGAGGATCCACGACTGCGGGGTTCCGTCCCCCAGTACCTGAGGGGGCGCAGCTGCCGACCGTGACGATCACGTCCGGTACCTTCACCGACGAGGACTGGTCCTGGGAGTTCGGACTACCGGTGATGAGCGTGCTGTGCTCCATTCGCCGGCTGGCGGACAACTCCGGTATCGAGCCCGCCTGGTTGTTCGCGGCCGTCGAGGACGTCTACGACGAGGGGGCTGAACGGCGGTAGACTCGCTGGTGGAAACACACTCTCACCCCGAAGCAAGGAGCAACATGTCCGTCGTGAAGATCAACGCCATCGACGTCCCCGAGGGCGCCGGCCCCGAGCTCGAGGCCCGTTTCGCCGCCCGCGCACACACCGTCGACGGCTCCCCCGGCTTCGAGGGCTTCCAGCTGCTGCGCCCCACCGCCGGCGAGACCCGCTACTTCGTGGTCACCACCTGGGCGACCGAGGAGGACTTCCAGGCGTGGGCGGACGGCCCGGCGAAGGCCGCCCACAGCGGCCCGCACGGCGGCGAGGGCAAGAAGCCCGTCGCCACGGGCGCCTCGCTGCTGGAGTTCGAGGTCGTGGACCTCGGCTCCGAGTAGTCCCCTCCCGACCCCGGGGCACCGCGCCTAGTTGCTGTGCAGCAGCGCCGCGGCCCCGCGCACGGTCCGGGCGAGCTCGGCCGCCGGGCCCGGTTTCAGTACCCCGTCCCCCACGGCGACGAGGTCGATCTGGGGTTCGGGGGTGGCCGCGTCGAAGGTCCAGAGCCGCCACGTGCCGATGACCTCGCGGGCGATGTCCTCGCTCGACCGGGCGTCGTCCACCCGCCAGGCGACCTGTGCCCCGGCGTCGATCAGCCCGGCCACGTCGTCGGTGCGCTCCCCGGAGATCTCGTCGACGACCAGCGCGTCGGCGCCGGTGTGCAGCAGTTCCGGCCACACCAGCCCGGTGTCCAGGACCACCCGGCGCGCGGTCCCACCACGCACCTGGTCGATGAACCTGCGCTCCACGTTCAGCGCGACCTCGCGGTCGACCTGCATCGTCTCGAACTCCGTCGCGCCCTGCAGGTGTGAGGTGACCTCGCCGAGGCGTCGTTCATGCACGTGCACCACCGACGCTCCCACCGCGTCGCAGAACTCCCGGACGCCCTCGCCCAGCGACAGCGCCACGTCCCGGAACGCCGGACGGTCGAAGCACAGCGGGTGCCCGCGGTACTCCACGTCCGCCCCGAAGGTCCACGGGCCGGTGACGTGCACCATCAGCCGGTCGGTGCCCGGCATGACCTCGGCGACGATGTCGGTGAGCTCGTGCAGCCGCCCCAGGAAGTGCCGGGCGTCCAGCGTCCGGCCCGGGGCGATCTCCCAGCCGCGGGCGTGGGAGCGCAGGTAGGGCCCACCGACGAGCACGCCCATCGCCGCGCTGGCGGGCAGAAGGTCACCCTGCGGCAGACTCAGCGGGGGAACCACGCCAACGTCCTCGTCCACGTCGCGGGTGCGCCGGGACGCCGCGGCCAGGGCGGCACGGAGGTCGACGTGGTCGGTGCGGATGTCCTCCCACCAGGCGAAACGAGTCATCGTCTCGTTCACGCGGTCCGTGCCTGCGACGCCTGTGATGTAGGCACCGTCTCGGACCAGGGCTGCGTCCGGCAGATCGTGCCGGACCCGAGCAGGATGTCGCCCTCGGCGTCCGGCAGGTAGACCACCGCGGCCTGGCCGCGGGCGACCCCGCGCAACGGTTCGTGCAGCTCCAGCTCCACCGATCCCCCGCCGAGGGTGGCGGTGGCCGGGACCACGCCGCCGTGGGCGCGGACCTGCACGTCGCACTCGAAGGTGCTGCCGTGCTTGGCCGGGTCCAGACGCTTGAGCCGGTCGGCGGTGATGTGGCCGACACGCAGGTCCTCACGCCCACCCACGGTCACCGTGCCGGTGGAGGCGTCGATGTCGGTGACGTAGCGCGGCTGGCCGTCGGCGGCGGGACCTGCCACGCCGAGGCCCTTACGCTGGCCGATGGTGAAGCCGTAGACGCCGTCGTGCTCGGCGAGGGTCTCGCCCTCCACGGACTTGACCATGCCGGGGCGCAGACCGATCTGGTTGCCCAGGAACGCCTGGGTGTTGCCGTCGGGGATGAAGCAGATGTCGTGGCTGTCCGGCTTGGAGGCCACACCCATGCCCAGCCCGGCGGCCTCCTCACGGATCTCGGGCTTGACCGTGTCGCCGACTGGGAAGAGGCAGTGAGCCAGCTGCTCGTCGTCGAGCACGCCGAGCACGTAGGACTGATCCTTGTTGTCGTCGATGCCGCGGCGCATGACCCCGTCGTGCAGGCGGGCGTAGTGCCCGGTGACCACCGCGTCGAACCCCAGGGCGATGGAGCGGTCCAGCAGCGCCTCGAACTTGATCTTCTCGTTGCAGCGCAGGCAGGGGTTGGGGGTCTCGCCGATCTCGTAGGACTCCACGAAGTTGTCGATGACGTCGGCCTTGAAACGGTCGGAGAAGTCCCACACGTAGAACGGGATGCCCAGGGAGTCGCTGACCCGGCGGGCGTCGGCGGAGTCCTCCAGCGAGCAGCAGCCACGCGAACCCGCCCGCACGGCCTCCGGCGACTGGCTCAACGCCAGGTGCACGCCGATGACCTCGTGTCCGGCCTCCAGTGCCCGTGCTGCAGCCACGGAGGAGTCCACCCCACCGCTCATCGCCGCGACAACCCGCATCGTGTGTACCCGTTCCTCTCGTGCTCTCTTCTCCGCCCCACGTGTGGGGCCCTGCAGTCAGCCCTTCACCCTACACGGTGGGTACGCGGCCTCTCACCTGCTAGGCCATGCCTGCCGCACGGGCCTGGTCGACCACCCCGGGCAGCAGGGTGCACAGCCGGTCCACGTCGGCGGCGGTGGTGGCGGTGCCCAGGGTGAGCCGCAGTGCACCACGGGCCACGTCCACCGGAACGCCCATCGCGGTGAGCACGTGGCTGGCCCTGTTGACCCCGGCCGAGCAGGCCGAGCCGGTGGAGGCGTCGACCCCGGCGACGTCGAGCAGCATGATCAGGCTGTCGCCCTCCGCCCCCGGGAACCCCACGTGCACGTGGCCGGGCAGGGCGCCGCCGGACGGGTCGGTGTAGGTGCGTGCGTCCGGGATCTGGCGCACGGTCGCCAGCAGACGCTCCTGCAGGACGCTGAGACGTTCGTGTTCACGGGCGGTCTCCGCCACGGCCGCGGCGAGTGCGGCGGCGGTGGCAGCCGCCCCCTGCGGGTCGGCGGTGCCGGAGCGGACCTTACGTTCCTGCCCGCCGCCGCGCAGTGGGCTGACGAGTCCGGCGTCGCGACGTGCCAGCAGGATCCCGGTGGCCTTCGGTCCGCCGAACTTGTGCGCGCTCGCCGCGAGCGTGGTGCAGCCCAGGGCGTGGAAGTCCACCGGGACGTGACCGACGGCCTGGACGGCGTCGACGTGGAAGGGCACACCCGACCCTGCCGCGAGGTCCGCCAGTTCGGCGACGGGCTGCAGGTTGCCGGTCTCGTTGTTGGCCCACATGCAGGTCACCAGCGCGTCGGTGGACGGATCCAGCGCCGGGACGTTCCCGGCGCCCACACGCCCGTGGCCGTCCACCGCCAGTTCGACGTGCTCGAACAGCGGTTCCCCGCCCCCGAGCAGGTCGCCGCACAGCCAGTCGACGGTCTCCACGACCGCCGGGTGCTCGGTGGCCGCGGAGTGGATGCGCCGGGCACCGGGCCCGCGGGCCGTCCGCGCACCGAAGGCGAGCCCCTGGACGGCGAGGTTGTCGGACTCGGTGCCGGAGGCGGTGAAGAGTACCTCCGCGCGGTCGGCGCCGAGCAGTTCCGCCACCTGCTCACGGGCGTCCTCCAGCACGCGCTGGGCCTCACGGCCCGAGGCGTACTGCCCGGCCGGGTTGAGCAGGCCGGCGGCCGCCGTGGCGGCGTCCACCGCCTCGGGACGCAACGGCGCGGTGGCCGCGTGGTCGGCGAAGATCCTCCGTGTCACAGGTGCCATGCTCACTTCTCCCCGGGGAACGCCAGCAGGCGTCGGTCGAGCTCACGCATCTTCTCGGCGATGACCTCCGGGTCGACACCCTTGCGGAACTTCGCCGCGGCGAGGCTGCGCTGGGCGGCGTACATCGACTCACGGCGCACCTCCACGGCACGTCGCGCGAGTTCCTGGCGGTGCTCGCGGCGCCGGCGCAGCGCCTCTGTCTCGCTCCCACCGGTCGAGCCGGTGCGGATGGCCCCGGTGCCACCGTCGTTGACCTCCTCGGAGGTGTCGTCGGAGCTGTCGTCGAGGCTGGAGACCGAGCGCACGATGCCCAGGCGTTCCTCGATCCTCGCCGCCTGCTCCGGGGACAGCCCCTCGCCCATCTGCTGGCGGACCACGCTCATCGCCGCCCGGTAGGCCTCGTCGAGGGCCTCCTCGGTCAGCTTGTCGTCCAGGTCCTGGAGATCGTGGTGCTCGCGGAGGTAGTTCGTCAGCGCGGGCAGCGTGAGGCCCGGGATCACCATGGTGCACAGCAGGACCACGAAGGCCACGATGATGAACTCGTCGCGCATCGGGAAGTCGACCGGGTTCAGCGACAGCACCAGGGCCAGCGTCACCAGCCCGCGCATGCCGGACCAGCTGAGCAGGATCACGTCGGTGAACCGGATGGGCGCGCGGTAGCGTCCGCCCTTACGGCGGTTGACCCGCAGCAGCCAGCACATCCAGAAGAACCGCACCAGGATCAGCACCACGGAGATCACCAGGCCCCACCACACCGGGTTGAGGTGGTCGGTGTCGTCGTCCATGATCGCGTCGCGCACGTTCATGCCCATCAGCCCGAAGGCCAGGCCCGTGACGAGCAGTTCGGTGACCTCCCAGAAGGCCGAGCCGGTCAGCCGGGCGTCGGCGGCGGTGGCGTCGGCGCGGGAGGTCAGCTCCACCGCGGCGACGACCACGGCGATGACCCCGGACACGCCGATCTCCTCCGCCGCCAGGTACACCATGAACGGCAGCACCCAGGTGAAGGCGTTGCCGGCCACCGGCGAGTCCACCCACCCGAGCACCAGGGCCGAACCGCGGCCGACCAGCCAGCCCGACGCCACGGCTCCCAGGGCGCTGTAGATGAACGTTCCCCCGGCCTCGAACCAGTGGATGTCGTGGTGGAACTCCGCGGCGGTGATCGCCGCACTGAAGATGACCAGGGAGGCGGCGTCGTTGAACAGCCCCTCGGACTGCAGCGAGCCGATGATCCTTCGCGGGATGCCCGCGGGCTCGGCGACAGCCTCCACCGCGACGGGGTCCGGTGGTGCCACCGCGGCCCCCACCGCCATGGCCGAGACCAGCCCCACCCCGGGGATGATCAGCATGGTCACACCGGTGACCGCGGCCACGGTGATGAAGACAAGGCCGACCGACAGGCTGAGGATGGTGCGCCACTGGTCGCGGAACATGCCCCAGGAGGTGCGTCTGGCCAGCGCCCACAGCAGTGGCGGCAGGAACAGCGGGAGGATGAGTTCCGGCTCGATCTCGATGGTGGGGGTGCCGGGGATGAACATCACCGCCGTGGTCACCAGCAGCAGCAGGACCGGCCACGGTAGCCCGATCCGGTCACCCACACCCACCGTGAGGACGGTGGCGAGCATCAGGCACATGATGACGAAGAGGGTGGTCACGGAGGAGTTGTCCTTATCGGGGGCGCCCGCGTGGGAGCACTTCGGGGTGTGGTGTGAGGGCCCGACGCGCAACGACGACGACCCGCACTCGGTGAGTGCGGGTCGTCGTCGTGCCGTGCACGGTGCACCTCACCGGTTCACCGGAGAGTCTACTCTCCGGCCCCGGGGGGATGCGGGGGTGGCTGGCTAGCCGCGGGCCTTGAGGGCCTCGGTGGCCTGCGGGGCGACCTTGAAGAGGTCGCCGACGACACCGAAGTCGGCGATCTCGAAGATGCCCGCCTCGTCGTCCTTGTTGACCGCGACGATGGTCTTCGAGGTCTGCATGCCGGCCTTGTGCTGGATCGCACCGGAGATGCCCAGGGCCAGGTACAGGTTCGGGGAGACGGTCTTGCCCGTCTGGCCGACCTGGAACTTGCCCGGGTAGTAGTCGGCGTCGACCGCGGCGCGGGACGCACCGACGGCGGCACCGAGGACGTCGGCCAGCGGCTCGATGACGTCGCGGAAGCCGTCCGGGCCGGCGACACCACGGCCACCGGAGACGACGATCTTCGCCTCGGTGAGCTCGGGACGGTCAGCCTTCTCCGCCGGGGAGAAGGAGGTGATGGTCACGGCCGTGGGGCCGGCGGCCGGCAGCTCGACGGGCTGGACCGTACCGGAGGCCGCCTGCGGCTCCGGGTCGACGGCTCCGGCACGCAGGGTGTAGACCGGCGAGGCGCCACCGGCGGTGGAGTCCACGGTGAAGTCGCCACCGAAGATCGAACCCTTGGAGGAACGGTCGGCGTTGACGGCGATCTGGTCGTACAGGACGCCGGAGGCCACGCGGGCACCGACACGTCCGGCGATCTCGTTGCCGGCGGCACCGGCGGCGATGATCACCGGGACCTGCAGCTGGGCGGCGAGGCCGGAGACGGCGTCCACGGAGGGGGTGACGACGTACTTCTCGGCGTCGTCGGACTCCGCGGCGTAGATGGTCTCGGCGCCACCGGCGGCCAGACCCTCCTGCAGCTTCTCGGCGGTGCCGGGGGCGCCGACGACGATGGCACCGACGGTGCCGAACGCGCGGGCCGCGGTGATGAGCTCCAGGGTGGAGTTCTTCAGTTCACCCTGAGTGTGCTCGACAAGTACCAGGACGTTGGTCATGGTTGTGTATGTCCTTTCGACAGTTTCGTTCGCGCTGAACCGGTGGGTGAACTAGACGAGCTTCTTCGACACGAGGTACTCGACGAGCTTGTTGCCGCCGTCGCCCTCGTCGGTGATGATCTCGCCCGCGGTCTTCTCCGGCTTCGGGGCAGCGGTGGTCACGGAGGTGGAGGCGGCGGCCAGGCCGACGTTCTCCGGAGCCACTCCGATGTCGGCGAGGCCGACTTCCTGGATCTTCTTCTTCTTGGCGGCCATGATGCCCTTGAAGACGGCGAAACGCGGGGTGTTGGCCTTCTCCGTCACCGAGACGATGGCCGGCTTCGGGGCCTCGACGGTGTAGATGCCGTCCTCGGTGACACGCTCGCCGGAGACCTTGTCGCCGCTGACCTCGAGGGTGCGGAGGTGGGTCAGGGCGGGGATCTGGCGGTACTCGCTGAGCAGACCCGGGACCGCGCCGGCGACGCCGTCGGTCGAGGCGTTGCCCGCGATGATCAGCTCGATGTCGTCGACGAGGTTCAGCGCGTTGGACAGGGTCCAGGCCGTGCCGAGCGCGTCGGAACCGGCGAGTGCGTCGTCGGTGACGAGGATCGCCTCGTCAGCACCGAGGGACAGCGCCTTGCGCAGCGCGTCCTTAGCGCTGGCCGGGCCGACGGAGAGAACGACGACGTTGCGGTCGCCGCCAGCTTCCTTGAGCT